>NZ_JBWZCI010000027.1:0-53848 GCF_059383495.1 Pseudarthrobacter sp. RHLT3-21
ACACCGAAGGGTAGAAAGGCCCGGAACGCCGCCCTGCCCGAGATAGGAAAACCGCCAAAATTCAGAAACGGGCTACCCGCCCCAGCGGACCGGTGGATTCAGGCTTAGCGGTCGCTGAGACCACCAAGTTAGCCATCCGTGCACGTGCCGCCACGTCCCTGTCCGTCACGGAATATGATGCGACGGCGGACTTACTTGCAAGGCGCCTCAGAGATTACATCTCCGATGACACCTACCCATGGCCTCCACCTGCCTCAACCCTGGTGCGACGCCTCGGTGCTGGAAGCTGGGAGCAGGCCCTGAACACAGTCCGGCTGAAGCTACTCAAAGCCGCTGATCGTTTGGGAGCAGACGCCTTCGTCGCGGCGCTCAGCGATTACTCCGAAGAATGTACCGACTTTGACTCTCCGTTAACTCTCGAGGTTTATGACCGCTGGGTCACAGCGGAGACTGCACTGGGAGGCAACCGTCCGTCAGCACTGGAGGTCATAGACCACTATGGCGGCTGGAATGAGGCTCTCGGTCAGGTTCTGGATTACCAGGGCGATGCAGGGTGCGAGAAGGGTTCCAGTTCATATCCTGGCTCTGATGATGCAACCCTCTTCGATTGCACGGATTCAGCGTTGGAAGCGGCCTGGGTGCGCGCGGGCGACTACATCAGCGAACTGCTGGCGAACATGCCCCGTAACAGGTCTCTGCATATCCAGTACGGCGACGCCGATGTATCACTGCGGCCCTATGCGGAGGCTACGCGCGGGGCCGACGGCATTTGGTGCGAGGTAGTCTCCGAGGGATTGTTGCCTGCCGATCAGTGGCCGGTCGATGCAGATCTTTTGAAGTCAGAAGGTTGGATTACACCGGATGACGAGGTTCCAAACTGGTGCAAGGAGAAAGTGCCCTTCCACGAGGCGGGGCATCAACTCCTCAACGGCCTGAGGTATGGGCGGCTGTGCCCTGATCCATGGCAGCTCCGTTGGGGCACCCGGCAGCCCATCAGCGGACCGGAACGGGACCACGGCGTGACCATCGAACACGCTCTGGCCGGCGAAGTTCAGACTCTGAGAAATGCGGGATGACTGTGCATCGGCGCAGGCCGCGGCGAATCAAGCACACAATTGACACATCACCCGAGGGGATCCCCACATGACAGGACACTTCGATCCAATGGCTACCGGTGACCCGGGAAGCCCGATCGTTCAAGCCATGACGTCATTCCTCGCCGGCGACCCCCTGAGGTGCATTGCGGCCGCCCTGGATATGGACAGCTACCAGTTATTGCGTCTGCTCAGCACTCGAGTAGCGGACAAAGGCGAGGAGCAGCGTTCAAGAGCACTCCGGAAACGGTGCTCGGTGACGGCGCAACTCCTTGTTGAGGAAATGGAACGAGCCGAACGGCTGATGAGCGCCGGGATCGACGCCCTGGACGTACCCAAGGTCGTGGCTGCCCTCGGAGTGCCCCTCGACGTTGACATCGCTGTCGAGTTGTTCCGAAGATTCGAGTTTCTCCAGGACAATCACCACCGGGTGTCCCACGTCAGGAGGGCCCATGTTCCGGAGGTGCGGTCAATCGAGACGCTTAGCTTGCTATACGTTACGGGGCGGCATCGCGGCGTGGACCCCGATTATCGCTATGCGCTCGGGAAAATTCCCTTACCGGGCGTAGCAGAATTCCGGGAGCTGCAAACAGGGCGACTAACTGCGTCCCAGATAGCCGAAGTCATTGCCACCGTTGAAAAAACAGCCGAGGCCATCAGAACAGGGGAAGCGGCCGGAATTTCCTATTCGGACTACGGGGATACAGCCGTGCTGCTGGCACAGGAACCGGACAACAGCGGGCTTGGATGGCTGGTTCCGGCGTCCGTGATTCGCGAGCAGGTAGGCCGGGGCTCGTGGGCAATTGCCCTTGAGGCCGCTGGTCTGACACCGCCATCCCCACAGGAGCGGTTCAGCCCAGTTGATTATGAGGAGGCATCCCGAACCTTCTTGAGGGTGTACAGCTATTTCGGATCGCCCAAGGATGTGTCCAGCTACGACAGTTGGGTGACTGCCGAAGCAGCCGCTGGACGCGATCGATGGTCAGTTATCGCAATGCGCCGGTACTTCGGAGCCTGGGAGTCGGTGATCGGGGCGGTCATGCCACCCGAAGTTGAAGATGAGTTCGACGGAATGGTCAACCATCTCAGGGAAGAAAATGCCATCGAAGAACACTGGGCGAGGGCGGGCGAACTGGTCAGTGAAGTGCTCGCCAACATGCCATGGAACTCCTTCCTGGGTATCGACTACGGTGACGAAGGTGACGGACCACGCCTGCCCTACGCTCAGGCCAATCCGAGCGCGGACGGGGTTTGGTGCGAGATCGTATCGGAGGACTTCCTTTCCGCTGACGAGTGGCCAATTGATACCGACTACCTCGTAAGAAATGGTTGGTCCGCGCCAGACGGGGAAGTCCCGAACTGGTACAAGCAAGGCATTCCGGCTGTGGAGGCGGGGCACCAGCTACTCGAGACTCTGAGATACGGCCGGCGCTGCGATGATCCCAAAAAAATCCGGTGGCACAGCGGAGAATTCCCCGGCGGCCCCGGTCCCGATGGCGGCGTCATCCTGGACTACGAAACCGGCGGCGTGGTCCGGGACCTGCGGCGCGCAAGCTGAGAATCGTTCGAGGAGCAAGCAATGCCAAAGCGTCATCGCCATCGCCAGTCTTCTCAGCCCACTCTTGCCGCCGAACAGCCACGTGACGTCGCTCCCACGCGTCCCAGCACGGATCCGAAGCCACAGGATTTGGCTGCCCTTCTGCTGGACCCCTCGCGCCTGCGGCCGGTGGTTGTGATCTCCCGGTTCTTCGATGAGGACTCTCCCCGGCTGGACAGCGAAAGCATCGCGCTGGAACTAAAGGGGATTGCCGACGTCGTGGTTATCACGAACGGGCCAGCGACCTATGAACTTGAGGGCCTCCTCCCCGTTGACACCCACATTTTCGGCAGCGCCGCCAGGGTTTATCCGCCCGGCGTGAAATGGATCCAGGATCCGTACAGCAGCCCTCTTCGGCTTGTGCGGTGCCGGGCCGACATCGGGCCCGTAACTGCGAAAATTATCAGCGACGCCGAGGATCTCGCATTTTCAGGCGGCTGGAAGACAGCCAGTCCGGCCAGCAAAGGTGACCCCCGGGAGTCCGGACTGGTCCAAAGCATTGCCCGCGACGGCTCCCGGGCTGTTGTGGAACTAAGCAGCGGGTCGCAAGTATTCCTGCCAGAGGAGGCCACCGGGCTTGGCCTCCCGCTGCATTGGATCCTGCGCGAGGGCATGGCCATTTCCGGTGAATTCGACACAGGGAAACGAATCTTTTCGATCGCCGCCATCGAACTGCCTGCCCCGGGCGAAGGTCGCACTGACGGCGATTTGGTGCCGGCGCTTGTCCGGTCAGTGGGGTCAGGCTCGGCAGATCTGGCTTTGGTTCCCGGACACTCCCACACGGCAGCTCTCAGCAGCATCTCCTCCAATGAGCTGGATTCAGTGGCCGACCTCCTGACGGTGGGTGAAGTTGTCACAGTTAGGCTCCACCGAAGAAGCGGTCAGATAAGGCTGTCGATGCTCGACGTCGACGACTCCGAACCCGTGCTAAGCGCTCCTGAGCTCGTTCCGGGCGGAGGGCCCTGGCTGGTTCCCGGCCGCGATCTTCTGCAGAAGGTGTCCGAGGCCCCGCACACCCGGCTGATCCCGCAAGCCAAGGGTGCGCAGAGCCCGAGTCCGGGCTCAGGGGCAACAGCGCTGAAATCCGTTGAACTCGCGCTGGCTGCCGAACGGGGCAGGCGGCAGCAGCTCGAGCTGGAGCTCACCGGTCTGCGGTCGGCGAACCATCAGCACCAGGTGCAGGCAGCTCAGCTGGACGCGGACGTCATGCTGGGCCGTCAGCAGGCAGCCGAGCTTTCCGGTGTGCAGCAGGAAGCCGATCGGCTTCGCCGTGACCTGGCCGCCGCAAACAAGCAGCTCTCCGATTTGAGGAAGAAGTTGCGCGGTGTCCGCAAGGAGGAGGCAACCCCGGAGAGTGTATTCCTGGACCCGGAAGAGAACTTTCGATTCCTGCTTAACACCACATGGGCGGTGCAGATTTCGGCCGTCGACAAGGTCCGGCTCGCCCTCGGACGCTATCGGCTCGGAGAAGACTTTCTCACCAGCCTCAGCGAGCAACCGAAGGAGAAGCAGAAGAAAGCCTTCAAAGCCATAATTGACCTTCTGGTGAATGATCCAGCAAAGCTGAGCGCCCGCGAAGCCCACCAGTTTCGTACTAGTGCTTCCGGAGGATCCGTTACCTTGACCCGCAACAACGGCCAGGACGTCTGCTGGCGGCTCTATATCGAACAGAATGTCCCGGCGGCACGGCGCCTCCACTATTGGAAGTGCGCCGACGGCGTCATTGAACTGTCCAGTGTGACAGTCCACGACGGAACGCTGCCCTAACCGGCAGTGTTCGTGTCGCGCCGGCGAAGAAGCCGCTCCCCGCTAACGTTTGAATCAGCGCAAGGCCGGACAACCGGTTCATCTGATTTGGGGGCGACAATGAGGTGCATACCGGAAGAACCGGAATTCGGCGACGGACAGCAGGCGGAAAAGGCAGTCTGGACGGCACTGAAGAACAGCCTCCCGGACGAGTGCGTCCTGGCCCACTCCGTCCAAGTCCGCGACGGCCGGAACGAATACGAGATAGACCTGCTGGTTCTCTGGCCCGGAGTGGGCATGGCCGCCATCGAGGTCAAAGGCGGCCAGGTCAGCATCGCCGACGGACAGTGGTACCAGTCAGACCGATCCAACAAGCGCAAGATTCAGAGCCCCGTGGCGCAGTCGCAGAGCTCACTCCACGCGCTGAAAAACTGGCTCGAAAACGAGCTCGGTTCCCGCGTGAGCAGCCGCAGCGTCTACATGGTCAGCCTGCCCTACACCGACGTGCCACGCGACTGGACCATGGCCGGCTGTCCGCGCACGCTCTTCCTCGACCAGACCGACAGCAAGTCGCCCGCCGAACTCGTGCGCCGGGCGATAGAAAACGAAGGAGGCGGCGCCTCCCCGCTGGCCGCGGCTTTCGTGGACCGCGTTGTCCGCAAGCTGAGCGGGAACCTGGACACCGCCGTCGGACTTTCCGGCAATCCGGCGGAAGATGAGGCCACCCAGGACCACCTCACCGAGCGCCAGGCCGTGCTGCTCCAGGCCACACGCTCACTCCCCCGCATCCGTTTCACGGGCGGTGCGGGAAGCGGAAAGACCTGGCTCGCCGTCGAAAAGGCCCGCCTGCTCAGCAAACAGGGTAAGCGGGTGGGCCTCTTCTGCTACAACAAGGGCCTGGGGCAGTATCTTCAGGACCGCGTCTCCCCGTGGCGCCAGGCCAAGCCCGTGTTCACCGGCGAGTTCCACGAGTACGTCCGCGGGCTGGGCGTTCCGGACGGTTCCGGGCAGGACTACTTCGACGTCGAGATGCCCCGTCTGCTGAAGGAACTGGCAGCCACCATGGATCCGCAGGATCGGCTCGATGCCGTCGTCGTGGACGAAGCCCAGGACTTTGCCCCGCTGTGGTGGGACGCGCTGCTCGCCTGCACGAAGGACCCCGAACGCGGCGAGGTCTATGCCTTCATGGACGACCGCCAGGACGTCTACCGCAGGTGGGGAGGCGCGACGGCGGACCTCGCCGATGGCCCGATGGCCACCTTCGTGCCCATCCACATCGACGAAAACCTCCGCAACACCCGCAAGATAGCGGACACTTTCAAACCACTTGCCGGCGAACACTTCACGCCGCGGGGAAGTACCGGCCTGCCCGTCCGGTTCGTGGATTGCCCCACCGACCAGGCACTCGAAATCGCCGGAGACTGTGTAGAAGCGCTTATCGACGAAGGCTGGGCCAACAACCAGATCGCGCTCCTCACCACCAAAGAGCGTCATCCAATACATCTGGATTACTTCGAACGCGAAGCCACCGAAGAATACTGGCGCGACTTCCACGCAGGCGAATCCGAATTCTACGGCCATGTTCTGGGGTTCAAGGGGCTGGAGCGGTCGGTCGTGGTGCTGTGCGTCAACGGATTCAAGGACATGGAGCGGGCGGCCGAGCAGCTCTACGTCGGGCTGTCCCGCGCGCGGAGCCTGCTGGTGGTGGTTGGCGATTCCGGGTTGCTGGAGGAGGCGGGTGGACGGGCGCTGAAGTCCGCTTTGTCGCGGACCCAAGTATGGAAGCCCGCGCTGAAAGACGGGTAGTGGCACTGCTCACCTTAAATGTCGGTGCCACGCCATAGTCTTCAGGCAGTAGATCCAGAACCGTCCAATGGGGGATGAAAATGCCAGAACTGGTCGACGCCGGGCCGCACCCGATCGCGACGCTTCCGCGGGTGCCCACCGCGGTTGCGCCCGCGTCAGTGCCTGCCTCCTACGACTACGCCTTCCTGTACGGATGGCAGCAGGAAGCGCTGAAGGCTTGGCACTCCAACGCCCGCCGGGGCGTGGTGGAGGCAGTCACCGGTTCCGGTAAGACCCGGGTGGGAATCGCCGCTGCTTTCGAAGCGGTCCGGCAGGGCATTAAGGTCCTCATTCTGGTGCCCACGGCTGAGCTCCAGCGCCAATGGCTGGCGTCCCTGAAGCGCGACCTGCCTAAGGCGCGGCGTGGTGCGCTCGGTGACGGCCGCGCGGACTCGCTGGACGACGTCGACATCCTCGTGGCCATCGTGCATTCGGCATCCAACCGGGAAACGCTCCGTACCCACAAGGCCGGATTAATTATTGCGGACGAGTGCCACCGCTATGCGGCTCCCATGTTCACCGGCGCCCTGCAGGAAGGGTACGCGTGGCGTCTTGGGCTGACGGCAACCTATGAGAGGTCCGACGGTGAGCACGAGAACCTCCTGACGCCCTACTTCGGTGGAGTCATCTACAAGCTCTGGTACGACCGGGCCCTGAAGGACGAGGTCATTGCGCCCTTCGACATCGCTCTCGTCGGCGTCGATCTGACGCCCTCCGAGCAGATCGACTACGAGGAATTTTCCAGCACGATGTCCGAGGCCGCCCGAAACCTGGAGTCCTACGCCGGAATCCCCCGGCGGCCCTTCCACCAGTTCATCGCTGCGGTAGCCACGCTCGCCGGATCGGAGTCACCGAGCAGGGAAGCGACGGTTGCACGCAAGTACATGCGGGCTATGGCGTCCCGGCTCACACTGCTGGCCGAGGCCAAGACGAAGTACCACGCGTTGGCAGCCCTGAAGGAGACGGTCGATGCGTCCCGCGGGACGCTCATCTTCACGCAGACCCAGGAGTCCGCGCGCCGGGCGCAGGAGCTGTACACCTCTATGGGGTCCAAGGCCTCGGCGCTGTTCAGCGGGATGGCCAAGGACGACCGTAGGCAGGGCATGGAGGACTTCCGCAGCGGCGCGTCGCAGATCCTTGCCGCACCCCGGCTGCTCGATGAAGGCATCGACGTCCCCGAAGCAGACCTCGGGATCATCGTCGCGGCCAACCGCAGCCAGCGCCAGATGGTGCAGCGGCTCGGGCGTGTCATCCGTAAGAAGGCCGACGGCCGGGTCGGCCGTCTCGTCGTTCTCTACTCCAACGGCACCGTTGAGGATCCCGACGTGCAGGGCGAGGAATTCCTTGGCCAGGTACTGCCGTTCGCGCGCAACGTTGACTTCTTCGACATCAAGACGGACCTGGACCGGTTGCAGAACTTCCTCAGACGGGCGGAGGTTGACGAACCTCAGGTTTCCGAACCCACACCGGTAACCGCGGTCGATGAACCTGTTGATGAGCCCCAGCCCTCATCCTTTGATCTTGAAGACCAGGAGTGGCTTGAGGAACTTGCCAGCACAGAGGGCTTCAGCGACGATGCGGTGTCCGATTACCTCCGCCGGGCGGGCCGCGCCGAACTGCTGACAGCCGAGCAGGAAGTGGAGCTTGCCCAGGAGATCGAGGCAGGACTCTACGCCACACACCTGCTGGGAGACTCGACTCCCCGCGGCCGCCGGGAGTCCCGCGAGCTCCGGGCCATCGCACAGTTGGGTGAGCACGCCGCCGATTCTCTGCTCAACGCCAACCTCCGGCTGGTCGTGTCCATAGTCAAGAAGTACGTGTATCAGGGCATGGATCTCCTGGACCTGATCCAGGAGGGCAACATCGGCCTCCATCGGGCAGTCTGCAAGTTCGACTACACGCTGGGTTTCAAGTTCTCCACGTACGCAACGTGGTGGATCCGGCAGGCTGTGACCCGGGCCCTGGCCGACCAGGGACGGATCATCAGGCTCCCAGTTCACATGGTGGAGCAAATCCACAAGGTGCAGTCTGTACAGCGCGAAGCCGCCAAGAAGGGCCTTGTCCACACCGCTGAAGAGCTCGGCAAGCTCACGGGTCAGTCCGCGGATAAAGTCGATCATCTTCTCTCCCTGGACAAGTCCGTGCATTCCTTGGACGTCCTCGTCCCGGACGGCAGAGGTGGCCTGGAGCCGCTGGCGGACCAGCTGGTGGATCCATCGGACATGGACGTCATAGACCGCATCGTCATGGAACAGCTCAAAGCCCAGGTCCACGCGGTCCTGGACACTCTAAAGGAGCGGGAAGCCGGCGTCGTCGCGATGCGCTTTGGCCTGGACGATGGCGAGGAAAAGACGCTGGATGCGATTGGGAAAGTCTACGGCGTGACCCGCGAACGTATCCGCCAGATCGAATCCAAGACCATGGCGCTGCTCAAAGAACCAGAGCGTTCCCTGTCCCTTCGCGAGTACAACTTTGGCAGCGTCACGGCGAGCAACGGCACCGATTTGGGCGCGGCGTGATGTCGGAGCCAAACAAAGTGCCATGGTCACTCAAGAGCACAGCGCAGGTGGACAACTACGCGGAGTTCATCGGGCGGCTTGACGCCGCCAGCGCCAAACTCATCGTGCGGCGCGACACCCTGAACAAAACCCTTGAGATTCTGACGCTGCTTTTTCGCCAGAACAACATCGGTCATCAGCTTTGGGAGCGGCGGCTCAGCCCGTTCGACGAGCTGTTGGCAGACACCGCCGGAAAGCCTGGGCGAAGAGCTGCCATCATCGAGCTCCACGAGATTGCGCTCAAAATGGAGCCCCTCTTCAGGAGCCGGACGCAGCGGGTCCAGGATCGATTAGCTGCGGTCCGGGCACGCTGCGAGGAGATCAACAGATCCCTGAACGGGCTGGAGAAGAGCAAGATCAAGCTGACGTCGTCCAGGATGCTCTCGCAGGAGCGCGAGAACCTCAGCAGGGCGATCGGCGAACTCAGCGGGATGGCGGACGCGGCTGCAGTGGTAAACCCGGACCCGGGCCTGCGCAGCGATCTCCAGGACGCACGGCACGCCATCATCTTGGCCGAAGCCCTGCTGGAAGCGAAAGGAGACAAGTAATGCCAAATCCCCAGCCGGAGCGGATCGTGCTCAGCAGCTTTACGTCCGAACAGTGGAGCGGCCGGCCAGCGCAGGACGGCGGAAACTTGTTCATTGGGTGCGCCATCATCGGCGCAGTGCTGTGCCTGGTCCTCATGATCTTCGTGCCCGGCCTCAGGAGCGGTGGAGCATTCACTCTCTTTACCGCTGCCTTCGCCGTCGTCTTCACGGCGCTCGCGATTAAGGGGAAGGCCTCTGCCGAACGCAAATTTCTGGAGGACCTGACCGCAACTGTCAACGACATAATTGTGGGGCTGACAGGAAATATTGCCCACCGGTTGTCGGCCCAACAGTTCAGGGCCCTGATCGAAAACGGCGAACCCCTCCCGCTGCTCGTCAACGGTGTTCCCGGGCTGGAGCTCCAGGCAGTCAGGGAGCAACCGGCTGTGCCGCTGCGGAATCCCGCGGTGAAGCGTGTGGACAACGTGGTCCGGACAACGCGGGTCGTCATCACGGCCACCCCTCCTGACTATGGGATAACGAGCTTTGACCGTCTGCTTGCCGCCGCCGCAGAGTCTGGCGGGGACAGCGGCTAAGAAAACGGCACGGTGAGTCGATAGCAATCCTGTCAGGCCCCTGCCATACCGTGGAACAACAGCCAGCAACAAAGCTTGGGGGCAACAATGATCGTTGAGTTCGGGTGGTTTCTGGACCGGGCGCCGTGGGCCTACACCCAACCTGGTCTCAACCATGTGCGGGTGGGCCGCAAGGGTTTCACCACCCTGCTGCAGACACGGCTGGGCATCACCCGCCCCGACACCCCGCATGCGGAGCGCGTCAGCCAGTACCTGCAACGCCTGCAGTCAATTGACACACCAGGCGAATGGTTCCACGACTCGCTCGCGGTGGATCCATGGTCCACCGCACGTGAGCTCCTCGACGGCCGGGACGACGCTGTCAGCAACGGCTGGGACGGCACGCTGCCGGAAGATGATCCGGACCTCACGGATCCTTCGCCGTTGCTTCGCACACTCGCCGCTGCGGAACGTGCCGCCGGGTACCTGGCCCCCTCGCTCGCAGACGACACCTTGGAGCTGCTCGAAGCCCTCAATACTCCTCTGCCGCTCGGGATCGAACAACTGATCCTCCAACACCCCGAGACGTCCTTCCCGGCTATCTGGCAACGTATTATCGCCAAGCTTCGAGGGCATGGCGTCCGCGTCGGTGATGCGCCCCACGCAACCGTCCAGCCACACCTAACGGTCCTCACCGCCGAAACCGAGTGGGACGCATCCGAGCAAACAGCCCGCTGGCTTGCCAACGGAGACAACGCCAGCACCGCGGTGGTGTGCTCGGACAGTACCTCCGTCCTTGACCAGTACCTCGCTGGGCATGGACTGCCCCGCCTCGGCGTGGGCGCTCGCTCCCCCTGGCGGGCACAGGACCAGCTGATTCCACTGTTCTTCGAGCTCATCTGGGCCCCGGCCGACGTTCGGCTCCTCGCTGAATTCCTGACACTCCCCGGCAGCCCCGTCAAACGGAAAGCGGCTAGTCACCTCCTGCACGCGCTCCAACAGGCGCCCGGTATCGGGGGCGAAGCGTGGCAGGAAGCCATCCAAAAGATCTCCGACGACGATCATCTGGGCCCCGAGCTGGCCACCGTCCTCGACCGCACGTTCAACTCCGAGCTGATCAACGGCGACACCGTCAGTGGAGCCAAACTGGCAGGGACCGCGATGTGGCTCGCAGGCCGGCTGCGGGCCCGCGCCGCCGTCGACCCCGTCTTGCAGTCCGCGTCCACCCAACTCCAGCGGATACTGGAGCTCGTCGCGCCCCTCCCGCGTGTCTCCCGCCGCGAGCTGCTGCGCATCGTCTCGGCCGTGGTGACTCCGACGTCCAACCCTTTGGTTGCCGCAGAAGCCAGCCCCTGGCTCCGGCTCAACCACCTGCACGAACTCGGCGAAGACGTCCAGAACGTCCTGTGGTGGGGCTTCCGCAACGCTTCCACGGCGCCGGGGCGGCGTTGGGACGCCCATGACGTCGAGACCCTCGCCAGGGTGGGCGTGCACGTGCCGTCGCCGGAACACCTTGCGGCTCTGTCGATTGAGCAGACTCTCGCCGCCGCCGGCCGTTGCCGGAACCTGGTCATCGTCCAGGTCGAGCAGCTCAATGGTGAACGCACCGAAGGCAACCCGCTCCTTGAGGCGCTTGTCGCCGCCCAGCCGGTCCGGGTCGATGGCGTTGCAGGATCCCTCCCCGAACGGCTCGAACGACTCAGCATCAAACCCGGAGCGCTCACGGGTCCTGATGGGCACTGGCAGTTTGCTGGACGGAGCACCTTGCTGGTTCGCGTGGATCCGCATCGCCCGGTTCAGCCCGCACCGGTCCAGGAAGTGGACGCCAACCCCTCACTCCGGCCCGATCGCCTGTCCTTCAGCCAGCTGTCGACTCTTCTTGGTTGTTCCCTCGCCTGGGTGCTTGAAAAGAAGTCACAACTGCACGTAGCCGACGCCGCCAGTATCCCGACAGACAACCAGATGCTCGGGAGCTTCGCGCACAAGGTAGTCGAGGTCCTCCACAGTCGCCTTCGCGCGGAGAACCGCGCAGTTCCGGACGAAACAGAGATCCGGCAAACCGTCGACGAACTAATGCCCCACTACGCTTCAGAGTTGCTGCTGCCGGGCCAGCGCCGCCGCCGAGCCGCCGTCACCGCCACGCTCGTGGCTTCGATCAGCACCTTCTTCACCCAGCTTTCACGCGGCGGCATAACTCTCCAGGAGGTTGAACAGGCTTTCGAGAAGGAAATCCGGTTGTCCGCCGCCGACGAAGAATTCAGCGTCCCCATGAAAGGCAGCGCAGACGCGGTGGGTATAGATACCGAAGGCCGCACCGTCGTCGTCGACCTCAAATGGACCAACAACGCCAAATACCGCCGCGAGGAAATCCAGCAGGGCACTGCCCTCCAGCTGGCCCTCTACCAGTGGGCTCTCCACTCCGGCGACACCCCACCCGATGATCCGACGGCGTTCTACCTCCTCAAACAGGGCGCTTTCGCCTCGGCCCATACGCACTTCGGCACCCCTCTGCCCCGGGCCCAAGGACCCGAACAGCTTTGGACACAGGCAGTGGCCGCGGCAGAATTCACCATCGAGGAGGTGCTCGCCGGCCGGATCACAGCAACGCAGCCAGCCGACGACGCCCGCGCCGAGGATGCGCCTGACCGCGCGCAAGTTGACGCCGACGCCGGCCGGCACCACATCAAGCCGCCGTGCCGTTTCTGCGACTTCGGTGTGCTCTGCGGATTGAAGGGGGACTTCTCATGAACCTGCTGGACAACGTCACCATGGTCTCGGCGAGTGCCGGAACCGGGAAGACTTTCCATCTCACCCAGGTGATCGCGGAGAAGATCGAGGACGGATTGCCCGCCAGCGCCGTCATGGCGACCACCTTCACCAGGAAGGCGGCAGGTGAGCTGAAGGAGCGCATCGGGGCGCGGCTTCTGGAGCAATCTGGAGCTGCCGCCTCCACCGGAGAAGCCAGTCTCGCGGAGTCACTACAGCTCGCAGCACAGCAACTGCCCGCAAGCCTTATTGGGACCGTGAACAGCGTCTGCGGAAAACTGCTCCAGGAGCACGCGATCGATGCAGGGCTCTCCCCCGCGCTCGAAGTAATCGGTGACGAGCAACTCCAAGGGATCTTCCACCTAGCCACTGACGCCATCCTCGCTGAGCATGGGACAGACATCCTGCCCATCGCGCGCCGAATGGGTACGGATGGAAACGGGGCGCGGGACGCACAGCCGTGGGAGGAGACTGTTCGCGGGATCGTCGACGCCGCCCGGACCAACCTCCTAAATGCGGACGATCTTGTTGCCTGCGCAGAGCGTTCCTGGCGCGGGCTGCGGGAATTACTGGACGACCCGGGCCAGGACTATCGAGAGGCATGGCGCCGGGAGTTTGTTGAGCGGCGCGCACAGCTCGACACTCTTGCGAAGACTGGGATCGGCCCAGACGGCAAAGCGGCGAAAATCAACACGAAGGGTTTCAACGAGCAGTACCCCAAGGTGATCCAAAAGATCGATCAGGCGGTCACCGTCGCCGAAACCCCGTGGGAGATCTGGCGCGGCTTCATCGCGTCCGCCCCTGCCGCCCCGATCAAGTCCATCTTTTGGGACCTGCGCGAGCGCATTCACGAGGGGCTCCTCTCCAACCCGGCGTTCCATTCGGACTTGGAGGAATACATCCGGCGCATCTTTGCCTGTGCCGCTGAATGCCTCAGGACCTACGCCGAGTTCAAACGACTTCATGGACTCATGGACTTCGTGGACCAGGAGACGCTCGTCCTCCGGCTGGCCCGGGAGAGCGAAGCCTTCCGCGCATCGTTCGCGAGGCGCATCAGCTTCCTGGTTGTGGACGAGTTCCAGGACACGAGCCCGCTCCAGCTTGAGCTCTTCCTCCAGCTCGGCCGCTTGGTAAAGGAAGCCGTGTGGGTCGGCGATCCGAAGCAATCGATTTACGAATTCCGCGGCACCGATCCGGACCTTATGCAGGCTGTGGTGGATCGTGTGCCCACGAGGCGGCAGCTTTCGCATTCCTGGCGGTCCCACCAAGCCGTCGTCGATCTGTCCAATGCCGTTTTCGAGCCCGTATTCGCGCAACACGGAATGGCGCACGAAACCGTTCACCTGGAGCTGCCGGAAGATCACAAAGGTTGGTCCACCGGAAACCTCGAGGCGTGGACGCGTCCGCAAAGCAACGACGCCGAGCGCTTGCGTGCGACGGCGGCCGGCGTCGCTGATTTTCTGGCGCGCCGCGCCGAGATCCAGCCGGGAGACGTTGCTGTGCTGACCCGGTCCAATGCCGACGTCGAAGCGCTCTCGGCTGCCCTTGATGCCTTGGGCATCCGCGCAAGCCGCAATCCGCGCAAGCTCGCCGAGGCCCGCGAGATCCAGCTGGCCCGCGCCGGCATGGCCTATGTCGCGGACGGCTACGACACCGTCGCGCTCACCGAAATCGTTGCCCTCCATCCTGACCATCCCGCGAACGGGATGTGGCAGCAGGAACTGTTGCCCGCCGTCGACCCCGCACCGGTGCTTGAACGCTGGAATACGGAACCTCTGCTGACATCATTGGACGCCCTGCGAACGCCGGCCAAAACGGCTACACCGACGGAAGTCTTCGAAGCCGTGGTGGGTGTGCTCGGTCTTCCGCGGCTTATCAACTCCTGGTCTGCCCCTGCCACACGACTGCGCAACCTCGACGCATTCCGCGGCACCCTCGAGGACTACTACGAGCGTTGCCTGGCGCTCCACTCGCCCGCCACCTTGCGAGGATTCCTAACTTTCTTCGGCTCGGAACAGCAGCAGTCGGCTGAGAACGCAGGCCCGGACGTCGTCAACGTCCTCACCTACCACAAAGCCAAGGGGCTGGAGTGGCCTGTCGTGGTCATGGAGGCACTGGACAAGGACCTTCGCTTCGCGGCCTTCGGTGCCGCTGTGGAGCAGGACGGAACCCTCGATCTTGAGCAGCCCCTCGCCGGACGCTGGATTCGCTTCTGGCCCAGTCCGTTCCCCTATTCGGGCTCACCGCTCGATGCCCGCGGCAAGCAAAGCCAAGTGGCCTTGAACGCCGAGGAGCGCGAGCGGCGGAACATGTCTCGACTGATGTACGTCGGCATGACCAGGGCTGTAGAGACCAATGTGCTGACGGGGAAGGGCAACATCCCCGGCCTGCTGAACAATCTCGGTGTCGAGTCCCTGCTGTCCTGGTCTGTGGCCGAGGAGTCCGAAGCCAACGATTCCGACGCCGACCGGTCGGGGGAACCCGAGGGGCCCGGCACCTCGGGCACTCTGAGCGTTGCTGGCGGTGCCGCGTTTCCTGCCCGGGTGGCGACACTCGAACCTGTGGAGCAGGCTGCCGCCCCGGCGGCCTGGACAGCGCGCTTCACGGATGCGCCGAGTCAGCTACCCCTCGCCCTACATTTGCCGTCGCGCCTCACCGCCAGCTCCGAGGGTTCCGACGGTAACGAAGCAACGGTGCTCCTGGTTGCGGAGCTGGGCTCCCGCTTGGCAGCGCATGGCGCGGACGAATGGGGCGCCGTGGGCAGCGCCGTCCATGCCTACCTCGGCACGGCACACGCCGCCCTCGATGCCGGGCAGCAGCTTGACCTGGCTGAACGCATCGTTGAGCGTTGGAAGATCGGACATCTGGTGGCCCCTGAGCTTCTGGTGACATCAGGAACGCGCTTCGAGGAGTACCTGGACTCTGAGTTCCCCGGCTGGATTCGGCATCGCGAGGCCGCAATAGGCTGGCGGGCGGAGAACAGGGTGATGGAGGGATGGATCGACCTTTTGCTTGAGGGTCCGGAGGGATTCGTGCTTGTGGATCACAAGACGTATCCGGGCAACGATCCCGAAGGCCATGTGCGTGAAAAGTACCTTGGCCAAATGGCGGCCTACCGGGGCGCGGTTCTCGCTGCGACAGGAAAGCCGGTGTTACGGACCCTGATCCACTTCCCAGCGTTGGGAAGTGTCTACGAGATCAGCGAGGTCTAGAACACTGGTGCGGCTACCACCAGCGGTGGCCGCACTCGGGATTCTGACACGCCCAGTCCGGCGTTCCCCACTCAACTTTGCCGGTGGCAAGATAGATCCGTTGTTCTTCCACCATGACGCAGCCGGCAAACTCCGCTTTCGGATACTGCTCCCTGGCATCGGGCATAACCATGCCGTAAATGATGCGCCAAGCCTCATGCCCACAGACCGGACACCTCCTTGTCGCAGCTTTTTTCCTTGTCGCTTCGTCTTTAGCCATGCGAGCAACATAGCCGCCGCCCCGGACATTCCTTGAGTTACAAAAAGTTCTTAGTCGCTAAGCGTTTTTTGTAACCCGCCAGTCGTTATAGGTATCCAACAGTGCGCTTACCTACGAAGTTTTAATCGCAAATGGTTCTTAGGTCAACCAAATGCGGTTGTCCCTGACGCGATTGCACGCGCCATCGCCTCCTGAAGCTGACTAATGCCCACGGAGGCTTCAGTAATACTTTCGCGGAGATGGAGGACCTCCTTATATTCGTTGCCGATGCCTTGCTGCTCCTCAAATGGAAGTTTAGGAACGCGCAGTCGCTCAGCGTCAATACGCATCGTCAGGTTGCCCACGACAGTGCTGCTATTGGCCTCAGATAGAAGTGCAGCAGCCAGATAGTAGGAATCAACGCTATTAGGGTCGGGACGCAAAAGCGTAACGCCTTTGTCCACGAGAAACCCGCTTTCTTCGCAAACTGCAATTTGCATCTCACCGTTATGAATTGCAATAGCCACATCGCCCACCATAGTTCGCACCTGGCTGGGAATCTCATCGCTATCTGCGTAGTGAGAAACCCAAGCGACACCGTCTACGCCTTCAGAAGTCAATACCGGGACATTTCCGAGTGAGGCCGTAATATCCACCTTCCCGGGTATGGGGAGACCTCGGATAATACGAACGCCTAGTTCACTAACATTCACTAAATCATGAGGCCCTACCCTACGCAGACTGCGAGGTTTTGAGCTCACCTCAATAAGGTCATGCAAGCTCTTCCGAGATTTTTCCACTGCGGAATCGTATTCCTTCAAGAGCTTTCCAACATCAACTGGGTTAGCCGTCGCCAGCCAGTAGGCGGGATTCAGACTTGCTTCAGGAGCGAGGAGTGACAGGACAGGCACCGACACAGAGGCGGACGTTGGGATGAGATACCCTTCAAGCCACAACTTGAAGTCTTCGATGGCACGGTCAATTCCACGCAGCCCGCCCCGCTGATCTGACTCCAGATCGGCCATAAAAACCTCGCCCTTGCGCCGCGACTGACCTGACTTCCGCACGATCAGAACAGCCGAAGCAATGCCTGTACCAAAATGTAGTCCCCTCGGAAGACCCATAACGCCCTCGATACACCCGAGGCTTAGCAACTTCTGTCTGATCTCGCGAGTCTTGCCTGCCCTATATAGAGAAGTCGCTGGGACCACGACGGCCGCAGTTCCATCTGCATGGAGACGTTCAATAGCAATTTGCGGCCAGCCTAGGTCCATGCTGCGGTCCTTAGGCAATCCGAAAGGAAACACGCCGGATTCCAAGCTTCGGTGCTCACTCAGCCGCAGGCCCAAAGGCGGTGACAAAACGAGGGCGTCATAGTGACTGCCTTCGCGGGTCAGAACGTCCGCCAGAGTTACTTGAGCTTGAACGTCGCGAAGAAACATACGGCAGGAAGAGACGGTTACGGCGCGAGTATCGACATCAATTCCATGGAGCTCCGCCCTGGAGTTTGAATCGGCAAGCAACGAGAGCACCTCACCGTATCCACATGCAAGATCACCAAAGCGGCCCGTTACCGGACCAAACAGGCCAGTGAGCAACTCGGCTAGGTCTCTCGGGTCCCCCGAATACTGCGATTGCCGAGCTGCCTTCCGGGCGGCTCGCAGCAGTTCCTCCTCAAGCGTGTGTAGATCCTGCTCAAGAAAAAGTCTCCACAAGGTCAACAAAACGGTCTCATGGCCAACAAAAAATTCGAGACTATCCTCAACTGCCTCTTTGATCACAGAGTCAGCATGGGGCAGCTTTAGGGCCGCCTTTCTCAGCTTCTTGAGAACCGAGACCTCGGTTAAATCGCCAATCTTGAGGACCAAACGTCCCGACCGAACGGCATGAGCTATGCACATAAGCGGGAGCATCAGCGCCAAGTGGTCTGCCGTAGGGGCAAGGCGCTGCAACAAAGCACCAACCCTTAGGGCAGTGGCACTTTTTTCAGGAAGTGCCATGACTTTGCCCGAACTCTTCAGCCAAGTCAGGATTTCATCCATGTCGAACAGTGGACGGGCGCTACTTCCCCCGGAAGGAGAAGGAAAAGAGCTTGAACGCGCACGCCAATTACTGACTGTTGAAGGAGCTACACCAGCCAGGGCGGCGACTTGCGACGGCGAAACATGTTGCCTAGTCCCCCGACTTTCCACTACGCCGCCTCCTCGTCGTTCGCCCAAATATCAATCGACAGCACGTCTCCTGCCGCGAGTCTAAGCCGTTTAGCCAACCCCTTTGGATTGGCCACGACGGTCACATGTACGCCGCGAAGTCCCATGAGCGCCACCACTTCCGCAAATATGCCATCCCCCGAAGCACAGTAGAGCTTTCCGAAGCGCTCGGGCACGCTTTCGCTGATCAGGACTTCAAGTAAAGCGCGATCCGCTCCATCGCGGCCTTCGGCATAGACAACGCGCCCTCTAAACCCTGACGAGTAAACAGCGAGCAGGGCCCGACGACTCGACACGCCAACTATTTCATGATCGTCCCCCGCCACACGAACCAAGTTTCGATAGGCGCTCAGAGCGGTGGCAGCGGCCTCGGGCAGGAACTGCCCCGCTCCAATTAGGTTCTCGATGTCGATCAGGTGCAATGAACGCTGGGCTGGGACTCGCGAGCTCACTGTTGCCTCCTCTTGAAGCGGTTTGATAGATACACGATGACATAGGTTTTCACGAATGTCTACAGAAAATATATTTTCAGTAAAAAATCCTGAAAATTGCCTTCGGTTCCCATGCAAGAGGATTTGGGCCCTGATGTGCCGCAGCGCTAGCGTCGCTTGGCCGTCTCCAGCGTTCGGATGTGCGGCCGGAGCCAGCGCGGCCACGTACCGCCTTTAGCCCGGCAACATCGCCACCCCGGCATGCATGGCAAAGGGCGCGCCCGGCCAGACCGGACGCGCCCTTCGTATGCCGTGAACCGCCAACTGGTTGACGGCACAAGATTCAGTCGATGAGAACCGGGTCCTTGGCTCGGTCCGAAGACTCGACAACCGGCGAAACCTTGCCGGAACGGTGGTGGAGCCAGTTCGCCACAGCCAAGAGCGCGACGAGTCCGAAAGTGCTCAGGAGCTGGGGGCGGGAATCCTCGCCGATGAAGCCCACCGTGAAGATCGCCGCGAGGATGAGCAGGCCAAAGCAGGTGAGCCACGGGAAGCCGGGCATCCGCAGGGGAAGCTCCGTTCCCTCGCGGTCGGCGCGGAGGCGCAGCGCGAGCTGGGCGAGGAGCGCGGACGTCCACACCAGCAGGCACGTCGAACCCACGATGTTGAGCAGGATGGGAAGGACCTTCTCCGGGAAGGCCAACTCCAGCACAACCGTGACAACGCCGAAAGCGACGCTGGCCAGGACTGCGACAACCGGGACACGCGCCTTGGACACGGAAGCGAGCAGACGCGGCGCTTCACCCCGCTCGGCGAGGGAGAACGCCATCCGGGACGCACCGTACAGGTTGGCGTTGAGGGCGGAGAGGAGTGCTGCGACGGCCACCAGGGTGATGGCGGTGGCGGCGCCGGGCATGCCCGCGGCTTCCAGCACGGCGGCGAACGGGCTCTTCAGCCCCGCCGAACCCACGGGAACCACAGCCGCAATAACGAAGATCGCACCGATGTAGAAGACCAGGATGCGCCACAGCACGGTCCGGACTGCTGTCCGCACGCTGCGGGCAGGCTCGGCGGTCTCAGCTGCCGCCACGGACACGATCTCGGTGCCGCCGAACGCAAATGCCACCACGAAAAGTGCCGTGGCGATCCCGGCGAAGCCATCGGGCGCGAATCCGTCTCCGGTGAAGTTGGCCAGGCCCGGCGACTGCACGCCCGGCAGCCAGCCAAACAGCAGGGCCGCGCCCACCAGGAGGAACCCGACGATTGCTGCGACCTTGAGCAGGGCGAACCAGAACTCGAACTCGCCGAAGTTCTTCACGCTGGTGAGGTTCACAGCGGTGAGCACCACGATGAACACGAAGGCCATCAGCCACACCGGGAGTGGCGGGAAGATGGTGGAAAGCAGGCCTGCCGCACCGAGCGCTTCGGCCGCGATGACCACCACGAGCTGCAGCCACCAGAGCCAGCCCACCGTGGCACCGGCCACAGGCCCGTAGGCCTTGGCGGTATAGACGGAGAAGGCGCCGCTGTCCGGATTGGCGGCGGCCATCTCGCCGAGGGCCCACATCACCAGGATGATGAGGGTGCCGGCCACGAGGTAGGAGATCAGCACGGCCGGGCCGGCAGCCTGGATGCCCGCGCCGGAGCCAATGAAGAGGCCCGCGCCGATGGCGCTTCCGAGCCCCATCATGGTGAGCTGGCGGGGTTTGAGTGCGGCGCCGAGTGGGCGGGCAGACGTCTTTGTCTGTTGTTCCATGGAGAGTCCTCTGGTTGTTAGTGGAACGGATGAGGTTTCAGGTCAGTCGTTTGTCGAGGCTGCGTGGGTTTCCAAAAGCCCGAGCACGCGATCGTTGGAGGCCGGGTCGGCAACGGTGATCCGCACACCGTCCCCCTGGTACGCCCGGACCAGGATGCCCGCGCGGTCAAACGCATCCACCAGCCTCGCCTGGAGGCGGTCATCCGCACGGATCCACAGGAAGTTGCCCTGGCTCGCCTGCAGCTTCCAGCCCTGGGCCTCCAGCTGGGCCGCCATCCGGGCGCGCTCCTGCTTGACGGCGGTGACCCGGGCTTCCATCTCCTCTCCGGCGTCCAGCGACGCGACGGCCGCCTTCTGGGCCAGCGCGCTCACGGAGAAGGGAAGGGCGGTCCGGCGCAGCCCCTCAGCGATGCCTGGCGCCGCCACGGCGTATCCCACGCGCAGGCCGGCGAGCCCGTAGGCCTTCGAGAAGGTGCGCAGGATGCAGACGTTCGGGTACTGGCGGTAGAGCGCCAGGGAATCGGGGCCGCTGCCCGCTTCGGCGTATTCCACGTAGGCCTCGTCGATCACCACGAGGATGTCCGAGCGGACGGATTGCAGGAACGCCTCGATGCGTTCATGGCTGATCGGCACGCCGGTGGGATTGTTGGGAGTGCACAGCAGGATGACCTTCGTGCGGGCAGTGACGGCCGCGGCCATGGCATCGAGGTCGTGGCCCTCAGCGCCGTCCAGTGGAACGCGGACCGGCCGGGCGCCTGCCAGCTCAATCAGGATGGGGTAGGCCTCGAAGGAGCGCCACGCGAAGATCACTTCATCTCCGGCGTCGCAAAGTCCGGTGACGATCTGTTGGAGGACGCCGACGCTGCCGGGCCCCACCGCGACCTCTCCGGCCGTGACGCCGAGGTGTTGCGCAATCCGTTCACGGAGTTCGACGGCGGCACTGTCAGGGTAGCGGTTCATAGTACCGGCCGCTGCGGCCACCGCGGCGGTGGCAGCGGGCAGTGGTTCGTAGTGGCTTTCGTTGCTGGCGAGGGCTGCCATGCCGGCGCTGCGCCGGCCCGGAACGTAGGACGGAAGTCCGGCCACAGCGCCACGAAGGGTGGGAAGCGCGGTGTCCGGTGCGGTCAGGAGCTGATCACGGGTCATGAGGAACGATCATGTTGTGACCCGGCCCACATTGCAAGATACGCTCAACCCATTGGGACTTCTGCTCAACTTCTACTGTCTGTGGTGAAAATATGACCATCCCGAACCCCCGCACCGTGGATTCCCTCGACGGCAGGATCATCCTGGCCCTCGACAAGGATCCCGAAGCCAGCGCCCTGGCACTCTCGCGGACGCTCGGCGTCGCACGGAACACGGTCCATGCCCGGCTGGCACGGCTCGAGCGCAGCGGCGCCCTCCGCTCCTTCAGCCGGAGGCTGGACCCCGCCGCGCTTGGCTATGACCTGATGGCCTTCCTCTCACTGTCCATCAGCCAGACCCGGACAGGCGCGGTGGAAGACGGGCTCGCCTCGATCCCGGAGGTCATCGAGGTGCACGCCACCACCGGGGACGCGGACCTCATGGCAAAGGTGGTGGCACGCAGTACGGCCGATCTCTACCGCATCACCAACCAGATCCTGGAAATCGAGGGGATCCAACGGACCAGCACGGCCATTTCTGTGCTGGAACTCATGCCGCCCCGCTACGACGGCCTCCTGAGCCGGCTATCGGAGCAGGAATCCCGCCCTTCCAAGTAAACACAGGTGACGCACGCCACAAGTGGGCAAATTTTCATTTGTGACTGCATTTCCCTGCCAAATATCCCACCCACACTTGGCTCTCTTGCCTATCCTGGAGCCAGAGCAGAAGATTCCTGCATGACTTCACTTACCGTCTCCGGCCGCGTGGCGCAGGTTCTCAGCAGCTATCTCAGCGATGTCTTCGGCGTGATGGGCAACGGAAACGTCTACTTCCTGGACGCCGCGGAAAAGCTGGGCCTCCGCTTCTCCCCCGTCCGCCATGAAGGCGCCGCCATCGCCGCGGCCGACGCCTACTACCGGACCTCAGGACGTCTCGCCGCGGGCACCACCACCTACGGCCCCGGCTACACCAATGCACTCACCGCCCTCGCAGAGGCGGTCCAGGCGCAAATCCCCGTGGTGCTGGTCACCGGGGACGCTCCCAGCAGTGGCGCCCGGCCCTGGGACGTGGACCAGGCGGCAATCGCCGCAGCCCTCGGCGCGGCGACCTTCACCGTCACCCGCGAAGCCGCGGGCTCCATCACGCAGCAGGCGGTGGAGTACGCACTGACCAAGCGCACCGCCGTCGTCATTGCCATTCCCTACGACCTCGCGGCACTCGAGGCTGCGGACGAAGAGCTTCCCGAGCCGCTGGCAGCGGCGGTGATTGACGACGTCGACGGCCGCCTCGGGCAGGTAGCCCGCCTGCTCGCCGGGGCGAAGCGGCCGCTGATCCTCGCCGGCCGCGGTGCGCATCTCGCCGGAGCCGGCCCGGAGCTCCGGGAGCTCGCCGACCGCCTCGGCGCGCTGACCGCCGGAACCGCCCTGGCGCTCAACCTCCTCCAGGGCGAGGGGTATCTCGGCGTCGCGGGCGGCTTCGGCACGGACACCGCGGCCGGGCTCATGGGTGAGGCTGATGTGGTCCTCGTGGCCGGGGCAAGCCTGAGCCCCTTCACCATGCGGTTCGGGCACCTGCTCGGCCCGGACAGCACCGTCATCCAGATCGATGCCGCCCTGCAGCCGACACACCCCCGGGTGGATACCTTCGTCAGCGCGGACGTGAAGTCTGCTGCGGGACACATCCTGAGGATGCTGGATGGCCCGGCCTCGCCGAGCCCCAGCCGCGCAGAACCCTGGCGCGCGGAAGCCCGCAAGCGCCTGGCCGAAGGACCGGCCCACCATCCAGGCTCAGCCGAGACGCCGGACGGACGGCTGGACCCGCGCTCGCTTGCCACGGCACTGGATGCGGTGCTGCCGGAGCGCCGCACGGTGGTCCAGGACGGAGGGCACTTCGTCGGCTGGGCACCCATGTACTGGCGCATCCCGAGGCCGCAGGACCTGGTCATGGTGGGGACCGCCTACCAGGCCATCGGGCTGGGCCTTGCCAGCGCCGTCGGGGCAGCCCGCGCAGTGGAGGACGGCCGCACCCTGGTGCTGGCCTCCGGTGACGGCGGTTTCCTGATGGGCCTGTCCGACCTCGAATCGCTGATTGGGGCGGCGAGCAGCGCCGTCGTCGTGATCTACAACGATGCCGCCTACGGAGCCGAAATCCATCAGTACGGCTCCCAAGGCCTGACCGAAAAGCCGATGCTGATCCCCGAGGTGGACTTCAGCGGCATCGCCCGCGCGCTCGGTGCCACGTCGGCAATCATCCGCTCGCTGGCGGACCTTTCCGCGCTCAAGGACTGGATCGACGCCGGTGCCAAGGGAACCTTCGTGGCCGACTGCCGGATCACGTCGAGCGTGCGGGCCCCTTGGCTGAGCGAGTGGATGGAGGCCTCGCAGGCCGCGAAGGCGGCGGTGGCGGGCTGACCCTGGCGGCCGCGGGGCCTTGCAGACTACGCCGTTGGTTCACCGTTCCGGGCGGCCGACCAGAACGGGGTGGGCGAAAGATCAGCGCAAAATTGCCTCAAGAACGAATCTTTCAATCCCATGAAGAACTAGCATCACGGCATTAGCTGCACAGACTAATGGGGGAAAACGATGAGTGAACATGGTCATGCGGAAGGCAATGGCCGGTCCCAATGATCCAGGGCCGTTCTACCACGGCACCAAGGCAAACCTGCAAGCCGGGAACCTGCTAGTCCCCGGCTACGCCTCCAACTTCGGGGGACGGAAGGCGACCAACCATATCTACTTCACCCCTACCCTCGATGCGGCCAGGTGGGGCGCTGAACTCAGCGCGGGCGAGGGATTAGGCAGGATCTACCGGGTGGAACCCACCGGCCCCTTCGAGGACGATTCGAACCTGAGCGACAAGAAGTTTCCCGGCAACGCCGCCCGGTCCTATCGCACGCGAGAACCCATCCGTGTGCTTGACGAAGTCCGGGGGTGGCAGCCACACTCCCCCGAAGTGCGGGTCTTCGATACTTCATTCGACTACAAGACCGACAAGCCTGCGAGGACCAGGCCCGACGCGGACAGGGACAGTCCGAAGCTCCGGTCGCTCCATGAGCTGCTGTGGACCCAGAAACTGCGTTCCGGCGTCGTTTTCGCCCCGAAAGCGCCACCGGCTCGTCGGGACGGCTACCTCATCTTCACGGACACCTCCGGAGCGAGGCATTGGTACGGCAGCGACACCATCACGAACTCCTACACCAACTGGCTACGTCCGAGGCCTCTGGTCGACGCCATCGCCGCTCTCAACGAGGAGCAGCGGGCCCGCTACCTCAACCCGCCGTACACGATCGGCAGTTCGATGATTTGGCCCGTCAGGTCGAAGGACCGGCCCACCATGAACACGGCACGAGGGCTCAGGTCGCTGATCGCTGACCGCATGGACCTCACCCTTGAGTGCATCCGGCGTCACTACGCAGGAGAACCAGAGAGCCCCCTCGCCGATGTCATCAACGCCTACGCGGACTTCTTCGCGCTCTTCGAAGGGTTCACGGAGTTCGTGGACTTCTTCCACCTACAAGACCTCGTGACTCCCGACTACGACGAGGTTCGGTTCTACCTGCCGTTCGACAACTTCAAGCGTCCCGGGACACCGACCACAACCGATGAATACGTGACGTACCGGGAGGCCACTCTGAAGTTCATCGCGAAACGGGGGCAGCGGATAGCCAAGTGGCTTGAGGACAACCGCCCCGACACCGAGATTGGCGGTTAACGCCTTACCGGGGCTTCCACGAACGGCGCCGGCGGCCGCACACCAGCGTTCCGGCGGGAGCCAGGCCGAGGCGGGATAGCTGCGCACCATTGTCCAGCAGGTGCCAGCGGCGCACTGTGACCGGCGCATCGGCGCCTGAAGTGGACACCACATCGATCTTGCGCGACCATTCCGGGTCCACGCCGGGCCTTTTGGCGGCTACCAAACCATTTCCATCATGGGTTGAGTCCGGATCCGACGCCCCTGCAGAGGACCCGGTCCCCCGCTTCGAGGGACTGCGCTTCGGCCGCCAGGGTCATGGGCAGGGAGGCCGGGACTGCACTCGATCCCACACCCACTCGGGCTAGGGGAATTCACGGGTCAACGACCTAACATGTCCCACATGTAGGCTGCCCGGGACGCCCGCTCTGCCGCCGTTGTCATCAACGCCGGATCACGCCGAGGGGCGGCACACGAACTTGCGGTGGACACGATGCAGGAGGCAGGCGTCCCGATCTCCGCCGTGCACCACGTGCGGTCGGGGGCAGAGCTCGTCGAAACGCTTGATCGGGTGGTTGCGGACGGGCACGACCTGATCGTTGTCGGTGGCGGCGACGGGACGGTGACCTGCGCCGCCGGTCGAATTGCCGGCACCGACGTTATGCTCGGCGTTCTTCCGCTGGGCACCGCCAATGACTTCGCCCGCAGGCTGGAGATACCGAATAATCTGGCCGAGGCGTGCGCTACCGTCGCAGACGGGAAGGTGGTGGACATCGACCTCGGCCGGGCCAACGGTGAGCCATTCCTCAACGTCGCGTCCGTGGGCCTGTCGGTGGCTGTTACCGAAGCTCTCAGCCCCCGCCTGACGCGGCATATCGGGCCGTTGGCATACGGCATTGCCACCCTGCGCGCTTATGTCGGGCACAAGGCGTTCCGGACTCGTCTCGAGTTCCCCGAGGGGGACCTGAAGACGCGGCTGGAAACTGGCGAAAGCTCACCACCCCGGCTCGCTCATGTACACCTAAGGTGACCGGTGGCACCCACCACGGGTGCCGCCGTCGTGAATGCCCGACGGCGGGTCCTCCGCCGGTAGGGCGGCAACATTGGCGCATTTCCGGCGAGCCAAGGCGGCACCGGGACCGAACCTGGTGCCGGGCATCGGCGCGAGAATCAGCATCGGGGCGTTTTTGCTGTGGGTCGCGGTCCTCCCGGTGGCGCTGTGGAGGCGGCCGGCGGCTCAAGGGTCATTACAGTCGCAGGCATCCGGCGAGTAGCTTGCGGCACGGCCTCATGTCCCGGTTCACTCAGCGCTCATTCACCCCTGCGCTCACCCGAACAGTGCCGCCACGCGGGTCAGGGTTTCATAGACACCGTAGGCCAGCGGCACCCCCACGAGGGCCCAGGCCACGGCCAGCCTGCCGGTGGACGCTTTGACGGGCGCCTGTGCGCCAGGGTTGTGTGCTGTGCTCATTTCAGGCCTCCATGACTCGTTCGTGCCGGCTGCGCGTCGGGGCGGGGTTCGTGAAATCGTGCGTCGACAGGTTTGACCAGCAGGTTGGCCACAAACCCGATCACCAGCAGCGCCACCATGGTCAGCAGCGCGGGCTGGTAGGAGGCGGCGTTCAGCTGGCCCGGTTTGCCCTGTGCGTCCAGGAACGCGTTGACAATCAGCGGCCCCGCGACTCCTGCGGCAGACCACGCGGTCAGCAGCCGGCCGTGGATAGCCCCCACCTGGAAGGTCCCGAAGAGGTCCCGCAGGTAGGCGGGAACGGTGGCGAAGCCGCCTCCGTAGAAGGAAATGATGACGAAGGCGAGCGCCACGTAGAGGACGGTGGTGGTGGAACCGGCCAGCGCCAGCACCGTGTAGAGCACAGCGCCAACGCCGAGGTACACCATGTAGATCCGCTTGCGGCCGGTGACGTCGGAGGTGGCGGACCACGCGAAGCGGCCCGCCATGTTGCCGATGGAGAGCAGCCCCACGAACCCGGCGGCGACGCCGGCACTGACCAGGGACACGCCGTCGGACCCCCTGAAGAAGTCCTGGATCATGGGCGCGGCCTGTTCCAGGATGCCGATGCCGGCGGTGACGTTGCAGAAGAGCGCAACCCACACCAGCCAGAACTGCCTAGTCTTGATGGCGTTCTTGGCGGAGACGTTCTCATTGGTGACCAGCGTGGCGGCTTTGACCTTGGCGGGATCGAAACCTGCAGGCCGCCAGCCTTCTGCCGGGACCCTGATGGTGAAGGCGCCGAAGAGCATGTATGCGAGGTAGACGACGGCGAGGGTCACGAAGAGCTTGCCCACGGCGTCGCCGCTGGCCACCCAGCCCGGGGCGCCGGAGTCGGGATCGTACATTTTGAGCAGGGCCTGGGACACCGGGCTGGCGATCAGCGCGCCGCCGCCGAAACCCATGATGGCCATGCCGGTAGCGAGGCCGGGCCGGTCCGGGAACCATTTGATCAGGGTGGACACGGGCGAGATGTAGCCGATGCCCAGGCCGATGCCGCCGACGAAGCCGTAGCCGAGGTAGACGAGCCACAGCTGGTTTGTGAAAATGCCGAGCGAGCCAATCAGGAAGCCACTGGCCCAGAACATGGCCGAGGTGAACATCGCCTTGCGCGGACCGTTCTTGTCCACCCACGTGCCCATGATGGCAGCCGAGAGACCCAGCATCACGATGGCGATCGAGAAGATCACGCCGATTTCGGTCAGGCTGGCCCCGAAATGCTTGACCAGTGCCGTCTTGTACACACTCGTGGCGTAAGCCTGGCCGATGCAGAGGTGGACGGCGAGCGCCGCGGGCGGCACCAGCCACCGGTTGAATCCCGGCGGGGCAACAGTTCGTTCACGGTCCAGCCAGCCCATATTGCTCCCATTGCTTGTCGAAGACATCGGTGTCCAACGATCTTGAGGCGAATGACCCTATGTGGGGCCACTGCCTCCGGCAATCATGGTGCAGAACATAAGCAAACGTACGATTAGTGCGCCAGGCGGTAGGAAATTCACGACGAGCGGTGGTATTTCGCCGTCAGACTCCGGGCGTTCCGGGAGCAGCGAGAGGCTCCTCCACGACTTGTACGACCTCGTTGTGGCGCAGGAACCACGGCTTGAAGGGCGGATCGAAGCGGGCAAACCGCGGCGGCCCCGCAGCCGTGAGACCGGCCAGGGTCAGAGCAGCCTGCAACCCGTCGTTTCGGCGCGCAAAGGCTGTTTCGGAGCCGCTGCCCGAGAAGCGGACAGCCGCGGCCAGCGGAGCCCGGTACCGCCCGGATCCTGACCTCGGGGTCCGCTGGGACCGGCGCCGTTTCGGCAGTCAAGCCTCCGGGGAGGACAAACGCGACCACAAAGTCAGCGGGCGCATCGCTTCCGGGCAACGGGACGCTCTGAAGCACCGGGGCGGTCATCCCAGCTTTTGCGAGGGTCCGAGCCCCTGGATTATCGGGGCGGTCATCGCCAGATTCTGCCGGGCAGTGTTGCGGCAGCTGATGTAAGAAGCGTGGACGCCGTATTCAAGGCCTTGGCCGACCCCACCCGCAGAGACCTCCTCGACGAGCTCGTCCGGGAAGACGGGCAGACTCTTCACGCCCTCGAGGCACGCTTCGACATGACCCGCTACGGGGTCATGAAGCACCTCAAGCAACTGGAGGAAGCCGGCCTGGTGGTCACCCGCCGCCGGGGCCGGGAGAAACTGCATTTCCTTAATCCGGTGCCCATCCGCCTGGTCCACGACCGCTGGGTCAGCAAATACGCACAACCATGGGCCGCTGCCCTCAGCGACCTCAAACCAGATTGGAAAGTCCCATGGAAAAGATCTTCGAAATCTACATCAAAACCACCCCGGAACGGCTCTGGGAAGCCATCACGGACAGCGAGATCCGCGGCAAGTACCAGTTCGGCATGAACATCAAGTCGGACTGGACGCCGGGGTCCCGGTTTGAGATGGCACCCAAGGGCGCCGATCTGCTCGGCGAAGGCGAAATCATCGAGGTGGACCCGCCGTCTTCTCCGTGACCTGGCCGCCGCAAACAAGCAGCTCTCCGATTTGAGGAAGAAGTTGCGCGGTGTCCGCAAGGAGGAGGCAACCCCTGAACGTGTGTTCCTGGACCCGGAACAAAACTTCGGCTTCCTGCACCGGCTGCCGCTGCGACGCTACCGGATCGGAGAGGACTTTCTCCAGAGCCTCAGCGCGCAACCCAAGGAAAAGCAGAAGAAAGCCTTCAAAGCCGTCGTTGACCTCCTGGTGAACGATCCAGCAAAGCTCAGCGCCCGGGAAGCCCACCAATTCCGCACTAATGCTTCCGGAGGATCCGCGGTCATGACCCGCAACAACGGCCAGGACGTCTGTTGGAGACTCTCCATCTAACAGAATGTTGCGGCGGCACGGCGCCTCCATTATTGGAAGTGCGCCGACGGCCTCATCGAACTGTCCAGCGTGACAGTCCACGACGGGACACCGGCCTAAGCCCAGGAACCCTGCCACAAAATGTCAGTGGTCGCGCGTAGCCTTCCCAGCAACCGTTATTCCGCTGCAAGGAGGTCCAAATGCCGTTCCCCGCCCCGCCGCTACGCCGAGCCCTTTCGGCCGCAGAAGCTGTCGCAAAGCGTTCAGGGCTCACCGTTCTCGTCGTGCACCGGCGGGGCCTCGTTCTGTGGGCCGTGGCACGAACGGTTGAAGCAACCGTGCTCGGAGTACGATCCGGCTGGATCACCGAGGCCGCAGCAGGACCGCACTGGGGCAAAGCCTACGCCGAGGCCGTTCACGCCGTATCCGAATTGGCTCCAGGCCGGGACGAACCCGTCTTTTCCGGCCTGGATGCTGCGGGCGAACGGTTGCTGGCGCTTGGGCTTCCTGTTGATTTTTCCTATCCTCCGGCGGCGGGGGTGGTGGCCACAGAAAAGGCCGTCGCCGAGAGACTTAGTGGACTGTTTTGCCGGCTGGAGATTGCCACAGACGCCTCGATCGGGCACCGTACGCCGTGGGCAGGGCACGGCTGGGTGTTGGATTTCGGAAAGGGGCTGCCGCTTCGTCCAGGCCTGAAGGCCGTGAGCGGCGGAAGCATTCTGGAAAGCGAGCTGCGGGCGATCCGGCTGGCCCTCGGTGCTGCCAAGAACGCGTACACGGGCGTCTTGGACGGACGCTGCGCCGTCACCGTGTCCTCCGACAACCTCACGGCCGTCAGGATGCTCGACGACAGCGGCTGCCATCGCGGACAACCGACGTTTGCCTGCCGCGAGGAAGTACAGCGGATCCAGACGCTGGTTGCATTCGCCGACGTCGAGTTCCTCTGGGTCAAAGGCCACGCGGATCACCAGCTGAACATTCTCGCTGACCGGCTGGCGGTCATGGCCCGCAGGCACAAGGAGGCCAATCTCCCGGCAGATGACACTCTGCGCATGGCGGCCGGCCTCGTCGACCAGGGAAATATGGACCTGGCCGCCTGAACGCGAACGGCGGCAGCCAAGCAAGGTGCCGCCGTCGTAGGCTCTTCCTGCTACTCGACGCTCGGGATCAGCTCGGCGCGGCGGAACCGCAGTTCCCGCAGCGCCCCGTTCAGCGGCGATCCGGTGAAGGGCAGAGTGTCCAGGTCGATGGCGGCGGCTGCCGTCAGGGCTATTTTGTTGGCGGCTGTGGCCGCTCTTTCCCGCAGCCCGATGCTGGCGGCGAATTCCTGCCAATGCCTGGCCTTGAGGTTCTTCACCCGGCCGGCGACAGTCAGAGCCATGGTGTCGTCACCATAAAGCAGCGTGCACGGGATGTCGTAGACCGGTGCCACTACCCAGCCGCCATGCCGGCCCTCCAGGACCGACGCGTTCTTGGCATGCAGGTCGCCGTTGCCGGTCAGCCATGCGAAGACGAACTGCAGGTAGAGGTTCCTTACGGCGATGACTTTAGCTTTGCACAGCCCGGCCAGTGCCAGCGCTACTTCCTCCGAGCTCACAGCATATTTTGATGCCGGAGGGAGGTTTAGGACCTGCGCGGCATCCTCCAGGGCCAGACGCAGCAGCCCGTCGCCCTGGGTGCGGTCGAACCGCTCAACAAGCAGGCCGGGCAGGCCGTTCCGGTCGGTGACAACACTGTGCTTGGCAACCGGGATTTTCAGGGCTTTTGCCCCAGTGAGGTGGGCTGCTTCGTTGAGGACCAAGTGCCGGTGCTGAGGCGGATCCAGTTTGAGCAGGTACCGGCGGTTGGCCAGGGCGAGCGGCGTCGTCAACATCGACGCGCTGGCCTTGGATTGGACCCCCGGCAGCCCGTGCGGATCTACCGCTTCAGCCAGGGAGGCAAAGTCCAGATCCTCCGGGTGCGACGTGTCCGCCAGCGGCCGGGGCTCCACAGGAAATTCCCCAGTGGGTACGATCTGAACGTCGCCGGGAACGTCGGCGCCGACGGCCAGAAGAAGGCTCAGTTCATCGCCCAGGCTCGTCTTCACGGCGTCCTTAAGCACGGTAAGGCGGTGGCCTTCGGGCAGGAGGCCAGAGAAGAAGCAGGGCAGTGCACCACTGGGGGCTTCCACCGGCTCCGCGGTGACGGGCAGGGTGGTGGCGACAGTCCGGCCGCCCGAGGCGGGGTAGTCGGGCCTATAGGAAAAGACAACACTGCCGCGGCCGGTCCGGTTCAGATTACCGGCCAGGACGCCCGCCTTGTACACGTCCGCGCTGCGGACAAATTTCAGGCGCCCCAGGTCCTCAGTCACCAGTGGCCCTAAGGTGCAGCCCCACAGCGTTGGCCGCGGCGGCGACCGTTACCAGCGAAGGATTACCGGTCGCGGTTTCGATGGCGTGGATGGTCCGGGAGGACGTACCGATCAGGTCCGCCAGCGTCCCTTGGGTAACACCGGCCTCCTTGCGGGCGCGCTGTATGCTGGCGCCTATGGCCGCGATGTCCTCCATAGCGCCACCTTTCTGAAAAATAGTGCTCATTTGACTGCTTTCACCGCCTATTGTCCCCTAGACATTACGAATCCGCACAATATTTCCGAATTGTCTTGGCTTGCCGGGTCCTGAGGCTGGTATGGGCCGAGTCGGAATGATATTTCCGATTTATTCTGTCCGTCATCGTAGACTCAAGCGAACTAGTTTTGGGGGCAGCCATGAGGTGCATACCGGAGGAACCGAAATTCGGCGACGGACAGCTCGCGGAGAAGGCGGTCTGGGACGCGCTGAGGAAAAGCCTCCCGGACGACGTCGTCCTTGCCCACTCCGTCCATGTCCGCGACGGCCGGAACGAATACGAGATTGACCTGTTGGTCCTCTGGCCCGGGGTGGGCATGGCGGCCATCGAGGTCAAAGGCGGTCAGGTCACCGTCGCGGATGGACAGTGGTACCAGTCGGACCGAGCCAATAAGCGCAAGATTCAGAGCCCCGTGGCGCAGTCGCCAAGCTCACTCCACGCGCTCAAGAACTGGCTCGAGAACCAGCTCGGATCACGCGTAAGCAGCCATTGTGTGTACCAGGTCAGCCTGCCCTACACCGACGTGCCGGCTGAATGGACCATGGCCGGCTGCCCCCGCTCCCTGATCCTTGACCAGACAGAGAGCAGGTCCCCCGCCGAGCTGGTGCGCCGTGCGATTGAGAACGAAGGGTGCGGGGCCGCCCCGCTGGCCCCGGCGTTCCTGGAACGCATCGTCCGTCAGCTGAGCGGAAACTTGGACACCGCCGTCGGGACCTCCGGCACTCTCACTCGTGAGTTAATCACCCACGAAGTTCCGATTAAATCTGTGTAGTCGCTGATAACAGCGCCTCTGTCCAGTGTCAGGTTGAGCTCCAAGACATCTGGCGGCGGGCGTCAACTTACGGTAAGGCAACCCCAGCCTGACGTGAGAGGTGGTTCATTCCTGACGCCCAGATGGGGCATGCCCCAACTGGACGAAACTCTTGGCCCATGCCCTGGGTTCTCCGGACTTTCCGGGTCCGGGTCCGGCTATAGAAGAGGCCGTGTTCGACCTCGCCTAACTTTAGGCAGGCATGGTCCTACAGCGCTGTTCCACAGCCACGAACAGTTCGAAATCGAATATGCACGCGTACCAGTAGTTGCTTGGCAACTAGAAGGGGCCTCCCCGACCCATAGCTACAAGGCGCTCGTCGTCCAACTGACCATGTCCCGCAGAAGTCTGATCCAAGGCCTCTGCGGGACTTCGGACTCAGCGGGCGACAAGTTCCTTGTCTTGCTCCGTTGCACTAAGCCGTGCATCCAGCAGGCCTGCCGCGACTGCCGGGGCAAGCCCGGGCGCCAGCGGAAGACGCGGGACCAGGCGGGAGGTCCTACGCGCCGCAAATTTGATGTCAGCGGGGGAGAACCGCTCTTTCCGGTAGTTCCGCCGGATCTTCCATAAGGATCGTGGTGGTGGTTTGGCGGTTGTCCCAGAGCTGGTTAGAGCCCGGGGGCCTCGCCGAGGTCTGCACGGAGCTGCGACAAGCGTGCATAGGCGTTGTCTCGGTAGGCCAGGAGGGCTGCCTGGTCTGCGGTGTCGATGTCTAGGAAACCGCGACCCCTTTTCAGCCCTAGGTTTCCGCCCTTGACCGTCGCTGAAAGCGCCTCCGGGGCGGAGAAACGATCGCCGTACGCTTTTTCGAGGGTGCGGTACGCGGATTCGTAAACGTCGAGTCCGGCCATATCTCCGATGGCGAAGGGTCCGAAGAGCGCGAGGCGGAATCCGAACGTGTTGCTCACAACGGAGTCGATCTGCTCGGGTGTGGCGACGCCGTCATCAACGATCCGGACTGCTTCCTTGTAGAGGGCGAACTGGAGCCGGTTGGCGACGAATCCTGGCGTGTCTGCCACCCGGGCCGGTGTCTTGCCCAGGCCACGAACGAGCTCCTCGGCGAGGTCAACGACACCGGGGGCGGTGTGCGGGCCGGGTATGAGTTCAACCCCCGGGATGAAGGGGGCAGGATTCATCCAGTGGACGCCGAGGAACCGCTCCGGACCGACCACCGATAGGGCAAGTTCTTCGATGGGGATGGCGGAGGTGTTAGAGGCGATGACCGCCGTGGGCGGTGCGGCGGCCGAGATCCTGCGGAGGATACCGGCCTTCAATGCGGGTTCTTCGGGAACCGCTTCGGCGATGTAGTCCGCCGCGGCCACGGCTTCTTCTATGCTGCCCGCAGCGGTGAGGTTTCCTTCGATGACCTCGGAGGCCCCTTCCGGAAACAACCCGCGGGCCTCGAACCCCCGAGCCTGTTCAACGAGCCTGAAGCGTGCGCGTTCGGCCGTCGCGCCGTCGACGTCACCCAGCGCGACTTTGTAGCCGTGCATCGCCAGAACTTGGGCAATTCCCCCGCCCATGTAGCCCGAGCCGACAACGGCCGCGGTTGTGATGGTGTCGATGCTTGTCATGAAGATCCTCCTAGGAAAGACGGTCCGGGGCAGATCGGATAGACCGGACCGGTTTAGCGGATGATGGTGTAGTCTCCGTCGATGGCCAGGGGGTGGCCGGTGATCATGGAGGCGGGGCCAATGTTCACCTCGCCCGGCCGGGTCGCAGAGTTTGGACGCCAAACGTGTTCCCGCGGCCGTCTGGTACCGCTAGACCGTAAGCAGGACTTTGCCGATATGGGTGCCCGAGTCGAAGTAGCTGTGGGCGGCGGTCACCGCCGTGAGGGGAAAGGTCTTGTTCACGGGCACTTTCACCGTACCTGCAGCCACCAGCGGCCAGACGTGCTTGGCCAAAGCCGCCATGATGGCCGTCTTCTCTTCCACTGGCCTCGGTCGCAGCAGCGTGCCGATCACGCTGGCACGCTTGGTCATCAGTAAGCGGATGTCGAATTCGGTCTTGTTTCCGCCTTGCAGCCCGATGATGACAAGTCGGCCGGAAAAGTTTAGGGCATCGATATTGCGGGACAGGTACTTTGCACCGACCACGTCGAGAATGACGTCGGCTCCCCGTCCGGCCGTAGCTTTTTTGATTTCGGCCACAAAATCCTGGTCTTTGTAGTTGATCAGGATGTCGGCGCCCAGGTCCGCGGCCGCGTCCAGCTTTTCCTGCGATCCGGCCGTGACGGCTACGTTGCCTCCGAATGCCTTCACCAGCTGGATGGCAGTGGTTCCTATGCCGCCTGCTCCGCCATGGATCAGTACTGTCTCACCACGAACAAGCCGAGCCGACATAAAGAGGTTGGAATATACGGTAGCCATTGTTTCTGGCAGGGCCGCAGCGCTCACAAGGTCAATGCCGCTCGGCGCTTTCAGCACCTGGCCCGCAGGAACTGCGACGTGCTCCGCATAGCCGCCACCGATGAGCAGTGCTACAACTTCATCGCCCGCTGAAAACTGTGTCACTCCGTCCCCGAGAGCTGAGATCGTGCCGGACACTTCCAGGCCGAGGATATCGCTGGCACCGGCAGGGAGCTTGTAGTTGCCTTGGCGTTGCAGTGCGTCTGCCCGGTTGAGCCCGGCGGCGGCCACGTCGATGAGCACTTCGCCCGGCGCAGGAACAGGAATGGGGACCTCGTCAACTTCAAGTACTTCCGGACCTCCCGGTCTACTTGCGCGCACTGCCCTCATTGAAACCTCCAGTAGGTGCCTGCTGGCCGGATTCCGGCATGCAGATCGTTGTTGTTGGATTTTGAGCTTGGGACAGGGACGTCAGATTCCCGCACTGCCCACCGTCTTGCCCCCGCACACATACAGTGTCTGCCCAGTGACAAAACCGGATCGATCGTCGAGGAAATGAAGCACGCTGTTGGCGATGTCTTCGGGCTCCCCCATCCGCTGCACCGGGATGGAATCGATGATCGCGCGCGTACCGGGCGCGTCCGGCGGGTTTGCCGCATCGAACATCGCTGTCCGGATTGGTCCCGGGCCGATTGCGTTGACGGTTACGCCGTGTTTGCCTAGTTCCAGCGCCCAGGTTCTGGATAGCCCCAGCAAGGCCGCCTTCGACGAGGCGTATGCTGTTCTGCCTTCCTTCCCCAGGGCCGCCCGGGAAGAAATATTGACCACGCGTCCGAACCCGCGTTCCTTCATAGCCGGAAGAACAGCCTGCAGGCACTGAATGGCTGAGCGCACGTTGACTGACCACGTAAGTTCCAGGTCCTCCGTGCTGACAGTTTCGATGGAAGCGACTCTAATCATGCCGACGTTGTTGACGAGCCGATGGATCGGCCCGTCCGCCAAGGCCTGCTGCAGTGCCACGGCGGTGGCCTCGCTGTCCGATAAATCGGCTCTAAAACCGGAGCCCACCCGGTCAATGACGACAGGTTCGTAGCCCTCCTTGAGGCAGCGGTCAACGATCGCTGCCCCGATTCCAGCCGCTCCGCCCGTGACCAGTACACGTTCTTTCATATATTCCGTCCTGACTTCGATGATGAGCCCAAAACACGGTTCCCTCGGATTTCGACATCCTGAGAGTGTGGTCCGATTCAGAGATCCAGTTAAGCAGAGGGCAGTCGAGATGGCAATGGTGGTGCACCTGAGTCACGCCTTCCGCCACTTTCCGGTAGGAGAGGAAGTTCCAGGTTGCCAATTCGCACACACTACATATGCATAGATGTGACTTGACTTACATCTAATCTTTCCCCTAACCTCAGTGAAACTGAAGTTTTGATAGTGCACTTCTATTAGCTGACGAGTAAGCAACGAAGCTCACACCGCGACTGGAGACCTCATGAATAAGAAAATCGCCCGCACAGCTGGTGTACTTGCCAGCGTTGGAATTATGTCGGTTGCAGTCGTAGGCTGCGGCAATACTGCTGGCGCCCAATCGGGCGGCGGGTACCCGAGCGAGAAGATCCGCTTCATCATTCCCTACGCCGCCGGAGGACCGACCGATGTTACGGCCCGCGCTCTTGCTCCGTGTCTGGGCAAGGAGCTTGGGCAGTCAGTGGTCGCTGAGAACGTAGCGGGCGGTTCCGGGGCGCTGGGAATGCAGAAGCTGATCAGCTCGAAAGCTGACGGACATACAGTGGCGATTGTGTCGACGGGAATGACTGTCCTGACGCCGCTGGTCAACGGTCTCGATTATTCGAAGGACGACATCACCCCGATCGGAGTCATTTCCCATGTACCGATGAATCTGGTGGTCGGGAAGGACTCGCCCTACAAGGACGCCGAGGCGTTCATCGCTGCAGCCAAGGCTAATCCCGGCAAGCTCAACATCGGTGTATCCGGCGCGTCCACACCCCAGGCCATAGAGCTGCAGCGGCTCGAGGAACAGTACGGAGTGGACATCACGGTGGTGCCCTTCGATGGCAGCGCGGGGGCGACGACAGCACTGTTGGGCGGCCACGCGGACGCGGCGTTCATCAACGATGCTCCCGAAGTCTCTGACCGGATCGAGGACGGTTCGTTTAAGGCGCTTGCTGTCTCCTCTGAAGAGCGGCAGAAGCACCTGCCGGACACTCCCACCCTCGTCGAGCTCAGCTACCCTGACCTGACCCTGGCTGTCACCACCTACGCACTGGCCGGCCCTGCCGGGCTGCCGGAGGAAGCAACCTCTAAGCTTGCCGGGAGCTTGGAGACGTGCCTCAAGGACTCGAAGACGGTCGAGATCATCGGGGAACGCTTTGTCCCGGAGAAGTTTGATGACGCCGAGACTCTCAAGGGGATCCTCGACGAGGGTGCCACGGTTTACAAGACCATGCTGAAGAAGTAAGTCGCAAAAAGGGGATGCAGAGCATCATGACTTCCACGACAGGGAGCAAAGCACCACAGGAGGTCACGGTGTTCACAAATCGGGCCCGTTCACAATGGCCTCGTGTCATTCCGATCATCTTACTGTTGGTCGGTGTGGCCGCCATGATTGGTGCATACCAGCTGTCACTGGGGCAGCTGAATCAGCCGGGAGCCGGTTTATGGCCCTTCATCGTCGGAGCGTTTCTGACGCTAACCGCCGCCGTTCTCTTCTTTGTCCAGGACCCGTCGGAATGCGAGCAGTGGAATCGCCGCGCCCTGGGAATTGCCGCGGGTTTGGCAAGCCTGGGACTATTCATCGTACTTTTCCAGATGATCGGGTTTCTCATCCCGGCGTTCCTGATGCTCGTGCTGTGGCTGAAGACCTTTGGCGAGGAACCATGGCGGCTGGCAGTGCCGCTCGCCGTCGCCGGAGCGGTGGTCATGCATTTTCTTTTCGTAGTGGCGTTGGGCGTTCCTTTCCCGAAGGACATCGTCGTTACACTTTTCTCGGCTTTGGGAGTCTGATATGGACGCGTTGAACAATCTTGCCCTGGGGTTCTCGGTGGCATTTGACCCCATGAACCTGTTGTACGTGTTCATCGGCGTGGTTGTGGGTACTGCCATCGGCGTCCTGCCCGGGCTGGGGCCGACTGCCACGATCGCGCTTCTTCTGCCCGTGACGCTCACCCTTGACCCGACTGCTGCCGTCATCCTGCTGGCCGGTATCTATTACGGTTCCATGTACGGGGGAACAATCACTTCGGTGCTGCTGAGGCTGCCGGGTGAAGCCGCTTCCGTAGTGACGACCTTTGACGGTTATCAGATGGCCAGGCAAGGGCGTGCAGGGCCGGCTCTCGGAATCTCCGCGATTGGTTCGTTCGTCGGCGGAACCGTGTCCGTCATCGGCTTGGTTTTGCTGGCTCCCGTGCTTGCCGATGCGGCGCTTGCTTTCGGCCCTCCGGCTTTCGTGGCGCTCATGGTACTCGGGCTCTTCCTCGTGACCTCCCTGGGCACAGGATCCACGATCAAGGCGCTGTGTATGGCCGCGGTGGGGCTCCTGCTTTCAGCTATCGGCCAGGATTTGGTGACGGGCAAGCCGCGGTTCACTTTCGGTCAGACGTCGCTGTTCGATGGGTTGGACTTTGTGGCCGTCTCCATGGGTCTGTTCGGTGTTGGTGAGATTCTGTATAACTTGGAGCGGACGGAAAAGGTACAGGCGTTCACCTCAAAGATCAAGAACATCTGGCCTTCCCGAAAGGATCTTAAGGATTCGTCAGGCGCTATAGCACGTGGTTCTGTACTTGGCTTCTTCATCGGCATCCTTCCGGGTGGCGGCGGTGTGCTTTCCTCCCTTGCGTCCTATGCCATGGAGAAACGCCGGGCCAAAGATCCCAGCAGATTTGGGCATGGCGCCATCGAAGGAGTCGCAGGACCCGAAACCGCCAATAACGCATCCTCGACTTCCGGGTTCATCCCGCTGCTCGTGCTTGGAATCCCCTCGAACGTGGTTCTTGCCTTGCTGTTCGGGGCCTTGCTGGTCCACGGCATTACGCCCGGGCCGCAGATGATGACCAATAACCCTGAGGTTTTCTGGGGGGTCATTGCCTCCATGTTCATCGGCAACCTGATGTTGCTTGCGCTGAACATTCCCTTGGTCGGGTTCTTCGTCCAGATGCTCCGGATCCGTGCCGGCATCCTCGTCACCTTTGCCTTGCTGGTTGTCATGGTGGGTGTCTTCTCGATCAGCAATGACGTGTTCGACATGTGGGTGGTGCTCGTGTTCGGCGTGATCGGTTGGCTCATGAAAAAGACTGGGTTTGACCCAGGACCGCTGGTGCTTGCCTTCGTTCTTGGACCGATCCTGGAGAGCTCCGTGCGGCAGTCGCTCCTGCTCTCTGGTGGCAGTTTCACCATCTTCGTTACGGACCCGATATCACTGACTATCTTCATAGCACTTGGCGCTGGCGTGATTCTGGGATTTGTGGGCAAACGCCGCCGGCGCCTGTCGGCACGGATTGGTGCCGACAAACAGGAGAAGGTGGCCGCCGAATAGCGGACCCGCCTTCGGGCCGGTGACCCTCAATTCGGATGCCGTTTCGTCAATACAGGGAGTTGTGCCGTGATCGCTGAAGGCAAACCATCTATCATCGCCGGACTGGCGGCCTATCTTGACGGCCTGTGCTACGAGCAATTGCCGCCGACAGTTGTCGAACAGGCCAAGACTGTTCTCTGCCATAACCTCATTGTTGCCCTCGGGGCGCGAAACCTCAGCGTTCCCGGGCAAGACCGGGTGGCCTGGCCAGATGGTGCGCCCCGCGCGGCCACAGCGACCCGGCTGACCGACGCCCTGCGCGGTCCGAACGAGGCGAGCGTTTACACGAACTCATTACTTATGGGAGCACGCGCCCAGCACGATGAGCACCCCGGATCGGTAAGTCATTTCGGCAGTTGCGTGATACCGCCGCTGTTGGCCGCAGCGGAGAACCGATCCTTGGATGGCCGGGCATTCCTTGTCGCCATGGTCGCAGGCTACCAAGTGGGCGCCGCCATCGGCCGTAGTTCGGTAGCGGCTACCACACGGCGCGGGTTCCGACCCACGGGACTCTATGGTCCTTTTGCCGGGGCGGGCGCCGTCGCAAAAGCGCGCGGGGGAGGAGCGACGCAAATCGCCAATGCGCTTGCCATAGCGGCCAGCTCCTCAGCAGGCATCACGCAAATGTGGAAACGCGGAACGGACGAATGGCGTTATCAGACAGCTGCAGCCGCCAGGAACGGATTCAATTCAGCAATGCTCGCAGAGGCCGGAGCGCTGGGCGCACCCGATGCATTGGAAGGAACCGCGGGTTTTTACAGGGCCTTTGCAGATGAAGAATGCGTGAACCGGGAGACGATCCTGGGCGGTTTAAGGAGCTGGGCGATCAGCGAAGTCATTCTCAAGCCCTTCCCCGTTTGCGCGATCAACCAGGCTGCCGTTCAAAGAGTTCTAGAGCTCAGAAAAACCCACGGTTTCATGGCCGCGGATGTCGTTGAAGTCGTCGTCACCCTGGCCCAGAGTGACCGGACCTACCCGGGAGTCGATGCGCCGGGCTGTCCGTCCACACCTACGGCCGCAATGATGAGTATGCAGTTCTCCCTGGGGGTGGCGCTCGTCTACGGAAGTGTCGATGTCAGCCATCTGGCAGATCACGGAGATCCGGCCGTGCTGAGGGCTGCCGCAAAAGTAAAATTTGAGACTGGGCCTGAACAAGCCCTGGATACGAGGCCAGCCCAACGGGCGGATCATCGGGCAGCAGTGCAGATCCGCTTGCTTGACGGGCGCTGCATCAGTTCGGGCCGTGCCCGTGCAGTCGAGTACGACCGGGGTGGTGTTCTTAACCTGGCCCGCGATCTCCTGCCGGCCTCCGGACTTTCGTGGGAGGCCATGGCGACCTTGACGGAATTCGTATTCACCTTGGAGAATCATGCCGACGCGGCACAGCTTTTGACACTGTGCAGTCCTTCCCGGACGCAGGAAGGGACGGCGGCCCCACTGCAGGGTTCGTTGTCGTAAGCGCCCCCAAGGGCTACGGCGTCAGGACAATCTTGCCCGTCGTGCGTCCGGTCTCGCCCATTTCGTGGGCGACCCGAGCGTCCGACAACGGCAGGACGGCCGAGACGTGGGGGCGGAGCTCTCCCAATTCAACCAGCCGGGCCAGCGCTTTCAGCCCTTCACTGTCGGGTTCGACGACCACCAAGGTGTATTGGACGCCGGCAGCGGAAGCCGCTGCAGCTGTGGGGCCGTGCCTGCGGGGAATCAAAGAAACGAGAATTCCGCCGGGGCGCAGAGCACCGATGGAATGCTGTCCGGTTCCGGCGCCTATCGGATCAATAACAATGTCTACCTTGTCCAGGCTTTCGGCGACATCGGTCTCGGTGTAGTCCAGCACTTCATCGGCGCCAAGGCCGCGTACGAACTCGTGCTTGGACTGTCGGGCAGTGCCGATGACGTAAGCTCCCGAGGCCTTCGCAATCTGTACCGCCAGATGACCGACGCCGCCGGCCGCCGCATGGACGAGGACGCGCTGGCCGGCCCTCACTCCGGCTGCATCAACCAAGGACTGCCACGCGGTGAGACCGGCCAAGGGAAGCGCAGCCGCGTGGACATAGTCCAAACCTGTGGGTTTGCGGGCGAACTGCCGGGCCGGCCCGGCAACGTACTCCGCGTAGGCGCCGGCCTGTTGAGGGAATAAAGGCATCCCGAAGACCTCGTCACCAGGATGGAAGAGAACTGAGCCTTCGGCCACTTCCTCAACAACGCCGGAGACATCAAACCCCAGGATGGGCGGGTTCTTCCAAAGCTTTCTGCCGCCGGTAGCGCGGCTCTTCCAATCCGTGGGGTTCACCCCAATCGCTTTGACCCGAACCAGCACTTCGCCCGGCTGCGGCGAGGGCCTGTCCACTTCGATTTCGCGGAGAACCTCGGGCGGGCCCCAGAGGGCGGGACTAACCGCTCGCATGCGCAGCTGGTTTTCTACGCTCATGAAACAACACTCCTTTTGGCAGATCCCGTTTTTAACTTGTGAGCGGCACCACAACAATGGTACTAATGATAGTACACTTCATTGTGAGTGCTCTATCAAAACTTTAGATAGTTCCGCGACGCGTGGTGAAAGGAAGCAGCGTGAGTTTTTATCCGGGCATAACCGAGGGCACCGTCAGAGCTGACGGCGTCGAGGTCAGGTATTACGACTCGGGCGAGAAGCCCGGCGGTGGGGCGCCCATCGTCCTGCTCCACGGGACAGGAGGAAGCGCGGAAAACAACTTCGCGGCCCTGCTGCCTATGTTGTCGTTCCGGCACCGCGTGATCGCACTCGATTTCGTCGATGAAATTCCGGAACAATCCGGGCCGCTGGCCCTGGACCACTTTGTCAGGCAGGCGTCAGCAGTTATCAACAGGCTTTCACCGGGCAGGCCGGTGACCTTCGTAGGCTATTCCCTTGGGGCCGTCGTCGCCGCTGTAATAGCAGCCGAACAGCCCGAACTGGTCCGGAATCTTGTTCTGGTCGCGGGGTGGATGAAAACGGACGAGCAGCAGAAACTGAGGAACTCCGTCTGGCAGCAACTTCACGATTCGCAATCCGGGGCATTGGCCGAGTTCATGCTCCTCACCGCTTTCAGCTCCCGCTTCGTGGCCACACGTCCGCCGGCCGAGCTCCAAAAGCTCATTGCGGGTATTAAGGCCGGTCCCAGCCGGGCACGCAAGATGCGCCTCAACAGAACGGTGGACATATCCGCCAAACTCTCAGCTGTCCGGGCACGGACGCTGGTCATTGGATGCTCCGATGACCAGATGGCTCCCATTCGGCACAGTCACGCCCTGTTCGGCGCGATTGATGACTCGCGCTTTGTCGAAATTTCCAGCGGCCATGCAGTGGTCCATGAGCGGCCCGCCGAACTTTTCACCCGGATTGACAATTTCGTCCAGGGACATGCTTCCGATGGTGCCGGGGCCGTGCTGGCTCCCGTCCACGCCTGAGCCAGAATCACAGAAACGAGGACTACCGATGAAAAAGCCTGATACCGCAGTAACTTCCGAAGCCGGCCGCAGCCACGACATTGATCCGTTAAACAACGTCGATGTGATCATCGTCGGTACCGGTTTCTCCGGCCTTGGCATGGGCATTCAACTGGTTCGTGAGAATAACAAATCGTTCGTCATGCTTGAGCGCGCTGCCGATGTCGGTGGAACATGGCGTGACAACACCTATCCAGGCGCGGCGTGTGACATTCAGTCGCATCTGTATTCGTACTCCTTTCGGCCCAACCCGGACTGGTCGCGGGTCTACGCCACCCAGCCCGAAATTCTTCAGTATCTGCAGGCTGCGGCCCGGGAAGAAGGACTCATCCCGCATATCCGTTTTGGGGCTGAAGTGCTGGACGCTCGCTGGGATGAGACCCAGGAACGCTGGATTGTCTCCACACCCCGGGGAACCTTCGCCGGTAAGTCCCTGATCACGGCGTCCGGCCACCTTTCGGATCCAAAATTCCCCAACATCAAGGGAATAGACGGTTTTACAGGCGAGATCTTCCATTCGGCGCAGTGGAACCACGAAGTCCAGCTGGAGGGCAAACGCATCGGAGTGGTCGGGTCCGGAGCGTCCGCGATCCAAATCGTTCCGGAAATCGCGGAAACTGCTACTCACCTGACAGTCTTTCAGCGCTCCGCTCCGTACGTCATACCCCGCTTGGACTACTTCTATACCGACGCCGAACGCGGAATGTTCCGCAAGTTTCCCCACACTGCACAGGCGATCAGGGATGAACTCTTCTGGGGCAACGAGGCCCGGTTCCCTCAGCGCAGGGGCGTCCCTGCTTTCATCGACCAGATCACCGAAGTTGCCGACAACCACCGCAAAGGCCAGGTTGCGGACCCGGTCCTGTACAAAAAGCTCACCCCGGACTACGCAATCGGCTGCAAGCGGATCCTGATATCCAACGATTACTACCCCGCCCTGGGCCGACCCAACGTCACCCTGGAAGCGGACGGAATCAGCCACATTGAAGGGAACGCCGTCATCACACGGGCCGGTGAGCGCCACGAGCTGGATGTCCTCATCCTCAGCACCGGATTCGAGGCAAGCGACCTTCCGATTTCCCACCGGATCTACGGCAATGCCGGTGCCTCGCTCGCAGACCATTGGAGCAACGGCGGACAGGCATACGCGTGCACCACGGTCAGCGGCTTTCCAAATCATTTTGTGATGCTTGGACCGAACACCGGCTTGGGCGCAGGATCGATCATCTACATGGCCGAAACACAGATTTCCTACATAGCGGGGGCCTTAAAGTACATGCGCGAGAACTCCGTTTCTTCCCTTGAGGTGACCGCCGAGGCTGAGGAGGAGTACGTGAAAACCATTGATGAACGCAGCCAAGGCACTGTCTGGCTCTCGGGCGGCTGCGAAAGCTGGTACGTGGACCCGCGAAACGGCCGGCTGACCACGCTTTGGCCGGATTTTATGAGCCAGTTCCGGAAGGAAAACGGGACCTTCAAGGATGCCGGTTACGTTGTGAAGACCCATACGAACCAAGACCAGCCGATGTTCGCCGGCGGACGATGACCATGGCAGGAGACCTGGTTTCAGTTGAGGAGTCCTGGCTTCGGTCGAAAGTCGAGTGCATCTTCGGCTCGCTGGGCTACTCCCCCGCCTCGGCGGCAAGCGTTACCGATTCGCTGGTGGAGGCGGACCTCCGCGGTGTTCGGTCCCACGGCACGATGCGGGTGCCTATGTATGTTGAGCGCATCCGGGCCGGCTCTGTCTCTCAGCATGAGCGGGCGGAGGTGGTGCGGGAGCAGGGCGCGGTCTGTGTTCTGGATGCCCGCCACGCCCTTGGTTCGCTGACGTCTGATCAGGCGATGGCGCTGGCCATGGAGAAAGCTGCCGCGTTCGGCGTGGGTGCCGTGTCAGTCAGACACGGCTTTCACTTCGGTGCCGCATCCCGGTATGTGCTGCAGGCAGCGAACGCCGGCTACGTTGGCATAGCCGCTGCAAACACGCGCCCGCTCATGGCCGCCATCGGCGGCGCAGAAGCCGTCGTCGGCAACAATCCGCTGGCCATCGGCGCGCCGAGCGCCGACGGACTCCACCTTGTTCTGGATATGGCCCTCTCAGAAGCGGCGTTCGGCAAAATCAAAGCAGCTGAGCAGAACGGGACTCGCATCCCGGAATCCTGGGCGACAGGGCCGGACGGGTCCTCGACAACCGACCCCGCCGAAGCGATCCGTGGACTCTTGCTTCCCGTGGGCGGCCCCAAGGGCTTTGGCCTGGCCATGATGGTGGATGTCCTCACGGGAATGCTCTCCGGTGGCGCTTGGGGTGGAGGGGTCCAAGGCCTGTATACGGGGCCCGAAAACCCCAACGACTGTTCCCACTTCTTTCTGGCCCTGAATATCGAGGCCTTCACGGACCCGGACGAGTTCCGCCAGCAGGTGGCGACCATGACCGCTCGTGTGCGCACTTCGCACCGCGCCCCTGGTGTTAGCGCCTTGTTCACCCCAGGAGAGCCTGAGTGGAATGCCCGGGGCGCGGCCGGAGAAGGCTTGGTGTTCATCGACGCAGCCGTCGCCGAGGAACTTGCAAACCTGGAGCGCTCTCTCGGTAGCCCCGGCTCCAACGTCCCCGAGTCGATGGCCTCCCCGGGCGGGTTCTGATTTACTAGGTGGAATGTTTCGGATCAGACTCTCAAAGGGGCAGCAATCGTGAGCCAAAAGCAATTAACAGCAGTGATTGGCAAGAAGCAGCAGCTGAGCCTTCGGGAACGGTCCAAACTGGGGAAGGCTGAACGGATCAGGGCGGCCGCCGAGCAGCTCCTCAGCGAACGGAGCATCGAAAAAATCACCACCAGGGAGGTCGCGGAACTCGCGGGAATCGGTGAAGCCACGCTGTTCCGCTACATCGGAAGCAAACGCGAACTCCTGATGATGGTGTACGGAGATCAGATGGACGCCATACTGACCAAGATCGAGAGGGAGGATGCCGTGCTGGCATCCTCCGGATCCCTGAGGCGTGAAGACGGGGAGTCATACTGCAACCGTATCTACAGCATCTACCGTGCCCGCTGCGAGTTCTACCGGCGTAATCCTGATAATGCCGCACTCTATATGCGGGAAGGTTTCCAGGTCGGCAGTGTGACCGGAGCGCGGAACATCGCCCAGGGCGACCGGTCGATCCGCATGGTCGGAGCTATCCTTGCCGAAGGCCAAAGCCAGGGGGCCCTTATCGCGACTGTTGATCCATACCTCGTCGCCCAAAACTGCCACGGTATTTTTATCCATGAAATTGACCGCACACCGGTCCGAGGCTTTACTCCGCAGACTATTTGGGACAGGACAGGCGCTCGGTTGTCGGTGCAGTTGTCTCCGCTGATGATTCGTGCAGCCTGAGCTCTGGCCGGATCTCTGACAGCAATGACGAGTCGTGACTTTCGCCCGCGCCAATCTCGGTCTTTGCAGCGGTCCAAGCCGCCGCCTTGTCGGGTTGGACCGTGAGCAGGCAAGTGGGCATATGGCGCTTTACGAAACCTTTGCGGCGGCTGTCCGATAAACCCTCGAACCTTGCTTATTGGGGGCTGCTGGGATCCTCTACACTGGCGACGTTATCCAGCAACATACTCAACGCGCCTCTGGGGATCATTAGGTCGGAACTTTCCTCCACGGTGGCTGAGATTGTTCTGATGGTCAGCGCCTTCACTGTCGTCTTGACCGTCGCGGTCCCGGTGGCCGGATGGTGCTGCGACCGTTTCGGTAGCCGGCGTATGCTGTTGTGGGCTTTCGCGCTGATGGTTGCCGCGGACGTCGTGGGTTTCATGGCAGACACAGTGGGCATGCTCGTTTCGGTGCGTGCCGTGCAGGGACTGGCCACCAGTTTCATTGCCCCCGGAGTGCAGAAATCGCTAATCGTCATCTGGCCTTCTTTGCGGAGACGCTCCCTTGCCTTGTGGGCTTCGGCCTTGGGTGTCGGTCAGGTTTTGGGACCTTTGGCTGGCGGGGCCATTAGTCAGACGCTGGGCTGGCGGGCCGTGTTCATCGTCCATTCGCTGCTATGCGCCTTGATGCTGTGCCTGCTCCTTGCGACGTTGCCGGCAGTTATAGACCGGACGGTCCGGACAAATATTGCTGGCCTGTTTTTGTTGGCAGCGGGAGCCGCAGGAGTCGTCGTCGGCTTCACGCTGTTTGCCCAGCGGACGTTGTCATCTTCCGCGATAATCAGCGGGCTACTGGGCAGCGTGCTGCTCGTGGGCTTCGTGTGGGTGGCCCGTCAAAAACCGGATGCGCTCATTGACCCTCGCCACCTGATCGATCGCCGCTTTGCCGGAAGTGCAGCCGGAGCGGCGGCGGCGATGTTTGCGATGGGATCTTTCCTTGTAGCCACACCGTTGTTCCTCTCGGCACATCTTGACGACCGGACGTCATCGGTGCCGTTCTGTGTTGCCTTGCGATTGCCATGAGCCTGGGCGGTCCACTGGCGAGCGTTCTGTGCCGCCGGCTGACGGTCAATGGGGTGATGCGGCTCGGCTTGCTGGCCAACGTGGTCGCTGCCATCGGCATGGGCGTGGTGTATCTTCTGCCAGCACCGGAGGCGACCATCGCGACTGCGACTCTTCTGCTCACCCTCGCCGGCTTCGGAATATCAGTCGTACAAAGCATGTCTGCAGAGACGCTTGCAGCCTCGCCTCCCGGAGGATCCGGCCTAGGGATCGGAATTCACAACATGCTCAAATTCTCGGGCATGGCCGTCGCCTATGCGTGGATCGCAGCTTTTCCGCCAGGGGAGAATCCGCTGCTTTCTTTCGCAGGAGTTGCAATCGGGGTCACCGCCGCGTTCGTATTCGTTTGGTCGACTGGGCAACGTGCCGCTACCAGCCCTTGATCGCCTTCGTGGGCCAGAAGGCCACCCAAGATGACCTACATTTCAGTGTCAGGGAGCCAAGTGGGCAAACCGGGACCCACCCTTGGACTTTTCTGCTAGAGCCGTCCGGAAATCCCGGGGCGCCCGGTAGGCAAAAATGCAGCGGCCGTGGTGACGGTCGGTGAATGACTCGCAGCCGGACGCGGGATGTTGTCAGTCCACATCAACACCGACCGGATCATCCGCAGCGGCCCGTACCGTCACCCAAAACACGAGGCAACACAAAACAGTCCAGATACACCCGTGCAGCGACATCTTCAGCGAGGAAGGCCTTGAGTAAGCGCAGAATTTCCCTTCCAAGGGACTACTGGGCGATCCCTTGTAGCAACTGTCGGAGCTATTAGCGCAAGGCCCCGGGTGCACCGCCCCTTGGATTAACTCGACTCCCGTCAGTACGGAGCACCGGGACCACAGCCCCCGTCACCCAGAAATGAGGGTGTGGCACTTGCCATCACAGGTATGCACACTTCTGTCCAAGGCGCAGCTGCCAGCCTCGAGAACAGGCCGGGCATCTCGACGGGTGGAGGCCGACGCTTGTTGCGGCGGATCATTCTTGCTGATTGTAGGCGTTGGTTTGAGATGACATCACAAACCGAAGGCGGGCGATGGCGCCCCACCATACAAAAGGGACCAGTCGCATGGCCCGGGCAGGACACCACTGAGGGTCATGGCGGCAGTTGCAGCGGCAGCCCTGCTTCTTCCTGCAGGGGCTGACGAGTGTAGCGTCCGGCTTCACCTAGCTCGTTAGCGTGAACGGCGGCGGTGTTCAGCGGACCGGGACAGCGATCAGCCATCGTTCAGCGCCGGCCCACGCTACGTCCCGTTCATTTCAACGGCGGAGAATCTGGCGACGAATGACCTGTCACAGTAAGGCTGGACTCCACGAGTCCGGGTATGACGTAACTGTCCGGGACAGGGCCACCGGAGTGACACAGTGGGTCAGTGGGTCAGTGTTTCAAGTAGCTGGCGCGGGGTCCAGGCGGACAGCGGGCTGCCCGGTGTCACCAGCGGCGTGGACGAGGCCGGCGGCGGGGTCAGCCCGGATATCGGCATGGACAGCCGCCACGTGGCCTTCTACTCCTACTGGTTGATCCGCGCTCCGTGAGCCCGGTCTGGGTGTCGTGAACGAACACATCCGCCGCAAAGTTCGTATCGTCGGGCACCCGATCCTCGGCGAAGTGTTTGCTGCCAGCGTAGCGGCCGAAGAAGGCGGAGCTTCGGGCGGACGGTTCTATAGGTCGCTAGTGCCCGGTGGAAGAATTTACCTCAAGATACGGATGGGCGAGGACCAGCTCCCTGAGTTCCTGATGGGCCGCCCGGATCCTGGCCAACCGCTGCAGCTCACGCGGAACAGCCAGCCAGTACTTCCTCCGAATAGCTACCGATTTATCCAGGATATGGACGAGCCGGCGATCAGGCTCAGCAATAAAAAAGGGAAGGACTGCAACACCCAGCCCCGCAACTGCGGCCATCCATTGCCCCGTGATGTTGTTCGTTTGGATGGCCGGGCGGACTCCAGGGAGTGCTGCGTCCAGAAATCGCAGCGCAGGAATGTCCAGAAGCGAATCCACGTAGCCAATGACGGAGTGCTCGAGGAGCTCATCCACGTTAGATATGGGCCCGTGACGTTGAAGGTACTGTGCGCTTGCATATAGGCCGAGCGGATACTCTGCAAGTTCGAACGACTCAACCCCCCGGATCGTCGGCCGTGCCAGGGAGATGCCGACATCAAACTCCTTTGAGGCCAGTAGGTTGAGGCGGGTGGCCGTGACTATTTCCACTTTGAGGTCGGGATACCGTGCTCGTAGATTACCCAGTCCCGGGCTGAGTACGAAAGCTCCGAACCCATCAGGGGCCGCAATCCGCAAGGTTCCGGACAACCGCCCTGCCGAGGAACCGAGTTCCTCGGCGGCGGCCAGCAGGGATGACTCCACAGCCTCAGCATGGATGGCCAGGCGTTCCCCGGCTTCCGTGAGCTCCCACCCTCCCGGGGCGCGCACGAACAACCTCGCACCGCTAGCCTTTTCAAGTTGGGTTATGCGCCGACCCACCGTCGTGTGGTCAACGCCCAGTCCACGTGCCGCTGCCACCAGCTTGCCCGTACGGGACACCTCCAAGAAGAAGCGTAAGTCGTCAGCAGAGATCATCCGATTATCTTACCGTGCAAAAATGCACACCAAAGGGCACTTTTGGTCATTGTTTGGGCATCCGTACCATGAGAGCGTGGTAGCAATTCGAATCCAAACCGCCCGATATGAGAGGCGTGTTCAAACAAAGGTGTTTCATGGTTGCCAACATTGCACTTCCCCGCCTAATGCGAGCAGGCGGGGGCGCCATCCACGAGGCGGGCTCCTTAGTCAGCGACCTCGGAGGACACCGCCCGCTTATAGTCACCGACGCCTACATGGTTGCTTCCGGCGTGGTTAGCAGTTTGATCGAAACTCTGCGGAAGTCCGGGCTGAGTGTCGCCGTATTCTCAGGAACGGTCCCTGATCCCACCACCGATTCCCTGAGCGACGGCGTGAGAGCGGTAAATGAACACGAGGCTGACATCATCATCGGTCTCGGCGGCGGCAGCGCAATCGATACAGCCAAAGCACTTGGAATCCTAAGCCGGCAAGGCGGCGAGATGCGGGACTACAAGGCACCGAGGAACAACACTGGCCCTGCGCTTCCCGTTGTCGCAATTCCCACCACAGCAGGAAGTGGCTCCGAAGCCACGCAGTTTACGATCATAAGCGACTCCGAGACCGGCGAAAAGATGCTGTGCGCCGGCATAGCATTCCTGCCTGCGGCTGCTGTCATCGACCACACGCTTACCCTGTCCATGCCACCCCGGCTCACTGCTGATACAGGCATCGATGCGCTGACCCACGCCATTGAAGCCTTTGTCAGCAAGAAGGCCAGTCCCTTCTCAGACGCATTCGCGCTGTCAGCTATCAAGACCATCGGGACGAACCTCCGAAAGGTCTACGAAGACGGCTCGAACCAGGCAGCCCGGGAGGCCATGATGCTGGCCGCCACCCAGGCAGGTATCGCATTCTCCAACTCCAGCGTCGCGTTGGTTCACGGCATGAGTAGGCCCATAGGTGCTCACTTCCATGTGGCACACGGGCTGGCGAATGCGATGCTATTTCCAGCTGTAACCGAATTCTCAGTAACTGCCGCGGAGTCACGATATGCCGAATGCGCGCGTGCTCTAGGCGTAGCCTCCGCAGCAGCAACCGACCGAGAAGCTTCGGTAGCGCTCGTGGCCGAACTGCATGCGATCAATGCCGACCTAGACGTTCCCACCCCAGAGGTCTTCGGCATCGACCGGCATGCTTGGGAATCCAAACTTCCGCTCATGGCCGAACAGGCGCTGTCCTCCGGTTCACCCGCCAACAATCCCGTCATTCCCGATGCACAGCAAATCCAAGACATTTACGCCAGCATCTACGCCTAGCCAATCCCAATACATCCTCCTCTCGCTCCCGCTGCGGGGCGGCAAGAGACAGCTCTCTAATCAGATATTGCATGTGCGGCCGCATGAACGCCCGATGCTCAAGCCAGGAAGAACAAAACCGATGAACACGACGACCGTCACCTCCACCATCAACCACTTCATCAGCGGAACCGAGGCTGCAGGCACCGGGACCGAGACAAAGCCTGTCTACAACCCGGCCACCGGCCAGGTCAGCGCCGAGCTGCGGCTGGCCAACCGCGAGGATCTCGACGCGACCGTCGCCGCGGCCAAGGCCGCGGCACTCACGTGGGGCGACATCTCGCTGGCCAAGCGCACCGCCGTGCTCTTCAAGTTCCGCGAACTCGTGGCCGCCCACGTGGACGAGCTCGCCGAACTGATCACCGCCGAGCACGGCAAGGTCCTCTCCGACGCCAAGGGCGAAATCGGCCGCGGCCTGGAGGTCATCGAGTTCGCCTGCGGCATCCCGACCCTGCTCAAGGGCGAATACTCGGACCAGGTCTCCACCGGCATCGACGTCTTCTCCTTCCGCGAACCGATCGGCGTGGTCGCCGGGATCACCCCGTTCAACTTCCCCGTCATGGTGCCGCTGTGGATGGCCCCGATGGCCATCGCCACGGGCAACGCCTTCATCCTCAAGCCCTCCCACCGGGTTCCGTCCGCAGCGATGCTGCTCGCCAAGCTGTTCAAGCAGGCCGGCCTGCCCGACGGCGTGTTCCAGGTCCTGCACGGCGACCGTGAAGTTGTCTCCGGTCTCCTGACCCACCCGGACGTGGACGGCATCTCGTTCGTTGGGTCCACCCCGGTTGCCAAGCACATCAATGAGGTAGCCACTGCGCACGGCAAGCGGGTCCAGGCCCTGGGCGGTGCGAAGAACCACGCCATCGTGTTGCCCGACGCCGATCTGGACAATGCGGCAGACCACCTCGCCGCCGCGGCCTTCGGCTCCGCCGGCCAGCGCTGCATGGCCATCTCCGTGGCTGTCGCCGTCGGTGACGCCGCCGATCTGCTGGTCAAGAAGGTCGAAGAGCGTGCCCTGGCTGTGAAGGTCAAGAACGGCACCGAGCCCGACGCCGACATGGGTCCAGTGATCAGTTCAGACTCCAAGAACTTCATCGTCAGAACCATCGCCGAAGCCGAAGCCGCGGGCGCCGCGATGGTGGTGGACGGCCGCGACCTGGTGGTCCCCGGCCACGAGGAAGGTTTCTGGGTGGGCCCTACGGTCATTGACCATGTCAAGACCGAAATGACCGCCTACACCGAGGAAATCTTCGGACCGGTCCTCGTTGTGGTCCGCGTCCAGGACATGGAAGAGGGCATCAGGCTGATCAACGCCAACCCGTACGGCAATGGCACCGCGATCTTCACCTCGTCAGGAGCGGCGGCCCGGAAGTTCCAGCGCTCCGTCGACGTCGGCATGATCGGCATCAACGTCCCGCTGCCGGTCCCCGTGGCGTACTACTCCTTCGGCGGCCGGAAGGCCTCGCTGTTCGGCGACAAGCACATCTACGGCCCGGAAGGCGTTTCCTTCTACACCCGCGGCAAGGTCATCACTTCGCGCTGGCCCGAAGCAAGCCACGCCTCCGGCGCTTCCTACAACTTCCCCTCCAACTAGTAGTACTTAGTTAGGTCCGGCGCGGCGGCTTTTAATCCCTGGCCGATCCTGTTAATTTTCGAGGCATGAAACCCGATGAGCTTGCCGAGACCAGGACTGAGTTGGAAGCGTTCGTGGCGGATGTGTTCGCCTCCCTTCCGCGGGCGGATCAGCGGAACAAGGGGAACCTGTACTTACACGGTCTGATGCTGGACGGCCGGCGGAAATCCATGCAGCCGATGGGCGGCCGGCTGGGGATTGATTACCAGCAGTTGCAGCAGTTCGTCTCGTCCTCACCGTGGAAGCCCGAGCCGGTACGCCGGGTCCTGGTGCGCAAAGCCGTCGAAGTGATCGGCCCCGACG
>NZ_JBWZCI010000028.1:0-50426 GCF_059383495.1 Pseudarthrobacter sp. RHLT3-21
AGGCGCCTGACCAGTGTTCAAAACTACTTGCCGCCACCGGTCAGTCCATTGCAGCCACCGGTCAACACAAACTGCAGCCACTGGTCAGTTCAAAGTTGCAGTTGACAATGGTCATAATGTTCCCTCAGCTTCTGCGGGCTCCGGATGGTGGCCTTAGCCTACGTCTCTCGCTATTCGAAGAACAGAGCGCGACGAGACTCACCAATAGTGCTCGCGAAGTGGGGTGCATGCCTCATTTGAGAAACGCTCGCGAAATCACGGGCCGCTACGGGCGCGGCGGTGACGATGAGGGATGGACCTGTCGATGGCAACGCGTAGGGAAATCACGAAGAAGTACGCAAGCGATTATGCGAAGTCCTCGAAGAGCGCCAAGGGGTTGATTCTGGACGAGCTCGTCGCCGTCACCGGGTGGTCCAGGGCCAACGCCCGTCGGGCCCTGTCCACCGCCCGCAAGCGGAACCCTCAGCGGACGACCCCTATCGTATGAGCAAGTTATCGCTGATTTTGGTCCAACCATCTTCTTCAAGGTCATCGGTCGCGTGCTGCAACCGGCCTTCTATCAGGCGGGTCAACTTTTGGCGCTCACCGGAAAGGTCTCACTCCGGGAGAAGCTGAAAAGTTCGGCTGGTTCGGTGTCGAGCGCTTCGCAGACAGCCGTGAGGGTCGAGAAGCGGATAGCCCTGGCCTTGTTGGTTTTGAGGATGGACAGGTTCGCTATCGTGATCCCGGTCCGCCGGGCAAGCTCGGTCAAGGTCACGCCGCGGTCCCGCAGTACGTTATCGAGATGGCAGGCGATGCGGTGCTGTTCTTCTTTTCGCTCAGACAATTCCGACAACTTCCTCCCTCAGATTCGCGCCGTCGCGGAACGCGACCCGGAAGGCAGCAGCCAGTATTCCGATGATCAGGAGCGTTACCGGCCAGTCGGGAAAAGGCGGCCGACCGTAGACGAGATCATTGATCGGCAACGTGCTGACCGAGTCCAGCCATGGCTTGCAAATGCTCCAGGCAAGCAATCCCACGCCGAAGTGAACCAGGGCTCCAAGCACCGCGGTCACACTCAGCAGCGTCAGCGAGCTGCGGACCGAGGGGGCGAACGAATCGCCGCTAGCGATCCCCGCCAGGAGGCGGGCCATCGCGAAGGTCAGGACTGCGAGGATGACTGCCTGTACGACAGGCGGCGCCGCTTCCAACAGCACGATGTGCAGAGGCGTATTTGCAACGACAGGCGCAGACGTAAAGAGACCCTCGATGGGATACCCGAACACGCCCTGGACGAAGTTGCCGATCGGTGAGTTCTGACCGAAGTATTGGTTGGAAAGCATTGGCCAGGGCGGTAAAACTGATCCCGCGATCATGGCACCGCCCAGGGCGGTGACTCCGGTAATCGCGGCTGTAGTAGCTCCGCGGCGCTTCCAGACTGCCTTGTCCATGATGCTCCTTTATTGATTACCGATGTTATTGATAGACGATATGTTGGTGAACAGGGTCACACAAGAGGTCGGTTCAATTCGTTATCTCGACTGAGAACGCGACGCGGTGCATGCCAATCTCGTCGGGACGAGTGGGCTCTGACTCGATCGCTTCGGGGTGAATGTACTCGAAGAGCTCAAGGCGACCGTGACCGTCTGGCGTTTGGAGCATCGCTATTTTGGCGTGGTTGCCGTCAAGGCCGACGGCAGTCTCGGTCCACTCGCCACTGACCGTGTCACGGCCGACGACCGTCAGACCGAGGTCTGTGAAAAAGGAGATCGTTTGCTTCGAGGTCGCCAACGGCGATGCCGACGCTCTCAAATTTGATGGCCATGCGTTGCACGTTACCGAGCCGGCCGTATAGCTCCAGTAGCGGCAGGGGACCCGATTGAACAAGCCCCGGGCAATCAGAGGATCTTTTGACCTGTCTCAGTAGCCGGTCCTTCACCGGCGCAAGCGCCACCCAAAATTTCCAGATCACGATTGTCATTTTCCGAACTCGACTGCACGAAATGTCCAAAGTCGCCTGCACGGCAATTGCTTGTCCGCAAGGGGAACCCTCTACGGGACAATTCCTCACTGATTGTGCTCTGTTAGGTTTGGTCGACCGTGGAAGGCAGCTAACTTCTCGGGCTCGTGGTTCTTCCGTGGCGGGGACGGAGGGCGATGATGAGTGTCCCAATGCTCGCGAGGGCTGGAACTGTCAGGAAGACCTGAGCTCCTCCTCCTGTGCTGATTACACCGGCGATGCCAATCCACCACAGCAAGGCAGTCGTAAATGCCCACAGGATGACAAACGAATGATGGGCGCCGGATAGGGCCACGTTCCTGTGTCTGCGCCGTCGTTGCACCGCGGGGATAAGCGAGGGGTGCCTGCGTCGACGTCCGACCATGATGGTTCCGATGGTTGCCATGACTGGAATGGTCAGGAATATGAGTCCGCCGCCTCCGGTGGTTATGACGCCGACGATGCCGATCCACCAGAGCAGGGCCGTTGTGAACGCAGAGAAGAGAGCAAGGAGTGCCCGCCGGTCAGGTCCCGCCTTGGTGGCTGTGTGTTGGTGCGTCACTTCATTGGTCCTCCGGCCTGCTGGGCTGGCTGGTTGGCGGGCGGTACGGCGCCAACAATGTTGTAGTCGATGGCGGTGTGGCCCATAAGATTATTGGTGCCAAGTCCGAAGGCTGCATAAGTCATCACGGTGCGTTCCCCGATGACCAGGCCAGTGTCCGGGTCAATGATGATTTCATCGCGTTGTCCGGCGCGGAGCGGCTCCGATCGACCGATAGCGATCCCTGGCTTCCCGTCAAAGTTGGTCTGTTCACTCGCGTTCACGCCCGGGATTAACGCCAGTGCCTTGTAGAGGCCCGCGCGTAGGTCGGCGGGAATCAAGCCTGTCCGCAGCAGGTCCGTGATGCGCACGAAGTTGTCCTCGTCCCGGGAGGCTGACCCTCCCCGATATTGGGCGTTGAAGTGGTCGATCAGGGCCTTGCCGTCGCGGGGCAGGTCCCGTATTTCCTGCTCATCGATCAGGGTCCACGGCATCCCGTAGAACTTGCCATCTGGCGCGTGGATGGTGTCCTTCTGACCGGGTCTCGGGGCGGCGGCTCCCCAGTCGCGGTCCAGAACCCAGTCCCTTGACGGGTCTCCGGGAACGTAGACGTCGATGGTCTGGGCGTTCATGGCGAACACCGCATTTCCTGCGCCGTCGCTTCGGCCCATGAGCCAGTTGGCGTGGGTGTGAATCCGCAAGTACTCGCCTGGGCCCGGGGTTGGGTCGGAGAAGGTCATCGTCTGTTCAGCTGCAGACCGCAGGAGGCTGGCCGCGTGGGCGCTCTGGATCGACAAATTAGTCTGCCCCAGGACGATCACGCCCAGACTGGCTGCAGCCATCGTGAGCACCACGCGGCGCGTGCGGTGTGGTTTGCGAAGAGGATCATGATCGATGTACGCCAGCTCGGCCGAAGGCTCCGCCGAGCTCCCAGTCGGCCGTCTCCGGGGGAACTCTTGCGCCGGCATCCCCACGAGCTGCCGGCGAAGCGCATCGCTTCTATCGGGCTGAAATTGGTGTGTCTTCATTGTGGCCTCCGTCCATGCGTTGCCTGACGGTCAATCGCATACGTGCTGGAAACTTCGTCATATAGGTTTCCGAGCCGTGTTTTGGCCCGGTTTAGTCTGGATTTCACGGTGCCTTCGGGGATGCCGAGTGCTTTCGCGGCTTCTCGGATGCTCATTTCTTCAACCACACAAAGGGTCAGCACGTTGCGGTCCGCTTGGCGCAGCCGTGCAAAGGCCTGGTCTAACGTCGCGGCCTCAAACTCCTGCTGGTCCTCGTCGGCGAACGCCTCGGCAATATCGGGGCTATTGGCCGGGGGCGGGAGCCGGTCCAGAAAGTTCCTGTACCGCCGGCGTTGGCGCAGATCGTTCCGGATGGTGTTGTTCGCGGTGACCAGCAGCCAGGCAACAATGGAGCCGTTGACCATGCGCACGTATTCACGACGACGCCACGCCTCATAAAACACCATCGCCGTGATGTCCTCGGCTGCATGAGCGGAGCCGACGATCCTCAGGGAGTGATGCAGAACCCTGTCCCGGTGACGGTCAAACAGTGCGCCAAAGGCATCACCGTCCCCATTAACGACGAGCCTCCAAAGAACCTCGTCCGTCCCTTCCAAATCTCCGCCCATACCCCATAGTGTCCGCACACAGGGGAAGGTTCCATGTTTTGCGCGACAACTTTTGGCCCGACAAACAAAATGGCGGCTTTCCACCGTTCAGAAGAGGAACGGTCTACGGGACGGCCTTTCGAGGAGAGCTAGGGTGCGCTAATCAACATTGCTCATCACGTTTCTAGATTCTCTTGCTGGAAACGCGGCGATGCATGAATGCACATCATTCGCAGCCGCCCCTCGCCCGTCGCGCGAAACTGATGCGCCGTTTCGGCTTCGACGACCAGAATGTCGCCGACCGATGCGGGGGTTTCTCTGCCGTCGGCAGTGACGATGGCTTCACCCTCGAGGACGACCCAGGTCTCGCTGTATGGGTGACGGTGCAGATCGGGGCCCTGGCCCTGTTCATTGTCCACAAGGAAAAACGAGATGCCTGAACCGTAGTCCTCGCCTTCGAACTTGATCGTGCGGCCGGCCCCGATCACGAGGTTGGATCCTTTCACTTTATTTAGCATGGGGCTAGCCCTTTGTCTCGGAACGGTAGGCGGAGATGAAGGCCTCGACTCCGAGGTCTATGAGCTGCGTTAGCTCGTCTGCGTCGAATCCGCTAGCCGGGCCGCAGAACATGACCCGGTTGCTCGGGATCCAGAGGAGCATTCCCGTGAGGTGCTGCGCGGCAACCGACGGCTGTGAAATTGACAGCAGCTCGCGCTCGGCCACGAGCCGGAGACAGTTCGTCACTGATTTGAGCACCCTCTCGAAGCCTCGTTGCCAATACAAACGTCCCAGATCCGGGAAGCGGGTTGCCTCGGCGAGGACTAGGCGTCGGATCTCCTGCACTCGCGGGTTCATGATAGAACGGGTGAATTGCTCGGCGAGGAGCTTGATCGCAGTTTCGGCATCCGGGGCAGAACGCATTGCGTCGGTGAGTTCGTCGAATGGATTGTGGATGCGGTCGCTCACGTCAGTGATGAGCGCGGTGAAGAGCCCCTCTTTGTCAGCGAAGTACTTGTAGATCGTCTGTTTGGACACCGATGAGGCCGCAGCGATTTGGTCGGTGCTCGTGCCGACATAGCCGTTGGCGACGAACAGTGTCAGGGCCGCATCGAGGATCTGCTGCCGTTTTTCCTCGCCGCGCCGGGACGCATGGCCTTCTTCATAGTTGGGTTGCATCGCGAACCTCCTTGGTACTAGACAGTACCGTACCGATCGAATACAGTGCCGTCTAGTACCAGTCGCGTAGACCGGGCGCCCATAGTCGACCACAACATCGGAGCTAGAACAATGTCATTTCAGGCATACCTCAACACGATCGAAGACAAAACTGGCCTCACGCCACGGGAACTCCTCGCGCTGGCACATGACCGCGAACTGGACAAAGAACCAATCAAAGCCGGGGCCATCGTCGACTGGCTCAAAGAAGAATACGGACTCGGGCGCGGACACGCGATGGCCATCGTTCACATCGTCAAGAACGGACCCACCATCAGCGAAAAACACGTTGGTTCGGGGGGAACTCACCGAGACGAGTCCACCGAACTGTGGCTGGATGGCCAGACCAACCGGCCCGCGTAAGCGTTCGTCCGCACCTGACGTGCCCGCAGGCCGAACCCTCAGCGGGTTCATTTCGAATCTGACCGCGCGGGGCCAGTGGTGGGCGCCGACGTGAGTCTGGACTTCTATCTGATAAACAGGTCACAGCCACACAGGATCGCTAGGAAGACACATGATGTTTGAACTGACCACGCCCTTCCCTAATGCCTTGATGTACCTCGTACTAGAGGATGATCCCGAAGTTCCGGATATCGATGGCATAGCAAACCTCTGGCGGACAAAAAGCATGGTCGCTCAAGCCGTACTTCACGACGCGGAAGGGCAGGTGCATTTCACAGTGAGCGACGGTCCACCTACGAATCCCATGACCCTCTTGTTTCAGGATGTCCTGCATTCAAGTCGACAAAAGCTAGAAGTTTGGAACGTCTACATCGAATCCTTGGCAACTTTTCAGCTGGGAGCCCAGGATTTTTCGGTGCGAGTCTGGGGAGACGATCCAAGAGAATCCTCAGCAGTTCATATCCAATTTCTAAGTGGGAACCCTGCGCTGGTGAGCTGAATAGGACTCGACGCATCAGACGGCCAACCAGAGGCATCAGAGGGCCCCTGCAGCAACGTCCCGTAAGCCGGTCCTTCACCGGCGCAAGCGACATCCAAAATTTCCGGATCACGATTGTCATTTTCCGAAGACGAGTGCACGAAATGTCCGAAGTCCTCTGCACAAGTCTCGGTGGCGCCGTGCGATACGGCGTCCGAGGAGGATCGGTAGGGAAATTCACGCTAAGCCGTCAGGCGGGGTCGCCTGCGCGTTTGATGGCACGGTAGACGGTTGAGCGCGCCACCGCGAAGAGTTCGGCGAGCTCTACCGTCGTGTGTGTCCCTGCTCGGTGAACGGAGACCAGGTGTGCTTCCTGTTTTTTGGAAAGCTTGGGCTGTTTCCCTCGTAGGCGGCCCTTTGCCTTGGCGACCGCCATACCTTCCCGGGTCCGTGCGCGGATCAGGTCGGCTTCGAATTCGGCGACCATGGCCAGGACGTTAAAGAGGAGCCGGCCTACGGGATCGGTGGGGTCGTGGACGGAGCCGCCGATGCTGAGCTTGACTTCGCGGCGGGTGAGTTCGTCAACGATGTCCTTTGCATCGCGCAGCGACCGGGCAAGACGGTCGAGTTTGGTCACGACCAGGGTGTCCCCGGCCCGGCAGGCGGCCAGCGCTTCTCTGAGTCCGGGCCGCGCCCGGTTGGTGCCGGTGAGGCCCTGGTCTGTGAACGTCTTCCCCGGGGTCACCCCAAGAGCAACCAGGGCGTTTTTCTGGGCGGTGAGGTCTTGGTCGTTCGTGGATACGCGGGCGTATCCGATGAGGAGTTCGGTCATGGTGTTGAATGTACCGTTTAGCCCCCCGTCACCGGGCATTTTTGCGGGCGGGGCATACGGGAATCGGCCGGCCGCGGAAACGCGGCGATCGTGTTCCGGAAATTTTGGGTGGCGCTTGCACCGCTGAACGACCGGCTTGCGGGACGGCCGAACGCTGAGGCCGACGCCACTTATGCTTTTGTGTCTTCAGGCTCTTCTGGGTCAAGGGGAAGCCCAGCTGAGATACGTCGCTTGTCCTCCCTCGCCGATTTGCGGACCTGCCTCAACCGGAGCGTTCCCTTTACGACGAAGATGCCTGCTACCAGTAGTAATCCCGCCTCGATGGCGGCGGGCCAATAGCTGTTGGGATCACCAAATTTGGGCTGGAACACGACGGCCACGATGATAACTATGAGCATGATGAGATTAGCGATTGCATATGGTCCGAACATCGAATACACAGCTTGCCAAGTCGTCTTGCTGGTCCGGTTATTCATGCGAGCGGTCCTCCTAATCCTCCGGGCCCGTTTCGGTCGGGACAGTAAACATACTCGCCAGGTTGTTGCACTCGTTCCCCAGATTACCTTTGGTAAAGTCTTTGATGCCGCTGCCAAGACCTGCGGGCACCGCCAAGGAATTGATCCCTGCGTTGAGCATTATGCGTCTGGCCCTGTCCAACTTCGCGTATCTGTAGGCGCTGTTGACCGCTTGTCTCCGCAAGGCTCCGCCTCAATAATGTGGCATGCTGTAGCCGACCACGTCCCGTAGAGGTTCCTTTACCGGGCACTTCCAGCGTGGCTCTTCAACTGCGGAGTTGATGGCGCCCAGGGCAGCTTCAACGGGTTCTTTCTTGCTTCTCATGGGCGAATATCACAGCTATCGTCAGGGGTGAGCCGGAGCCTGGTTCAGAACCATCTGCAACGCCCCGGTCGGGTAGAGCGGGCGGTCGATATTGCTGATGCGCTTCCAGCCAACAGGGCTGCCCTCATCGAGAACGTGTAGCTCGGCATCGATCGGGATGACGTCTAGTTCTTTGGATGTCACGGCGAAGACATGCACAATTTCGTGGCCGGCGAGCCCTTCGTATTCGAAGATGTTCTCCAGGACACCGAGCAGCTGCACCGTTTCCAAAGCCACCCCGAGCTCCTCTTCAAACTCCCGCTGCAGGGCTACCTCGGCAGTCTCCCCGAACTCGATGCCACCTCCGATTGCCCTGTAGAACGCCTCGCCTTTCACCGAATCTGTTGCACCCAACACAAGAACATATCCATCGCGGACAGGCAGCCCGACGGCAAGATTTCTGATCAATTGCATGGATTCGATCATAGGTTCGCTTCGTGTCCGGTCAGGGATCCTCGAACGGGTCACTCCAGTGGTCCCTTTACGCCCTGAGCGCCCGGCTCTGCCGTGCGGTCAAGGAACCGACCAGCCCGCTGGAAGTCCCGGACAACGTACATCGCCCCAATCACCATGACAAGCACGCCAGCCGCCATGAACCATGAGATGAACCCGGCTCCTCGTATGACTTGGGGAATGAATACAAGCGGGAACACGGACATCCAGATGAGCTGTGTGGCGAGATTCTTTCGCAGTTGCACGGCGGCGGCCTGCGAGACGACAAGATGCTCCGGGTCAACGGGTGTCTTCCCGAGAATCTGGCGCCGGATGTCCTTGCGCTCTTCGTCCTCCAGCGAGAGCAGCACGTCGATCCTGCCCAGCTCCGCTGCAGGCGCGACCTTCTTCGCGTTGTAAATGGGTCCACCGATGGCGGCACCCAGCACTGCAAGGAAGAATCCGAACAGCAAAAAGGACGGCCAGTCAGCCGGGCCGCCTCCGAAGGCCAGCATCCCGCCGACGGTCCCCGCCGTGACAAGGATGATCAGCCCGGCCGGTAAATAGAGCGTGTAATAGGTCTTCAGGGCACCGCCGAGGCCCAGGTCTGAAATGCCTTGCGCTCGTCTTGTGGCGGTGGTCCAACGGTCGTCGGACTTGGGTATGAGATCGTCGATTCCGCTCATCGTCCGCTTCCCCCTGAGCACGAGTAGTGGTGCAAGGGCCCGGCTGTCCTCCGCCAATGCCACTGAACCTGATGCTCAAATCCTGAACTATCTACACCCAGAAGCCAACAGCACGCTACTTGATGAAAAACATAGGGGCACCCTGTTCAGCACCAGGCAGCGATTGCGGGCTTGAACGGGTCCAGCCGGGGCGAGGACCCCTCGGGCGTCTTCCACGCCGGCGGGACAGGGTCCGAAAAGGCCTGAGTTTTCCGCCCGGTCAGGGTTATCAAAGGGGCGAGGTTGGGACTAGCGGTCCCAAGAGTTGGCAGGGCGATCTAACTGCTCGGTGACTTGCAGGTGAACAATACCCGGTTCCCGAAGGTCATCGACCCAGATGCCAATCTTTGCTGAGCCAGCCGGAACCTCATATTGCGAAAGCCTCTCGCCATATACCGTCTCCAACGTCAATTGACCCGCAGAGCACCGGATTACTTGTGGAGCGAGCGGGATGAGTTCCTGAGTGGGCGCCTGTCCAGCGACATGAATTGTGGTGTCGCCGTCCATGTCGTTCGTCCCACCGATGATGAGAGCGTCCTCACTCGCCCATACGAGACCTTCTGCAGTGACATCCGGAAGCGTTGCTTTCTCAGATCCCAACACGAGAAAGATCGCGTTAGGCAACGGTGCTTGGACGGTAGCGTTCATCATATTCTCCTCTTTTGTTAGCCACATCATTACACCGAGGGCTATCACTAGGAGAACGGGAACGGCGTCCCGCTTATGGGTCCCGAATTGGGTCAGCCCGGAGAAGCTGAATCATTGTGGCGTAGAACTCAGCAGAGGGTCCGGGAACAGGATTGAACCGATTCCCACGTTGACACGAGGACAACGTCTCGCTGACAGTGGTCCATGGACACATCGGGGCGCGATAGAAGGATCCGGATTGGTGCGGGCCTGGTCATGGCCGGACTCGCCGTCCTATCGGTGATTATCGTCCTAGTTGCTGGACCGGATCCAAGAACTGACATACTTCCAACCATCATCGCCGTGGTACAGGCGCTCCTCAGTATCGGGCTAGGAACCTTCCTTGCCGTCGGCAGGTTTGGGACCGGGGAGCTAGTACTTGTTCCGAGCAGATGGAGGAGAGCCTTCCTCCTCATGGTTGTTCTGTTCACCATTGGGGCGTTTGCCTGGTTGCTGCTCGCTGATCCTGATCAGGTGGATGCAATTGCGTTGGGGCCCAATCTGGTGGCCCTAGTGATCATGCTGCAGTTTGGCCCTGGCAGGCACCACTTCCGGAATGAGGAGCAATGGACCACTGGCTTATCCCAGCAGGATGCCGTGGATGTCTTGGCAAGGGCGTTTGACCAACCGGGCTTGGTCACGAAGGTTGCGCGGTCTGATGTCTGGGTGGAAATCGGCCGAGAGTGGCACGGGGACTGGCGCCATGGTGACGCTGCCAAGCATCTGAAGCAACAACCCCGCATTCATTTCGTTATCGATGCGACCGATAAAGGAACTCGTATTACCGCGTTCAGCAAGGAAATGCAGCTGGGGATGTACGACGTGTTGAAGCTTGCGGACGAAATGAGCGAATCCGGTGTCGCTCTGGCCAGGCAGGCGACATTCTCAAACTGAGGGTCTGGCACCAAGATTTGTTCCGTTCAAGGTTCCCCAAATGAAACCGTGGGAACTTACGGGTTGAGCGTATGCTCTGGTCAGGCTGGGATCTGAGGAAGGGGTCATTGAATGAAGCGACAGACGCGCCGTTGGATGGGTTTGTTCCTTTTGCCCGTGGCCCTGGGAAGCTGCGGGACGGCATCAGGCGAAACAAGCATCACCCCAGGAATGTCGGATCGTTGGCATGTATCGGTGCTCGGATCGAGAGACGGTGCCGCAATCGAGCACTGCTTCGAAGACCCGCTCATAGAACAGTCGATCGAATCGGCAGATTTGCCTTCCACGCACCTGAGTATCAAGCTGCTCGAGACAGCGACACAAGAAGACGCCGAACGGATTGCTGACTGCCTCAAGCCGAGCATCGGCAGTGGCGAAGTATCCATCACAAGTCCAAGAAGCTGATTCAAAACGGGGCACAATAAGTTCCTTTCGGCGCCCAAGACGACGGTGCCGCAGGGCGGATAAAACCACTACCCCGAGTGACGGCGCAACACACGATTGAGCGTGTCCCGTAGAGGGTTCCTCTAAGGAACGACATAACCACGACGTCTGCGTCAGTCACCGCTGCGCCGTTTGAGGCATTAGCCTCAGCCCTTTCAGCAGCCAGCCAAGATAATGTCAGCACTATGCGCGAGCCCTTGTTAGTCGTCTTCGCCGCCTTCTTCATTGTCGGAGGCATAGGAACCTTTCTATGGATACGGACTCTTGAGCGCAGGGCAAGCCGCCAGGGTTGGACGGATCCCCGCCGAACGTTCGGCAAACGTCGCCGGTTGCAGTTGGCTTTGTGCCTGGCGGCCGCCGCGGGCATTTATTTGCTTGCGATATACGGGCTCGGATTGCCTCCGGGCACCGCGAACACGAACGGATTTGGGCTGATCCTTCTTCTCTTCTCTGCGATTTGGTTTGTATTTCGCAGAGACATAGCGCGGTATCAATACCAAATCGCTATGACGATGTTGGGCCGTCGCCGACCCCAGCAGGATGAAGCGCAACGGCAAATAAAGGCCATGGAGTCCATCGGAACTGGTTTCAGCGTTTTGCTCTTCTCCACTGGGATTCTGTTGCTTACCTTGAACCTGGTGTTCTCGTAACTCAGGCCCCTCTAAGACTGTCCGCTTAGTGTTCCCCAAACGGGACCACGGAACCGGCCGACACAAGCTGTCTCCCATTCCTGTCCAACAGACGCAGAGGAGATTGGCAGACTTAATTCGGCGGCATGAAAGACGCCGAGAGCCCGGCCGTAACCAACGGTCCTCCCCGAACCCGCAGGAAATCAAGGTTTTCAGAACATAGAATGACGGAGTGTGCTGACGACTTCGGAAATTCCGTGCGGTCCACTGTTGAAGAAAATGGTCTGTGTACTCGACTTCGGACATCTGTGCACTCGTCTTCGGAAAATGACAACGATCGCCGCGTTTCCGGGGTCGGTCGATTCCCGTAAGACCCGCCCGCAAAAATGCCCGGTGAACGGGGGACAAACGGTACATTCAACACCATGCCCGGACTCCTCATCGGATACGCCCGCGTATCCACGAACGACCAAGACCTCACTGCCCAGAAGAATGCCCTGGTCGCTCTGGGAGTGACGCCGGCGAAGACGTTCACCGACCAAGGCCTGACCGGCGCCAACCGGGCACGGCCCGGGCTCAGGGAAGCGCTGGCCGCCTGCCGTGAGGGGGACACCCTGGTCCTGACCAAACTCGACCGCCTGGCCCCGTCGCTGCGCGATGCGAAAGACATTGTCGACGAACTCACCCGCAGCGAAGTCAAGCTGAGCATCGGCGGCTCCGTCCATGACCCCACCGATCCCATGGGCCGGATTCTCTTCAACGTCCTGGCCATGGTTGCAGAATTCGAAAGCCGAACTGATCCGGGCACGGACCCGGGAGGGCATGGCCGTCGCCAAGGCAAAGGGCCGCCTCCGGGGGAAACAGCCCAAACTCTCCAAAACACAGGAAGCCCACCTGGTCTCCGTTCACCGAGCAGGGACGCACACCACGGTGGAACTCGCCGAACTCTTCGCGGTAGCCCCCTCAACCGTCTACCGCGCCATCAAACGCGCAGGCGACGCCACCGCCTAGAACCGAGAGATTCCGCCATCCAAAGCCGGAATTCGCACCGGCGCCCCTAAACGTGAATTTCCGTACCGATCCTCCTCAGACCCCAAGTCTATGGATTGCACCGGGACGGTACAGAGTTCGCGGCAGAGGTGGCAGGCTCACTGCTGGACGACGGCGGCTCACAGGTTTTGCTGGTCTCAGTCCGGAGCACGGAACACCGCAAGAGTGCTGACGCCGACCTTCGCGAGGCCATGTCCCTGCTGACGGCCACGCTGGAATCCACCGCGGACGGCATCCTGGTGATCAGCACCGACGGCAGTGTTGCCGGCTTCAATGACCAGTTCCTGAAAATGTGGGGCATTCCGCCTGACCTCGTGGACGGCGATAGCGACGAGCCCGTCATGCGGCTGATCATCTCCCAGGTTACGAATCCGGTGGCGTTTATGGCCCGGCTCACTGAAGTTGCGGAGAACCCGGGGGCCGAAAGCCACGACGTGCTGGACTTCCGGGACGGCCGGACCTTGGAACGGTATTCGCGGCCCCAACGGGTGGGCGAGAGGATCGCAGGCCGGGTGTGGAGTTTCCGGGACGTCACCCCGCGCCGGCAGGCGCAGGAGCAGGCCGAGCAGGCCCTGACTGAGCTGGCGCCCCAGGCCGAACAGCTGAGAGCCCTTGCGTTCCAGGATCCGCTGACCGGGCTGGCCAACCGGGCAGTATTCAACCAGTCGCTCAATGCGGCGCTCACCGAACCACGCCTCAAGACCGTCGATGTCCTGCTCATTGACCTGGACGATTTCAAGGAAGTCAACGACATCCTGGGGCACCTGGCAGGCGATGACATGCTGGTGGAGGTGGCACGCCGGCTGCGCGGCTGCGTCCCCACAGCGGACGTGGTGGCCCGCCTCGGGGCGACGAGTTTGTGGTGCTGTTGACTGCCTGCCCGACACCGACACCATTGCGGCGTGCATTGTGCGCTGCCTGCATGTGCCCGTGACCATCAACGGGACGGTGCTGCGGCCGAGCCTCAGCCTGGGGCTCGCCTTTCGGTAAGGAGGCGATGGTCGCCTCAGAGTTGCTCCGTGAGGCAGACAGATGGAAGCGGGACTGCAGCTCGCCGTCACCCGCGGCGAGATCACCGTGGCCTTTCAGCCGATTGTCTCGCCGCGGATCGGGCTAACGGTCCAGTTCGAGGCGCTGGCACGGTGGGACCACGCCGGCGAGCGCATCCCGCCGTCGGTCTTTATCCCGATGGCGGAGCGCAGCGGCCTGATCAGCGAAATCGGCAACGAGGTGATGGGGCTCAGCCTGGTGCAGCTGGCGCCGTGGCTGCGCGAGGACCTGTCGCGGTCGCTTGCGGTCAACGTGTCCGGCATGCAGCTGCAGGAAGCGAATTTTGCCGACGGCGTCCTCCGCCGGGCAGCAGCCTGCGGTGTGGGCGCGTACCAGCTGGTCCTGGAAGTCACCGAAAGCGTGCTTTTCGACCCCGGCGGCGACCTGATCCAGCAGCTCAGCAGCCTGCGCGAGGCCGGCGTCCGGGTGGCTCTGGATGACTTCGGCACGGGCTATTCGTCGCTGGGCCGGCTGCAGGACCTGCCGGTGGACACAGTGAAAATCGACCGCACGTTTATGTCCATGGTGCGGACGGGACAGGAACGCCTGCCCATCCTCAGCTCCATGATCAACATGGCCCACAGCCTGGGCCTGACAGTCACCGCCGAAGGCGTCGAAACGGCCGTGCAGGCCGACTACCTCACCGCTCTGGATTGCGACTCGTTGCAGGGGTACCTGTTCTCGTTGCCCGAGTCCGGCCACCGGCTGGAGCTGGCCGGCCGGCAGGCGGAAGACGCCCTGGCAGCCTTGGCGGCCCGGCGCCCAACAACCGCCTGACCCGCGCCAACAACGGGCTGCGCGAGGACAATGAACCTATGGACGTTGTTGTCATCGAAACGCGGCCGCTCGGGGACCGTAGCTACCTGGTCCACGACGGCGAGGTGGCGCTGGTCATCGATCCGCAGCGGGACACGGACCGGGTGGAAGCCGCTGCGGCGGAAGCCGGAGTCCGCATCACCCACGTTGCCGAAACGCACCTGCACAACGACTACCTCACCGGCGGGCTCATCCTCGCCCGCGCGCACGGTGCCACGTATCTCGTCAGCGCAAACGACGACGTCGAATTTGAGCGCACACCAATAGCCGACGGCGGCACGGTCCAGGTGGGCCGGCTCACCATGATGGCCGTGGCCACGCCCGGCCACACCCACCACCACCTCAGCTATGTGGTCAGCGACGGCGGGGAGCAGGCCGTATTCTCGGGCGGCAGCCTGCTGTACGGGTCGGTGGGCCGGACTGATCTGGTCAGCGGCGAGGACACCGAACGGCTCACCCGCGCCCAGTACTCCTCCGTCCGCCGCCTGGCCGCCCAGGCCAAGCCGGATGCTGCCCTCTACCCCACGCACGGATTCGGCTCGTTCTGTTCATCCGGGCCGGCGTCCGGCGCCCGCTCGTCCACCATTGCCGCCCAGCAGGAAACCAACCACGCCTTCACGGATCCGGATGAGGACCACTTTGTGCGGGAGCTCATCAACAACCTGACCGCCTACCCGTCCTACTACGCGCACATGGCCCCGGTGAACCGGCAGGGTCCAGGCCCGGCGGACCTCGCCGTGCCGGAGTCCGTGGATCCGGAGGAACTCAGCCGCCGGCTCGCGGACGGCGAATGGGTGGTGGACCTGCGCCACCGGGTCGCCTTCGCCAGCAGCCACCTGCAGGGCTCGGTGAGTTTCGAGTACGGCCGCGGCTCCAGTTTCACCGCCTACCTGGGCTGGGTCCTGCCCTGGAACCAAAAACTGACGTTGGTGGGAACAGTGGAGGACGTCGCAAAGGCCATCCGTGACCTCTCCCGCATCGGCATCGACTCCCCCGACGCCGCCCTCGGAACGGACCCGTCGGCACTCGCGCCGGGCACCGCCGTCGTGGATTATCCGAGTGTGGGCTGGGACGAAATGCTGCACGGGCGAAGCGCCGGGGACGTAGTGCTCGATGTCCGCCGGACGGATGAGTACGACGCCGGCCACCTCGCCGGCGCGGTGAACATCCCGCTGCATGAGCTGCTGGCGCGGATGGCCGAGATTCCGGCGGGGACGGTGTGGGTACACTGCGCCACCGGATACCGCTCCGGGGTGGCGGCAAGCCTGCTGCAGCGCGCGGGCCGGCAGGTAGTTCATGTGGACGCGAAGTACGGTCCTTCTTGAGTTGTGAGGGATATCATAAGGATGCGTCTCCGCCCAGGTCTCGGGCGGGCCCCGGTCTCGATTTTTTGTGGGTGACGGGCGCACGTATGGGGAGGGCTCTTCGTGTCTCAGTCAGGTCTCCTGAAGCAACGTCCCGCCACCGGTAGGAGCACGGCCACACTGGGTTGGCTGATAGTGCTTTCTGCCGTGGTGGTGGGCATGCTCGGGCTGTTTTTTGCTGCCAACAGCGGCACCCCGGCGGCCATGGTGGCCGGCGACTTCTCCATCCTTGTGGCTGCCCTGCTGGCCGGTTTTAGCTGCGGCCGGGCGGCGCTGCGCGGCGGCGTGAACGCCCGGGCCTGGACCCTGATGTCGGTGGCTGCCTATGTCTGGGCCGCCGGCCAGGCCGTCTGGACGTACTTCGGCCTCGCCAATAGCCAGGTGTACCCGTTCCCGTCCCTGGCAGATGCGGGGTTCGTGGGCTATTCGGTGCCGGCCGCCGTCGCGCTTTTCAGCTTTAAGCGGCCCGGCGGCACCACCCGTGTAGGGATGCTCCGGTCAGCGCTGGACGCGGCGGTCATCGCGGGCTCGGTCCTGGCGGTCAGCTGGTACGTGGCGCTGGGCCCGGCATTCAGCGCCGAGGGCGACCTCCTGACCCGGCTCACCACCATGGCCTACCCGGTGGTGGACGTGATCATCACGTCCCTGGTGCTTGTCCTGGGGATGCGCCGGCAGCCCGGCGAACGGCTGCCGTGGCTATGCTTCGGCGGCGGCCTGCTGGTCCTCACTGTCACGGACAGCATCTATGTGAGGTTGACGTCCGACGGCGTTACGGGAGTCACCGGTTCACCGCTCGCCTTGGGCTGGATTATCGCCTTCCTCCTGATTGCTCTGGCACCGCTGCTCCCCTATGCGGAAAACCCGCGGCCGGACCGCAGGGCGTTTGCGCTGGCCCTGGAGCTGCTCCCCTACGCACCCATCCTGGTGGCTTTGGTGGTGATCGCGGCCCCGCATGTGAACGAGATGAGTGCATTCCTCTTGGTGGTGGCAAGAGTCACCGTGGCGCTCATCCTGGTCCGCCAGGTGCTGATCATCATCGAAAACATCACGCTGACCACCGGGCTGGAACAGGAAGTGGCGGCCCGGACGGCTGAGCTGGAAGGCCTGGGCGCGATCGTGAACTCCTCCCCGGACGCCATCCTGAGCACCACGCCGGAAGGCATCATCACCAGCTGGAACCCCGGAGCGCAGCATCAGTACGGCTACACGGCCGAGGAAGCGATCGGCCGTGACGCGCGGTTCCTGCTGCCGGCGGGCGGTACGGCCGGTGCCGCCAAGGTGTTCGAGCAGATCCGCGCCAGCGGCAAAGCGATGAGCTTCGAGATGGAGCACCTGACGAAGGACGGCGCCGTCATTCCCGTGTCGATGACCGTCTCCCCCATCAGGGACGATACCGGCCGGCTCAGCGGGTTGGGCACCATCGCCAGGGACATCACGCTGCGCCGCGCCGCCGAACAGGAACTACAGGCGGCGCGTGAAGCTGCGCTGGAATCCAGCCGTCTCAAGTCTGAGTTCCTGGCCACCATGAGCCATGAAATCCGCACGCCCATGAACGGCGTCGTAGGGCTGACCGCCCTGCTGCTCGAGACGCCCCTGGACGAGACGCAGAAGCAGTACGCCCAGGGCGTCAAGGGCGCCGGCGAGGCGCTGCTTTCCCTCATCAACGACATCCTGGACTTCTCCAAGCTGGAAGCCGGCAAAGTTGACCTCGATATCCGCGCCTTCGATCCCCGGGTCCTCGTGGAGGAAGTGGCGGGCCTGCTGACCGAGCCCGCGCAGGCCAAGAACCTGGAGCTGATCGCATACTGCGACCCGGACGTTCCGGCCAGGCTGCACGGTGATTCCGGCCGGATCCGCCAGATCCTGCTGAACCTCGCCTCCAACGCCGTGAAGTTCACGGCCGCCGGGGAGGTGTCCATCCGCGTGAAGACGGAGACGCCGGACGCGAAACCCGGGGCCACCGCCATGGTCTGTTTCGAGATCCGCGATACCGGCATCGGCATCGACCCCTCCCACCACGCGCGGCTGTTCGAATCCTTCTCCCAGGCGGACGCTTCCACCACCCGGCGCTACGGCGGCACCGGGCTGGGCCTGGCCATTTGCAGCCGGCTCACCGACGCCATGGACGGCGAAATCGGCCTGGAAAGCGCTCCGGGCGAGGGCAGCATGTTCTGGTTCCGCATCCCCGTGCCCGTGGCCCCGCCGTCCACGGATCCCGTGCCGGCCGCCGATTTCCTCACCGGGCTGCGCGTCCTGGTGGTGGACGACAACGCCACCAACCGCCTGGTGCTGGAATCCCAGTTGCGCGGCTGGAAGCTGCAGCCGGAGGCGGTGCCGGATGCCCGGGCTGCGTTGGCCCGGGCCCACGAAGCCGCCGCGGCCGGGGCACCTTTCCACCTGGCCGTACTGGACCTCTGCATGCCTGATACCGATGGCCTGGAGCTGGCCCGCGAACTCAAGGCCGACGCCGCGCTGGCGGACATGGAGCTGATCATGCTCACGTCCACCATGCAGGTCAACGCGGCCGAGATCGCCGGCGCCGGAGTCCGCGAATGGCTTATGAAACCGGTCCGCAGCTCCGAGTTCTACAACCGCCTGGTCCGGCTGATGTCCACGAGTGAACACCACGCCCCGGCGCTCTCCGCGTCCGGCCGGCCTTCCGACGCTGACTCGTCGGCGCCGTCGTCCGGGCCGTCCGCCGATTCGCTCACCGAGTCCTCCCTTCGGGGGCGGTCACGTGGCCGCATCCTGGTGGTGGAGGACAACGAGGTGAACCAGCTGGTTGCCCGCGCCACGGTGACCAAGTTCGGCTACGCGGTGGACGTGGTTGCCGATGGCGCCGAGGCCGTGGCCGCCACTGCCGACACCCGGTACGCCGCCGTCCTGATGGACTGCCATATGCCGGTGATGGACGGGTTCGAGGCCACGCGCGTGATCCGGCGGCGCGACGGCGGGGCCAGCCACCTTCCCATCATCGCCATGACCGCCGGCGCCCTGGACGGGGACCGGGAACGCTGCCTCGCCGCCGGCATGGACGATTATCTCTCCAAGCCGGTGGACGCCGCCGAGCTTGAAGCCGCCCTGGCCCGCTGGGTCCCCGAGCGGGCAGCGGAGCTTTCTGCGCCGCAGGAGCTGGAGGCTCCTCAGCTGGACAACATTCCCCAGCACCACGTTCCCGGGCTGCTGGCCGTCACCGGTGGAGGTACTCCGGCGCTGGACGCGGACCGGCTCGCCATGCTGCGCGGCCTCGGCCCGGAGGATGGCCTGGGCTTGCTGCCCGCAACGACGGCGGCGTTCCGGAAGGACGTTCCCGCTCGGCTCGCGGCCCTGCATGCAGCCGTGACCAACGGCGGCGGCCCGGCTTTGGCGCAGGCGGCCCATGCCCTGAAGGGCGCGGCGGCCAACATCGGAGCCACCGCCGTCGCAAGCCTGTGCGGCGAGCTGGAGGACATGGGCCGCAGCGGAACGCACGACGGCGGCCCGCAGCTGGTCAGCCGGCTGGAAGTTGAGCTTATGCGCGTGGACTTTGAACTCAACCTGGCGCTGGAGGTGGCACAGTGAAAGTCCTGGTGGCAGATGACGATCCGGGCTCACTCCTGGTGGCCCGCGCCGCCGTCGAACGCTCCGGGCATGACTGCCTGACGGCGGCGGACGGTGACGAGGCATGGGCCCTGTACCTGGAACACCAGCCCAATGTGGTGGTCACGGACTGGATGATGCCGGGGATGGACGGGCTGGCGCTGTGCCGGGCCATCCGGGCGCGCGAAGCCGACCTGTACACGTACATCGTGATGCTGACGTCGCAGGGGTCCCGGGACGACGTGCTCGCCGGGCTTGAGGCCGGCGCGGACGACTACGTCACCAAGCCGCTGGACCCGTTTGTCCTGCATGCGCGGCTCCTTGTGGCGCTGCGGGTGACCACGCTGCACGCGGACCTGGCGCATTACCGGAAGGTGCTCTCGCAGCAGGCGCGGACCGATCCGCTCACCGGCCTGCACAACCGGCTCAAGCTCTCCGAGGACCTCGAGCAGCTGCATGCGCGCAGCCAGCGGTACACGGAGGGATACTGCGTGGCCATGTGCGATGTGGACAACTTCAAGAGCTACAACGACATCTACGGGCATCAGGCGGGCGATCTCGCGCTGCGGGCCGTGGCGGGGGCGCTGGTGAGCGCAGCGCGGAAGAGCGACGGCGTGTACCGGTACGGGGGCGAGGAGTTCCTGCTGGTCCTGCCGAACCAGTCGCAGCTGGGCGCCAAGGCCTTTATGGAACGGGCGCTGGATACCGTGCGCGATCTGGAGATCTTCCACTCTGGGGATCCGCTGGGGCAGCTGACGCTGAGCGCCGGGATTTCCGCGTTCACCGCCGAGCACAGGGTTGACGCCGACACCCTCCTGGGCGAGGCCGACGCCGCGCTCTACGCGGCCAAGGCCGCCGGCCGGAACCGGGTGGAGCTGGCGCTGCAGTAGCGGCTACGCGGCTTTTTTGCGCTGCTTCGTCTGCGCCGGCTGGTTCTTGGCAAGCTGTTGCTGCTTGGCAGGCTGCTGCTGCTGCTTGGCAGACTGCTGTTGCACCGGATGGTGGTTGACCGGATGCTGCTGGGTTACCGGGCGGTGCTGTGCTGGCTGTTTCGGGGCGGACTGTTTGGGGGCCTCAGGCTCAGCAGGCTGTTCCTGTGCATCGGCCTGCGTTGCGGGCTCCTGAACCTGGCCGTCCGCCAGTGCTTCGTCCTGCACCACTTCGTCGTGCAACACTTCGTCCTGTGCGGCTTCATACTCGGCGGTCCCGTCCTGCACCATCTCAACCAAGGCGTACATGCGGTTGCGGCGCCAGCGGCGGACCAGGTCCACACCGGCCAGGATGCCTGCCAGCGGCGTCAGGACGGCCGCAGCATAGACGAACAGCATCCACGTCAGGGTGGCCATGGGCGGCTGGTTGTTGTTCAGCAGCGAGAGTCCGCCGAACATGGCGATGATCCAGAACATCAACACTGCCGTCAGCACCGCGGCCGCGGGGAAGTACTGGTTGCGTACGATCTTCTTCAGGGTTTCCATACATTTTCCTCCTGCCTGGCCGGGGTGCGGTGAGAGGCCGCATGAACACCAGTATGCGGCTGCCGGTCCGTGGATTTGCGCAACACGCAGGCAGTGGTGACGAACGTAACTGCGGACAGGTTGTCGACGCGATTTCCGTGGCCAGAATCGGCACCGCAAATGCGTAACTTATGCGCACCGAAGAAGGCTCCAAGCCCGGAATTCCGCGGGCTGCGGGTGGCGCAAGGCCCAAAACTTACGCATTTGCGTCGGGCTGAATTCCTGCAGGTCAGGGCTCTGTGGTCTTCCCCATCGGCGGCCCGCGGAATACGGTGGATCAGTCCGGTGCAGCCACCGGCCCGCGTCCGCCCAGGCATCAATTTGGAGGTCCTCATGCGCAAAGTCACGTCCGGCCTGTTCCACTCCGTTGACGGCGTGGTCTCAGACCCGTTCCTCTGGCAGTTCGACAGCTTCGACGACGACCTCGGCAAGGGCCTGACCGGCATGATGGAGCGCGTGGACACCGTGGTGCTGGGCCGGGTGAGCTACCAGGAGTGGGCGGGCTACTGGCCCACAGCATCCGTGGACGAGGATTTTGCCGGCTTCATCAACCCGGTGGAGAAGTTTGTGGCCTCCCGGACGCTGGCGGAGCCGCTGGAGTGGCAAAACTCCCACCTGATCGAGGTGCCCCTGGAGGAATTCGTGGCTGGCCTCAAAGCGCGCGACGGCGGCGAGATCGCCGTGTGCGGCAGCATTTCCGTAGTGCGCCAACTGCTGTTCGCCGGGCTGCTCGATGAGCTGACCCTGATGACCCACCCGGTGGTGGCCGGTAGCGGCCGGCGCCTCTTCGAAGCCGGCGACCCCACCACCCGGCTCAGCCTGAGGGACCAGTACCGGACCACGAAAGGCAACGTCGTCAGCACCTACCGGCTGCTGGGCGAATAGCGGGCAAACGAGGCGGTCACCAAGGCGCCGGGCTGAGGGCACTGGCTGCTGGTATGTCGGGACGCAATTGAGTGGGCTGACCGGCGGCAGGTGGTTTCTGGCTGCCCGCCTGCCCAGAGTGGAGCACTTCGCGCACCATCTGGGTCAGGGTCAGCGCCTGTCCACCCGACCAGGCCAGGCCGAAGCTGATCGGGCCGGACTCGGTGCGCGCCTTCGTGATGATCGATTCGATGCGTTGCTGTTCTGCGGGGTACAGCGGAAGCCCTCGGTCTGTGCGGTGAGCGTCGGCGGCCGCCAGCACGCGGATGGCCTGTTCGACGCGGTGCTGCTCGATGTAGACGCCGGCAATTGACTCGAGGAAAGCCACGACGTGGCCCTGTGCGCCGAGCTCGAGTGCCGCGCCGAGTGCCTCGTACAGCAGCTGTTCAGCGGTGTCGTAGTCGCCGGCTTGCTCTGTGCTGTCGGCCAGGTTAACCAAGGTATTCCCGAGGAGCGATCGATCGCCGAGCGGTCGCGCACGTTCGACGCATTCGCGGCACAGGTCAAGGGCTCGGGCGTGGTCGCCGGCGTAGAACGCCAACAGACTCAGAATAATCAAAGCGGCGACGCGGGTGCGCGGGCTGGCATCCGGCAGCGACAATGCTTCTGCAGCGAGTCGCTGTGCGGTTATTGTGTCGTCTCGCTCGGCCGCCTGCGTCGCTAGGCACATCGTGGCCCAGGCGACACCTTGGTCGTTGCCGACGCTCTGGAATGTCTGAAGCGCCCGGTGATGTAAGTCGGACGCCTCGTCGTTCCGGCCCAGTATCCAGCAGAGGGTGGCTGTTCCGCTCAGCGCGGGTGCTTGGAGCGCTGGTGGAGCATCCGACGTGCCAGCGACCAACTGCAGGGCGATCTCGCACTGCTCGGCTACATCCCCGGTGAGCTCCCAGTAATGCCATAGGTGCCCGACCAGCCGCAGAGCCAGGTCAGTCGAGCCGTCCGGTCCGGTGGCCCAGAGCAGGGCACCGCGCAAATCCGGTGCATCAGCATTCAGCAGCCGGAAGGCGTCCACTTGATTACGCCCCCACAACTCGGGGCTGACGGTCTCGGCGAGGGTGAGGTAGTACTCGGCATGCCGGCGCCGCACCGTCGCCGCCTCGCCACGCGACCCGAGGCGGTCGCGAGCGTACTCCCGGATCGCCTGCAGCATCGACACCCGCTGTGCTCCTGCCGGGTCGGTATAGCGACGCAGCAGGCTATGGCGTGCGAGTCCCGTCAGCAAGTCGTCTGCTTCAGCCCCTGTCGTGGGAGTCGATCCGCAGATGCTGCTGACCGCCGCCACGGTCGGATCAGCAGCGAACACGCTAAGCTGATCAAAAAGCTGCCGCTCGGCGTCACCGAGCACCTGGTAACTCCACGCGATCGTAGCTGTGAGGGTTCGTTGGCGGTCGGGAAGATCGCGGAAGGCTGCCGGCAGCGCGGCAAGACTGACCTCCAGGTCGTCCAGGAGTTCACTCTCGCTGCGATGCCGCAATTGGGCTGCGGCCAATTCGATGGCGAGCGGAAGACCGTCCAGGCGATGACAAAGACGGGTCACCGCTGCGGCGTTATCGCTGTCGACGGTGAAATGTGGACGGACCACCCGTCCACGGGTCAAGAGGAGTTTCACGGCTGGCACCTCCTGCAGCACGTGCGGCGGGAGGGGCGGATCGAGCGGAGGCAAGGCAAGCGGCGCAAGCTCGTATTCGTATTCGGCGCGGAGTCCAAGTCGTCGTCGGCTGGTGGCAATGATCCGGAGGTCGGGGGCGGCGGTGAGCAGGTCCAGCACAACCGGCCACGCCTCCTCCAGGTGTTCGAAGTTGTCCAGGACCAACAACAGCCGACGCGCGCGTAGGAAGCGGACCGCGACCTTCAGCGGGTCTTCTCCGGCACGGTCCTCCAAGCCGAGCGCAGCCGCTATTGCGGCCGGCACTTGCTGCACCTGGGTGAGCGGGGCCAGATTGACCCAGCCCACGCCGTCGGCCATCCGCTCACCGAGCTGGGCGGCGGCCGCCAACGCAAGGCGGGTCTTGCCGGTCCCGCCCGGTCCCGTGACGGTGACCAGCCTGCAGCCCTCCGAGCGGTAGAGGGAACAGACCTCCCCCAGCTCAGCGTCCCGGCCAATCAGTGGCGTGAGTTCGGCCGGAAGATTGTCCAGCCGCTGCCTGAACCGGCGGTGCCCGTCAGCGGCGGGGGCCGCAAGCGACGCATCCTGTTGTAGCACCGACCGTTCCAACTGTCGCAGGCGTGAACCGGGGTCGATACCTAGCTCCTCAATGAAGACGCGGCGCGCGTCACGGCAGGCCGCCAGCGCATCTGCCTGCCGATCGGAACGGTACAAGGCCAGTACGAGCGCCGCCTGCAGCCGCTCCCGATACGGCTGCCGGGCCACCAACGACTGCAACTCGCCCACCAGCGCACCGTGCCGACCCAGCGAGAGCTCAACCTCAATCAGGTTCTGGTAGACGTCCAGCCGGGTTTCCTCCAGCTCGTCCAACTCCGGCCGGAACAGCTCGATGTCCGCCAAGTCAGGAAATGCGTGGCCCCTGAAGAGCTCCATGGCCTGGCGAAGGCAATCCGCGCCTCCCGCCAGATCCCCAGCCTGCACCGCCCGCTCACCGGCCGCGACCTGCTCACGGAACCGCAAGAGATCAAGCTCCTCCTCGGTAACAATCAGCACATAGCCGTCCGGCCGGCTGGCCAGCCGCTGGGAAGCCACACCCTTTGAACGATCAGGGTCCAGCATGCGTCGCAGATTCGCGACGTACACCTGCAACTGCGGGCCCGGGTGGGCGGGCGGGCGACCGTCCCAGACGGCTTCAGCCAGGAAATCAGTGGTCACCACCGAGTTTGCCCGCAGGGCCAAGCACGCCAGAACAATCCGCAGCTTCCCGCTGCCCACGGTGACCGGCGCCCCGTCGGCAATGACCTCCAGCGGCCCCAGGACCCTGATCCACAGTGCGCCCATCGCCAAGCACCCCTCACCGACCGGCCGCAGACACGAACCTGACCGGCCCGGTACCGCGAAACTCATCGACCAGCGACCCCAGAGCGCCCGCCCTGACACACGATGGGCACCGAAGAGCCGCATCAACCCCCATCATGCTCCTGCGGCAGGTGGAGGGTCCAGTGCTTTCGCATGGAATGCCGCCGAGGCGATTAAGGACCGGTTAAGCCCCTCGCGCCACGCTTGATTCACCCATCCGAAATACATTCGAAAGGAAATGCCATGAAAACCAGCAGCATCACCCGAAGCCTGGCCTTGTCCGCCCTTGCAGCAGGTGCCTTGGGTGTACCGGCGCAGCCAGCTCTTGCCGCCGCTACTCCCGGGCCGATCGTCGCCTCGTTCCCCGCGCCCTGTCCGGACTTCGAGGTCCAGTTTTCCGGTACCGGAAAGGTAGGATTCATCCCACTGCCGGGTGACCGGCTCACCCTCATCTGGCCCAAATTGGGCGTCACTATCACGGGTCCCACGGGGAAGTCGGTGAGTTATATCGCCACCGGGGTGAACCACATTCAGAACCTGCCCGATGGTAGTCAGTACGTCACCGCGACGGGAACCAACGTCATCACGGTTCCTGAGGCTAACGGACATCTTGCAGGAGTGTTCTACACGACTGGCACCGTCAGCTGGACTCTCAACCCCGACGGGTCGGAACAAGGTGATATGTTTTCCGGCAACGGCAGGGTGACCGACGTCTGCCAGTTGGTGGCGCCGTAACCGCGAACGAAGGCCTCGTCCGGATCCGTCCGGACGCGGCCCCTTCGGTTTCCTACGCCCCGTTGCGTTCAATTGCCTGACCGATGATCCGGGCGCCCTCCGGGAAGGCGCCCGGATTCGGCCCGGAGTAGTTAAGCCTGATGTACGCACCGGCGGGTTCGGCGGGGAACCATGCCCGGCCTGCGGCGATAATGACCCCGTCGCTCTCGCAGTCCCGCGTCAGCCGGTCCAGATCTGTCCCATCCGGCAGGCGTGCCCAAAGGTTCAGGCCACCCTTGGGCACGTGCTCGATGTGTGCCTGCGGAGCGTGCTCTCGCATGCTGGTGACCAGGAGATCGCGGCGCGACTGGAGCTGATGGCGGAGGCTGCGCAGGTGCGTCTGCCACCCAGGCTGCGTCACGACGTCGAGCGCTGCCGCCTGCAACAGTCCGCTGACGTACATCGACTCAGCCGCCCGGTCCGCCAGGATGCGCTCACGTGCCGGCCCGCGTGCGATGGCGGCGGCGATGCGGATGGCCGGCGACACGCTCTTGGTCAGGGAACGCAGATAGACCACGTGGCCGGAATCGTCGCGGGAGGCAACGGGCACGGGACTGGTGGTGATGCCGAAGTCGTGCGCCCAGTCGTCCTCCACAAGGAATGCGCCCTTCGCCCGGACCACTTCCAGGACCTCGTCGCCGCGCCCTGCGGCCCACTGCGCTCCGGTGGGGTTTGCGTAGTTGGGCTGGGCGTAGAAGAGCCGCGCGCCGGTTTCGTCAAAGGCGCGGGCCAGTTCCGCGGGGTCCGGCCCCTCAGGCCCGCTGGGCACCGGGACAACGCGTACACCGGCCTGGGCGGCCGCCAGGATGGCGCCCCAGTAGGTGGGCGATTCCATCAGCAGCGGCTGCCCGCGGCCCGCGAGCGCGCTGAAGATGGAACTGAGCCCGCTTTGGCTTCCGGGAAGTACGACGACGTCGCTTGGGTTCGGCGGAGTGGTCCCGGCCGGCGTCGAGGCACCAAGTTCGTGGGCGAACCACGACTGCAGTTCCGGCATGCCCGCCGCGGGCGGACGGGACAGGGCTGCGTCGCCGCGGGCGGCGCGGGTGAGGGCGGACCGCACCAGCCGTTCGGGCAGAAGTTCCCTGTCCGGATAGCCGGAGTGGAAGGAGATGGCATCGTTGGCCACGTCGCGCATGGTGGTTGAGGCCGGCGGCAGCGGTGCCAGCCGCGACCGAAGTGCCGCCGTCTGCCAGCCGTAGTCCGACGGGCGCGCAGTCCGGACGGCCCGCACGAACGTACCGACGCCGGGGCGGCTCTCGATGAGGCCCTGCGCCGTTAGGGTCTGCAGCGCCTTCTGGACGGTGACCGGACTTGCCTGGTATTCGGCCACCAGCGACCGAGTGGACGGCAGCTTGGATCCCGGCGCGGCCTTGGCGATCCATTCCCGCAGGTGCGCCACAATCCGTGAACTGCTATCGTTATTCATGAGAGACAATAGTAGCGCTACTACGCTAATTCGGCCAGTGGTATCGTCCCGTCAACCCACCGGACTCTGGTGGGGCCTCCTCGGAGTAGCGGCCTTCTCCTTCACGGTTCCGTTCACCAAGGTGGCCGTCGCAGGCTTGTCCCCGCTGTTCATCGGGTCCGGCCGCGCAGTGGTAGCCGCCATCCTCGCCGCCTTCGCCCTCGCACTCACCCGGCAGCAACTCCCCCGCGGCACGCAGTGGGCGCGCCTCGCGGTGGTGGCTGCCGGCGTCGTCGTCGGGTTTCCCCTGCTCACCTCCTTTGCGCTCACCACCACGCCGGCCAGCCATGGCGCCGTGGTAATCGCCCTGTTACCCGCCGCGACGGCCACCGTGGCTGTCCTCCGCGGACATGAGCATCCCCCGCTGGCATTCTGGCTCATCACCGGCGTGGGCGGGCTGGCCGCAATAGCCTTCGGCTCCCTGCAGTCCGGCGGGTTCGGGCAGCTGCACTGGGCCGACCTGCTGCTCCTCGGCGCAGTGGTTGCAGCGGCCATCGGCTACGCGGAAGGTGGCCTGCTGGCCCGCGAGCTCGGCGCCTGGCAGACCGTGTCCTGGGCGCTGGTGCTGGCGTCGCCGCTGATGGTGTTCCTGGTGGCGGTGTCCGTGGCGCAGCAGCCGCTGTCGGGCACGCCGGTTCAGTGGATGGCGTTTGCGTACCTCGGCGTGGTCAGCATGTTCCTGGGCTTCTTCGCCTGGTACCGCGGCCTGGCCATCGGCCCCATGGCCCAGGTCAGCCAGATCCAACTCGTTCAACCCGTGCTGAGCATCTGCTGGGCGGGCCTGCTGCTCGGCGAGTCGCTGACGTGGAGCACCATAGTGGGCGGCCTGGCCGTCATCCTCTGCGCTGGCGCCGCGGTCCGGGTCCGGCTCAGGCCGGCGCCCCCTCCGCCCGCGGCCCTCCAATCAGACTCCCTCCACGCCACAAAATCACTCCAGCCTGCAAAGGATTAGCAGCCATGTACACCCCAGCCCATTTCGAAGCCGGCCCCGACGCCGTCCATGACCTCCTCACCAAGCCGGGCGCAGCGAACCTGGTCACCATGACATCAGGAGGCCTGCTCGCCACACTGCTGCCGTTCGTCTACGACCCCTCGCTTGGCGACCACGGCGCGGTGCACACGCACGTCGCCAGGAACAATGCCCAATGGTCCGAACCGGCGATCGGCGAATCCCTCATGATCATCGGGGGCGCGGACGCCTACATATCGCCGTCCTGGTACGCGTCGAAGGCCGAGCACGGACGCGTGGTGCCCACGTGGAACTACTCCACGGCGCACGTGTACGGCACGTTGGTCATCCATGACGACCCCGCCTGGATCGCCGGCCAGGTCAGTCGGCTGACCACCATCAACGAGGCGGACTTTGAGCACCCGTGGAGCGTGGACGACGCGCCGGAACGCTACATCTCCGGCCAGCTGCGCGCCATTGTGGGCATCGAACTGGTCATCACCAGGATCGAGGCGAAGACCAAGCTGAGCCAGAACCGGTCCACGGCGGATGTCGACGGCGTGGTTGCAGGGCTCAGCGCTCACGGGCACGTGGACAGTGCCGCCGACGTCGAAAGGGGCCGGCCGGGTCGCGCCTAACGGGTGCTTCGGCTCAGCGTGCGACGAGCGCCTCGCTGGCCTCCCACAAACCCTGCGTCAGCCCGGCGTCGTACGCCTGGGCATTGGCCTTGGCCAGGGCGCGCTTCGCGTAGTAGGCGCCGGAGATCCAGTCGGTGCCGGCGGTGCCGTTGATGAGCCAGAGGAGGGTGTCGGCACCCTGGTCCGGGGTCAGCATAAAGCGGTTGAGCAGTGTCTTGTAGGCGTGCCGCATGGGGCTGGTGGACTCCGCCGCGAAGTTGGTGCGGACCACGCCCGGGTGGAACGCCGCCGTCGTGATGCCCTGCTCGCCGAAGCGGCGGTGCAGCTCGGACGTGAAGAGGATGTTGGCGAGTTTGGCCGTACCGTAGGCGCGGTTGGTGGAGTAGCTGTGATCCGATTTGAGGTCGAAGAGGTCCATTTTGCCGAAGCCGTTGGCCGCGCTGGCGGTGTTGATGACCTTGGCGTTGCTGGCGGTAAGGACGTCCATCAGCTCGGTGGTGAGCAGGAACGGCGCCAGGTGGTTGATCTGGAAGGTGGACTCGTTGCCGTCGACGGTGAGCTGGCGCTTGCCCATAATGCCGCCGGCGTTGTTGGCCAGGACGTCGATGCGCGGGTAGTCGGACTTCAGCTGCGCGGCGAGCGTGCGGACCTGCTCCAGGTCGGCGAAGTCGCTGACAAAATAGTCGGCGTTGAGCTCCTTCGCGATGGCCTGCGTCTTCTCCTCGGAACGGCCGACGACGACCACCCGGTCGCCTGCCTGCGTCAGCGTCCGCGCGGCTGCCGCGCCGATGCCGTCGCTGGCGCCGGTGATCACGATGGTGCGTTGGGTCAAGGGGTGTCCTTTGGTTGGGTGGAACCTGGGAGGTGAGTGCGGACTCCTGCCAGCCTACCGGTACGGCAATTCTGTCCCCCGGCGCCCGAGCGGGCATAAGCTGCACAGGGAATCACACCGCAACCTTGGGAGAAAGCGACATGGAGATGGCCAAAGCGTCCGACGAAGCCAAGGAGCGCTTCCGCTCAGTAGTGCCGCACAACCCCGGGGTGGTGGTCAAGCCGATGTTCGGCAACCTCGGCGCCTTCGTCAACGGCAACATGTTCGCCGGACTCTTCGGCTCCACCATCGGCGTGAAGCTCTCCGACGCCGACCGGCAGGTGCTCGAAAGCACCGAGCGGACCGTCCCGTTCGGCCCGGCGGAGCGTCCCATGGGCGGCTACACCGGACTGCCGGAGGTATGGAACACCGAAGGAGACGGTGACGGCGGAGGCGACGACGCGCGTGCAAGCGCCTGGGTGGAGAAGGCCTTCGAGCACGTCGCGGGGCTCCCGCCGAAAGCGCCCAAGGCAGCCAAGCCCCGCAAGTAACGGCGCACCAGGAGTACGACGACGGCGGGGCGGCCAGAATTTCCCTGGACGCCCCGCCGTCGTACTTCAGTCAGCCGTGGCTGGAGATGAAGCGCTACCCCGCCACGCCGGCGAGCAGGAAGAGGACCGCGGCGATGGCGAAGCCCATGACACCGATCAGGGTTTCCATGACGGTCCAGGTCCGCAGGGTGGTCTTGACGTCCATGCCGAAGAAGCGGCCCACCAGCCAGAAGCCGGAGTCGTTGACGTGGGAAACCACCACGGAGCCTGCTGCCACGGCGATAACCAGAGCGGCGACCTGCATGCCGGTCAGGCCGGCGGTGGCCACGGCCGGAGCGATGAGGCCGGCGGTGGTGGTCAGCGCAACGGTGGCGGAACCCTGGGCGATGCGCAGGATGGCGGCGATCAGGAAGCCGGCCAGGATCAGCGGGATGCCCAGGTTACCCAGGACGTCGGCGAGTGCCGCGCCGATGCCGGAGGCGCGGAGGACGCCGCCGAACATGCCGCCGGCGCCGGTGATCAGGATGACCGAGCAGACCGGGCCCAGCGAGGATTCGAGCAGCTTCTCTATGGCGCCAGCGTCCTTGCCGCGGCGGGCGCCCAGGACAAAAACGGCCACCAGCACGGCGATCAGCAGGGCCACCGGGGTTTCACCGATGGTGCGCAGGACCTGGAACCACTGCTCGCCCTTGACCGAGTCGGAGAGCGCTCCGGAGGAGGCCAGGGTGTTCAGGCCGGTGTTGATGAAGATCAGGACGAGCGGCAGGAGCAGCAGGCCGATGATGGTGCGGAAGCGCGGCGGGTGGGACTCGGCCTCGGCACTGGCGTGGCCCAGGATTTCCGGCACCGGAAGGACCAGCTTCTTGCCGGTCCACAGGCCGAACAGGTAGGCGGTGACGTACCAGGTGGGGACGGCGGTGATGAGGCCGGCGATCAGGACCAGCCCGATGTTGGCATCAAAGAAGGCAGCAGCCGAGACCGGGCCCGGGTGCGGCGGCAGGAAGATATGCATCACGGAGAACGCTCCGGCGGCGGGGAGGCCGTAGCGCAGCACTCCCCCGCCCAGGCGGTGGGCCACGGCGAAGACGACCGGCAGCATAACCACCAGGCCGGCGTCGAAGAAAATGGGGAAGCCGAAGATCAGGGAGGCCAGGCCCAGGGCGAACGGGGCACGCTTTTCGCCGAAGACGCCGATCAGGTAGTCGGCCAGCACCTTGGCGCCGCCGCTTGTCTCAACAATGCGGCCGAGCATGGCGCCCAGGCCGACGAGGAGCGCCACTGTGCCCAGGGTTGTGCCGAACCCGTTTATCAGCACAGGAACCACCTGGTTGGCGGGGATTCCGGTGGCGAATGCGGTTGCGAGGCTGATCACGATCAGGGCGACGAGTGCGTGCATCCGCAGCTTGATGATCAGGAACAGCAACGCGACGATCGATGCCGCGGCGATGAGCAGCAGGGGGCCTGCGCCCAGCGTCTGGGTCCATCCTTCGATGACCATGGTTCTCCTTTGAAACAGAAAATGAAATGTGGGGGGAAAAGTGGCCCGGCTCAGCAGGCGGGATCAGCCGGCGCTGGGCTCCAAGTTGGCGCTCGGCGCCAGACCCGCGGGAAGCGCGAGGCCAGCCAGCACGGCGGCGACGATCTGCTCCGGGGAGTTGGAGATGTCCAGGCGGAGGCTGCCGGCGGCAAGTTCGTTGCCGGTCAGCGGTTCCAGGGTGGCCAGCTGGCTGGGCAGGAGCGTGGGCGGCATAAAGTGGCCTTCGCGGCCCTGCATACGCTGGCCGATCAGGTCGGCCCCGCCGTCGAGATGGATGAACAGGACCCGGCCCGGTGCGTCGAAGAGCAGCTGGCGGTAGCTCAGCTTGAGCGCGGAGCAGGTAAGCACGGTACTCTTCCCGGCTGCGGCATGGGCGCTCATCCAGTCCTGGATTTCCTGCAGCCAGGGCCAGCGGTCCTCGTCCTGCAGGGGAATTCCCTGGGTCATCTTGTCGATGTTGGACCGGGGGTGGAACTCGTCCGCTTCGGCACAGGCCCAGCCAAGCTGCCGGGAAAGCGCTGCCGCAATGGTGGACTTGCCGGAACCGGCAACGCCCATCACCACCAGGTGCGTGGCTGGATACTGCATGTTTTACCTCCGAAGAAGACGCCGTTGGCTAACTGAAGAAAGCTATTAGCGCATCTCACAGGGAACCGCGCCGGGAGATAAGGTATCACCATTTCCGGCCACAGATACTATCTTTTGGTGTCACAAGTCATACCTTTGGGACTTTGTCGGTACGATTGGAGGGCGCACAGGCGCAGAAGAAAGCAGGACAGATGTCGACGGCGACACTACCGGACGCGGATGACGCGCACGACGGCGGGGCCTCCCCCGCCATGCATGAACGCGTTCTCGAGGCGGTTGGCGTTGCCATCGCGGCAGGGAGCCTTCCTCCGGGCAGCCGGCTGACCCTGGAGGGCCTGCAGCAGGAGTACGGCATTTCCCGCACCGTTGCGCGCGACACCATGAAGGTCCTGGAATCCATGAACCTGGTGTATTCGCGCCGACGGGTGGGCATCGTGGTCCAGGAGCGCAGGCTGTGGAATGTCTTCGATCCCAAGCTGGTGCGCTGGCGCCTGGGCTCTGTCCGCCGCGATATTCAGTACAGCAGCCTCACGGAGCTGCGCATCGCCGTCGAGCCCATTGCAGCTGCCGGTGCTGCCCGCCGGGCGAGCGCCGCGGAGCGGGCCAGGCTGGTTTTCCTGGCTGCCGAGCTGCGGCGGCTGGGCGAAGCCGGCGAACTCGAGGCGTTCCTGGCGGTAGACATCGAGTTCCACTGCCTGCTGCTTCGAAGCTGCGGCAATGAGATGTTCACGGCGTTGGAAGGCATGGTGGCTGAGGTGCTCACCAGCCGGACCAAGCAGGGACTGATGCCTTTCAAGCCGCGGAACGAGGCGTTACAGGCCCACGAGGATGTTGCGGCGGCAGTGGCCCATGGTGACGCCGTGGGGGCCGAGACCGCCGTCCACCACATCCTGAACGAGGTCCGGAACGCGATGGGCCTGCACTGACTCTTCCCGGGCACCGCGTTAGTGAGTAGCCTGAAAACAGGGGCTCATGCAAAGGGCCCAATAGTGCCGTAGAAGTATCTGTGAGGTGGAAGATGGCCATCACCGGACATTCACGAATAGGGACCGCCGCAGCCGATGCTCCCGCGGTAGTACCCCGGCGCAAAGGCGCCATGGTGGTCAGGTGGATCACCTCCACTGACCACAAGATCATCGGGTACATGTACCTGATCGCGTCGTTTGTGTTCTTCATGATGGCTGGAGTGATGGCCCTGCTGATCCGGGCCGAGCTCTTCGAACCTGGCATGCAGATTCTGCAGACCAAGGAGCAGTACAACCAGCTGTTCACGATGCACGGCACCATGATGCTGCTGATGTTCGCCACCCCGCTGTTCGCCGGCTTCGGCAATGTCATCATGCCGCTGCAGATCGGCGCCCCCGACGTCGCGTTCCCGCGGCTGAACGCTCTGGCCTTCTGGTTCTTCCTCTTCGGCTCCACCATCGCCGTCTCGGGCTTCATCACCCCGCAGGGCGCTGCGGCGTTCGGCTGGTTCGCCTACGCGCCATTGAACAACACCACATTCACCCCCGGTGTGGGCGGTGACCTGTGGGTCTTCGGCCTGGCGCTGTCCGGCTTCGGCACCATCCTGGGTGCGGTCAACTTCATCACCACCATCATCTGCATGCGCGCCCCGGGCCTGACCATGTGGCGGATGCCCATCTTCACCTGGAACACGCTGGTCACGGCCATCATGGTGATCATGGCCTTCCCGCCGCTCGCGGCCGCCCTGTTTGCCTTGGGGGCCGACCGCAAGTTCGGTGCCCACATCTATGATCCGGAGAACGGCGGCGCGATTCTGTGGCAGCACCTGTTCTGGTTCTTCGGCCACCCCGAGGTGTACATCATTGCGCTGCCGTTCTTCGGCATTGTGTCCGAGATCTTCCCGGTCTTCAGCCGCAAACCGATCTTCGGCTATAAGGGCCTTGTCTACGCCACCATCTCCATCGCAGCCCTTTCCATGACCGTGTGGGCCCACCACATGTACGTGACCGGTTCGGTGCTGCTGCCGTTCTTCTCCTTTATGACCATGCTGATCGCAGTCCCTACCGGGGTGAAGTTCTTCAACTGGATCGGCACCATGTGGCGGGGGTCCCTGACGTTTGAGACTCCGATGCTGTGGAGCCTCGGGTTCCTCATCACGTTCCTCTTCGGCGGCCTGACCGGCATCATCCTGGCTTCGCCGCCGCTGGACTTCCACGTGTCTGATTCCTACTTTGTGGTGGCGCACTTCCACTACGTGGTGTTCGGCACGGTGGTGTTCGCGATGTTCGCAGGCTTCTACTTCTGGTGGCCAAAATTCACCGGCAAGATGCTCAACGAGCGCCTCGGAAAGATCCACTTCTGGATGCTGTTCCTGGGATTCCACGGAACGTTCCTGATCCAGCACTGGCTTGGGGTCATGGGCATGCCCCGCCGATACGCCGACTACCTCGTGGAGGACAACTTCGCGTGGATGAACCAGTTCTCCACCGTCGGCTCCTACCTTCTGGGCGCCTCAATGCTCCCGTTCTTCTGGAACGTCTACATCACGTCGCGCAACTCCGAACACGTTGAGGTGGATGACCCGTGGGGCTTCGGCGCCTCGCTCGAATGGGCCACGTCCTGCCCGCCGCCGCGGCATAACTTCACATCCCTGCCCCGGATCCGTTCAGAGCGTCCCGCCCTGGACCTCCACCACCCGGAGCTCAGCATCCGCGCGCACGAAACCACACACAGCCCTGCCGCGGCCGCCCTGGGTGCTGCCGATATCGGCGAAAAGGACGTACGCAATCCAAACCCGGACCAGTGACCGGGCCGGGGAGCCTGCCAACCCTGGTGGTTGAGCCCGGGCCCACGCCCGCCGGGTGCCCTAGCCGAGCTTGCGAGGCAAGGGGGCGGGTGGGGAGCGAAACCTAAACCGACTGGCCCGCAGCCCGGACGGCCAGGAGAAACTTCACGCCGCCGTCGGTCAGCAGGGCCCGGCCGCGGTGGTCCACTTTGGGCGCCATCAGGTGCAGGCATTTGAGGTTTCGCCGCACCACCTGGTTGATGTCGCTGACCCATTCGTCAGGGATGGGATGGCCGGACCGGGTGACAAACCCGGCGGCCAGCATGGCACCACGGATTGCCTCCATTCTGCTGCCCGACGCCGGCGCGATGCCGCCGAGGTGCCAGTCCGTGTGGATGCGCGTGACCAGCCGGACGGCGTCGTGCTCCTGACGGCCAACGGCGTCCACGAGGTAGTCCCACAGCTCCGCGGGCCGTTCCAGGCAGCGTTTTCCACGCGGTGTGAGCACCAGCCTGCCCTTGAGCTTCCGCAGCAGCTTCCAGTCGATGAGGTGCAGCCGGAGTTCGAGGACCGGCCGCGCGTGCGTCTCGCGGTTTCCCTTGCCCATGACGGGATCGCTCCAGCCGAGCTCGTCCATGGCTCGCTTGACCATGGCGGGCTTCAGGTAGCCGTCCTTGGTGAGTTCCAGGCCGTCCGGTGCGGCGTTTTCCAACAGCCAGCGGACCGGCAGCAACACGGCGTCGCGCTCCTCGTCGCTGAGGGGCTGCGGCCACCACTGGAGGCTGAGCAGCCGGAGTTTGCCGTTCGCGGCCTGGCGGTCGAATGTTGCCGGTGCGAAGTGGCTGCCATACTCGCCCGTCACGCCGGAGATCCAGTACTTCGCGTCCGAGTGTTCCGGATGCTCCGGGTCAGCGACGATCTGGAGCAGTCGCTGGTAGCCGCGCGGCCCGCCGGAGTCCTCCACGGGTCCGCGGTTGGCACCATCCACGCACAGAAGTTTCCCGGCCGGAAGGTCCGCAGCACCAAGCACCTCCACATGGTGCGTCCAGCTGTCGCCAAAGTCGTACTCGTATTCCAGTGCGGTCCCCGGCTTTTGAGCATCCAGCAGTTCGGAAAGTACGACGCCGGACGCCGGCTCTGCGTCCAGATCTTCCGTGAGGTCGTGGGGGCCCACAATCTCCCGCGGCCTTCCGGCGCGGTCCACGCAGCGGATGGCATAGAGGTGGCTGTTGTCCCAGCCGAAGGCTGCCTGGACAGCGACGTGGAACTCGGGAACCGTCAGCGTAACCGGAACGTGCAGCCTTCGCCAGATCAGCGGTTCGGTGTCCGTGATGCTGATCCGGAGGTGGAAGGCGGGAACGGTTCCGGAAAGATGCATGGGTGCCATTTTGCCAGAGGGCTGCCCGGGATCCGTCATGGTGCGGGCTCTACGGACTCAACGGACTCAACGGCATAGGGTTTGGTGGCCGACCGCAGCAGCGGATGACGCAACCGCACCTGGTACGGACAGTTCCGGAACGTGGCGCGGGGGTCCAACTGGACAAGCAGGAGTGGTTCGTCGCTGGCAGAGTCCAGCCGGACCACCATGCCGTCACGCCGCCCGTCCACGTACAGCGGGGTAGCCGGCTCCACAGCGGTTTCCTTAAGGCGTTCCCGATATTCCTGCCCTGCTGCCAGGAAGAGGATTCCATGGGCCATCCCAATGACCCTCAGCGGGACCACGGCCTCAGGCGGTGGGGGTCTTGGAGTGGGCCGGGATTGCTGGTGGTATTCTTGCGCAGCCGACGCCCTGGCTGCCTTCGCGTGCCGGTCGCATTCCGTGCACCGGGTCCTCCCACCCACGGCGGCCAACAGGGTCACGAGCAGCCTTCTGGGGGCGTGGTCCCAGGTATCGGCAACCACCTGGCACCACGCCGTGTGATAGTCCGTCCCGTATTTCATCACATAGACCTGGTCATTGCCCAACAAGGGCACCCCCTCCCGGCGGCCGGCGGGCTCCACCGGATTGAGCTCGCCGAGGACTCTGGGCTCTGCCTGGGCGGGGCGGCTGACATTGAGGTACTTGCGGATCAGCGGACTCAGTTGGCGCTTTGGTATTGGCACGGAAGTGCGGGGCCTCTCTGTGCGGCGGGAGCGATGCGATCAGCCCTGCTTACCCCCTGACTATCGTGCGGGCTTTTCTCGCAGGTCGCCAGTCGGGTCAACTCGTCGGGGTGTGATCAACCGCGCTTTGAAGCACATCCGGGTTAACAGAAGCAGGGCCGGTCATTAGACCGGCCCTGCTTCGAAAATGAAACCCTAAGGCCCCAGAATCTCTAAAGAATTAAAGTGCCTGGATGTTGACGGCCTGGGGACCCTTGGGGCCCTGCTCGGTTTCGAAGGAAACCTTCTGGTTCTCTTCGAGTGAGCGGAAGCCGGAAGAGGCGATCGCGGAGTAGTGAGCGAAAACGTCCTGTGAGGAGTCATCGGGGGAAATGAAGCCGAAGCCCTTTTCAGCGTTAAACCATTTGACGGTACCAGTAGCCATTATTTTTTGTCCTTCGTGAAGGTGGAGGAAAAGTCCCGACCTTCGGGTCCTCCGGTGTGGGGTGTTCAAAACCGCTACTTCAGAAAGACGCGGACTTTCGACCGCGCGTACTGCCTGAATTACCAACTGCATAAACACAACAACAAAATCAACTGTACAGGAGATTTTCAGAACCATTTACCACCGACCACCAAGACTGGTGGTTGAGCCTTTCGAAACCCACGGTGGTTGAGCCTGTCGAAACCCACGGTGGTTGAGCCTGTCGAAACCCCGCAGCGGTTGCTACGATTGCTACGGAGGCAACCATGACAACCATTCCACACCGGGAATTGCGCAACCAGAGCAGCAAAATCCTGGAGCGCGTTAAGAACGGCGAAACCATCGACGTCACGAACAACGGCGAAGTAGCCGCAACGCTGATCCCGCCCTCAGCGTCACCCTTTGAGCGGCTGCTGCTGGCCGGCCAGGTGCGCCCAGCGGCCAAGGGCCCCATCGATTTCCTGGCGCTGCCGCGCGTCACGTCCGAAGCGAGCACAGCCCACATCCTGGCTGATGTCCGCGGTGACCGTTGATCATCTACCTGGACACGTCGGCTGTCCTGAAGCTGGTGGTCGAAGAGCCGGAATCATCCGCAGCCGCCCAATACCTCTCAACGGCTGCGGCCCAGGGCCACCAGTTGGTGGCTTCGATGCTCCTTTATACGGAACTGCATTGCGGGGCCCATCGCCGCGGATTTCCCGGCGAGCCCGTCAACACGGTCCTGGGAGCCATCAACCTGGTCGATCTTGCCCGTTCGGACCTGATGTACGCGGCAGCCCTGCCCGGCAGGCTCCGAAGCGCCCAAGCCATTCATCTGGCCGCAGCCATCCGGCTACAGTCCGACGTCATGGTGGCGTACGACGCCGAGCTACTGGCCGCCGCCATTGAGGCAGGCCTGAACGTCCTCTCCCCCGGTGGTTGAGCCCGCCGACCCCCACATCAATCATTACTGACAAGCTCGATCACCGGACTTCTCGATCTCGATTACTGACAGGCTCGATCACCGGCCTGGTCGTTGAGCCCGCCGGCGCCCAAGGAAATTGTCGTGGGCCCCGTGTAGTTTTGGAACAACCGCACCCCAGCCTGAGGACGCCATGGATTTCTACGCCATTAACGCACTGCGTGAGAACCACGCGGGCTGGTCCCTGCTCCGGGCTCAGAACGCCCCGCTGGCGGTGTCCTTCTTCATGAAGGCCTTTACCGGCCCCAACGAGCGGGACATCGGCCGGCAGGAACTGATCGACCACCTCGATGATGTCCTGTTCGGCCTCCGCGAAGTCTTCGGTCCCGACAAGTTTCCCCGGCCGGCCGGGGAGTACCTGGACGAGTGGGCCGCCCCGGAACGGGCCTGGCTGCGGAAGTATTACGTTCCCGGCCAGGACGAGCCGCGCTACGATCTCACCGCCGCCGCCGAGGACGTGGTCCGCTGGGTGGAGAGCCTGAGCGGGCGGGACTTCGTGGCCACCCAATCCAGGCTGACGAGCATTTTCGCTGTCCTGAAGGCCCTGGTCCAGCAGTCGGAAACCGACCCGGAGGTAAGGCTGGCGGAGCTCCAGCGCCAGCGGGACGGGATCGACGCCGAGATGCAGCGGATCAGGGACGGCAACATCCGCGTGATGACCGCACCGGAAGCCCTGGACCACTTCCAGCAGCTGACCACCTTAGCCAAGGACCTGCTCTCCGACTTCCGTGAGGTGGAGCAGAATTTCCGGAAGCTGGACCGGCAGGTCCGTGAGCAGATCGCCACGTGGGACGGCACCCAGGGCGAGCTGCTGGCCTCCATCTTCGCCAACCAGCAGGACATCAGCGGCTCCCTCCAGGGCCGCACGTTCCAGGGCTTCTGGGACTACCTGATGTCCCCGCAGCTCCGAACGGAACTGCGGGATCTGCTGCACCGGGCAACGCAGATCGATGCCCTGGCCAAACTGGACAATCTGCACGCCGTGGCCAACCTGCACCAGGACTGGCTGCCCGCCGTCGAGCAGACGCAGGCGACGGTCCGCCAGCTCTCGCAGCAGATGCGCCGGCTCCTGGACGACAAGGTGTTCCTGGAGAACAAACGCATCATGCAGCTCGTCAGGAGCATCGAATCCGGCGCGCTGGGCACGCGGGAGGTGCCGCCGTCGGGCGTTTTTATGGAGATCGCCGCCCAATCAGTCGACGTCGCGCTCCCCTTCGAACGGCCGCTCTATGAGCCGAGCCGGCGGATCATGGTGGACGACGTTGTTGTGGCGGCAAACGATACTGAGGTGGACGCCGGCGCCCTCTTCAGCCAGTTCCACGTGGACACGGAACGGCTGAAGTCCAACATTGACGACGTCCTTGCCGGCGACGGGCAGGCCACACTCGGCGAAGTAGCGGCCGCCCATCCGCTCTCGCAGGGACTGGCCGAGATCGTGGCCTACTACCAGCTCGCCACCGAATCGGACTGGGCCTCCATCAACCCGGACGAGTCACAGCAGTTGTCCTGGCAGCTCCCGGACGGCAGCATCCGGGAAGCCACCGTCGAACAGATCATCTTCGTGAGGCCCGCATGACCACCACAGACGCACCCGAAACACACACGCCCGAGGAACTTCCCGGCGTCGTCACCAAGCTCTTCAAGGGCGTGGTGTACGCCGAGTCCGACGAGAAGATCTGGCAGTCGCTGCTGGGCCTGTCCTCCCATGTCCGCGACTACGTGGCCGTCCTGGGCCTTGACCTGATCCTGGACGAGTCCGAAGGCTACGCGTTCCTGAAATCGCGCGAGGATCCGGACGGCACGCTGCCGCGCCTCATCCCCCGCCGCCCGCTCACCTTCAACGTGAGCCTCCTCCTGGCACTTCTCCGCGGCCGGATGCTCGAATTCGACACCAACAGCAGCGAACTGCGCCTGATCATGACCGAGCAGGACATCGCGGACATGGTGGCCGTCTTCCTGCCCGAATCCAGCAACGAGGCGCGGATCCTGGACCAGCTCGGCACCAACATCAAGAAAGTGGTGGAGCTGGGCTTCCTGCGGAAACTGCGCGGCCAGGTGGGGACTTTCGAGGTAGCCCGGATCCTGAAGGCCTACGTGGATGCCCAGTGGCTGGAGGAATTCGAGGCGCGGTTGGCCGATTACCGCGCCTCGCTCACCGGAACCACCGCCACCGGCAGTAAGGAAGAGGACCGCGCATGACCACCGAGACGGCGGCTGACCAGCAGGACATGCTGTTCAGCCTGGATGAAAAAGCGGACGACGCCGGCACTCCCCCGGGCTTCCGGCTGCACCGTTTGGAGCTGCTCAACTGGGGCACCTTCCATCAGGAGGTGCGGACCTTCCGGTTGGACGGCTCGAACAGCCTGTTAACAGGCGACATCGGCTCCGGGAAGTCCACTGTGGTGGATGCCATCACCACCCTGTTGCTGCCGGCCAACAGGATCGAGTACAACAAGGCCGCGGGCGCGCAGAAAAAGGAACGCACGCTGATGTCATATGTGCGGGGCTTCCACAAGAGCACCCGGAGTGCCGGCGGCGAGTACTCCAAGCCCGTGGCCCTGCGCGGCACCGGCAAGCTCACCGTGGTTCTTGGCGTGTTCCACAACGCCGTCCTGGGCAAATCAATCACACTGGGCATCACCCTCTGGGCCACCCAGGAAGCCGGCCAGCCCAACCGCTTCTACTCGCTGATGGAGGGCGAGCAATCCATCGCGGGAGACTTCGCCAACTTCGGCCAGGACCCCGCGAAGCTGAAGAAGCAGCTCCGGGCCGCCGGGGCGTCCATCCATGAAACCTTCGAGCCGTACGCTGCGGCGTTCAAGCGGCAGTTCGGCATCAGCGGCAACCAGGCCATGGAGCTGTTCCACCGCACGGTGTCCATGAAGCAGGTGGAGAACATCACCAACTTCGTGCGCACCAACATGCTTGAGGAAGACGACGTCGAGGCCCGGATCGGTAACCTCATCCACCACTTCGACGATCTGAAGAAGGCCCACGACGCCGTCCTCCGTGCCAAGGACCAGATCGGGCTGCTCACACCCATCACCGTGGGCGCGGCCCAGCACGGCGCCCTGAGCCGGGACGATGAGTTCGCCCGCCAACAGCGGGACCAGCTGCACCCGTGGTTCACGGACCGGAAGCTTCAGCTGAGCATCGAGCATCAGGCGGAACTGCAGAACACCGGATTACGGCTGCAGGAGGACAGCGGCAAGCTGGCCACTGAAATCACCCAGCTCCGCCTGGACCTCGCCGCCGTCAAGGAGGACATCCGCAGCAACGGCGGCGGCAGGCTGGCCGCCATCGAGGCCGAGGCCGCGCGGCTGGGCGAGGAGTCACGGGCGCAGCGTGTGCGCTTCGAAAAGTACGCAGACGCCGCGGCAGACCTCGGTCTTCAAGCGCCGGCGGACCGCGTCCAGTTCGACGTCAACCGGGGCCGGCTCGCCGACGTCGAAAAGGAACTCGGCGCCAGCGCCGACGAAGTGCAGGACAGCCGCACCGAACTGACCATGACGCGCACGGTGCTCACCGGCCGCGCGGCGGACATCGCCGCGGAGCTGACCAGCCTGCAGGCCCGCCCCAACCTGCTGCCGCGCCCCCAGGTGGAGCTCCGCCGTCGGCTCTGCGACGGGACGGGCATCGCGGAGTCCGAGTTGCCTTATGCCGGCGAACTGCTGCGCGTCCGCGACGGCGAGGCGGCCTGGGAAGGCGCCGCCGAACGCACCCTGCGCGGCTTTGCGCTGTCGCTTCTGGTGCCGTCGGAGCACTACGCGGCGGTGAGCGGCTGGGTGGACGGCAATAACCTGCGCGGCCGGCTGGTGTACCTGAAGATCGGCGAAACGTACGCGCCGAAGCCGGCCGAGACGGGAACACTGGCGGCGAAGATCGCCATCAAGCAGGGAACGCCGTTCCGCAATTTCCTGCTGGATGAACTCAGCAGCCGCTTCGACTATTTCTGCTGTGACACCCTGGAGGATTTCCGCCGCCGTTCCAAGGCCCTCACCGCCAACGGCCAGCTCAAGGGAGGCCGGGGCCGGCACGAAAAGGATGACCGGCAGGACCTCTCGGACCGCCGTAACTACGTCCTGGGCTGGGACAACCTGGACAAGATCAGCCGCTTCCGGGCCGAACAGGACGAGGTCCAGGGCCAGCTTGCTGTTGTTGCGGGCCAGCTGTCCCGGGTCAACGATTCCCTGGGCGCCATCGGCCGGCAGAACCAGCAACTGGGCATTGTCGGGGCCGTGTCCGACTTCGCCGAGCTCAGCTGGCAGCTCACCGCACGCCGCATCGAAGAGCTCAAGGCAGAGAAGGCCCAGCTGGAGTCCACCAGCGATGTGCTGCGGCAGCTGACAGCCAAGGAAGCCGAGCTCTCCGGAAAGCTGGAACGGCTGCAGGTGCGGGCCGACGACGTCCAGCGCCGGATCGGCTCCAACGACGGCGCCGCCAAGGACATCGTGGAGGCGATCGAAGACTGCCGCGACGTCCTGCGGGAGACGCCGTTGACTGACGACGGCGGCGTGCTGGCCGCCGTCGCCGGGCTCGCCGCCGCGGAACTCGCCGGCAAACCGCTCACCTACAAGAACACCGGCACCGTGGAAAGCTCCGTCCGGTCCGGACTGACCGACACCATCGACGCACTGTCCAAGCAGATCGCCCGGGCCGCCGAGAAGACTGTCCGGCTGATGGCCGAGTTCCGGAACAAGTACCCCAACGAGACCACGGAGATCGACGCCGCACTGGAGTCTGCCGGCGAGTTCGGCAAACTGCTCGAGCAGCTGGTCAGCAACGATCTCCCCCGCTTCGAGGCACATTTCAAGGAATCCCTGAACCAGAACACCATCCACGAGGTGGTGGCATTCAACGCGTTCCTGGACAGCCGCCGGCAGGACATCGTGAACCGGATCGGCGAAATCAACGTCTCCCTGGGCGGGATTGAGTACAACACCGGCCGGCACATCCAGCTGGAGCACCAGAACAGCACCGACCTGGACGTGCGGCAGTTCGGGATGGACCTGCGCGCCTGTTCGGAGGGGACCATCGGCGACGATGACCAGTATTCCGAGCAGAAGTACCTGCAGGTGGCGCGCCTGATTGAGCGGTTCCGGGGACGCGACGGCTACACCACGCTGGACGAGCGCTGGACCGCCAAAGTCACGGACGTCCGGAACTGGTTCACGTTTTCGGCCTCGGAGAAGTGGACCGAAACGGGCGAGGAGTTTGAACATTTCACGGACTCGGGGGGCAAATCCGGCGGCCAGAAGGAGAAGCTCGCCTACACCATCCTCGCCGCCGCCCTGGCGTTCCAGTTCGGGCTGGCGTCCGGCAAGGGTGCCGGTAAAAACGCCGGCAGCGGGCGCAGCTTCCGGTTTGTGGTGATCGATGAGGCGTTCGGGCGCGGGTCCGACGAGTCCGCGCGGTACGGCCTCGAGCTGTTCCAGCGGATGAAGCTGCAGCTGCTGATCGTCACTCCGCTGCAGAAGATCCACGTCATCGAACCGTTTGTGTCCCACGTGGGCTTCGTGGCCAACACCAACGGCGACGATTCGCAGCTGCGGAACATGACCATCCAGGAGTACCGGGACGAGCGGGCGCGGCGTGCCTAAGCGGCGTCCCGAGGGCCCCGAAGCGAGCTTGCGCGGTTTGGGAAGGGACCTCCGCGCTGATCGGCGTTCAGGCGGCGAGCAGGCGGGGCGGGCACAGGGCTGGACCACGCTGGCCGACCTGCGGGCGCAGTCGCTGAAGGCCTGGGGCAGCGGTGCGTTGCTGCGCGAGGTGCTGGAACCGGGCGGCCTGTACCCCCGCCGTCGTCCGTTGAAACGCCCGACGGCGGCGACGCTCCGGAGTGACTACGCTGCGGCGAGTGCGTGGGCAGCTGAGTTGTTCGCCGCCGTCGGCCCGTTCAGTCTGGAAACTGCCGAGGTGGGGCGCACCACTGTGGGGGCGAACCGGCTGCCCGCGGCGGCGGTCTTCACGTCCGCCGAGGCCGAGATTGGATTTGTGGGCAAGACTCGGGAGGCGGCCCGGTTCGTGGAGCTCGCAGGCGGACTGGCCGCGCTGCATTCCTCGTTCCGCCGGTGGGCGCTGAAACGGCCGCTCCAGCTGCTGGAACTCGGGGCCGATGCGCTGAACGCCGCCCGGGTGGCCCTATGGCTGGAGGACAATCCCGAGCCCGGCATCTATGTGCGGCAGCTGAGCCTAACCGGCGTGCACACCAAGTTCATCGAGAACCACAGGGCGGTGATCAGCGAGCTGGCGGTGGGGCTGCGAGGGGATTCTGAGCGCACCGAGATTGAGTCAGTGGATGAATCTCTTCCCGGCTCTCCCGCTGAGCCCGGCGCGCTGCTGGGGCTAACGCCGGCCCGGACGCCGGCGGCACGCTTCGCCGCAGGGCACGGCTTCCTGCATCCGCCGGAGCTGGTCAGGTTCCGCATGCTGGATCCTGGAGTGCCGCTGCTTGGCCAGGCCCGCGATCTGACCCTGACCGCAGAGGCCTTCAGCACCCTGCGCCTGCCCGTCACCAGAGTCCTGATCACAGAGAACCTGGTTAATTTCCTGGCCCTCCCCGGGCGCCCGGGCACGCTGGCGATTTACGGTGGCGGTTACGGGTTCACGTCGCTGCGGGACGCCGGCTGGCTGCGCGACTGTGAGGTCCTGTACTGGGGCGATCTGGACACCCACGGATTCCGGATCCTGGACCAGCTCCGCGCGGTGCACCCGCATGTGGTGGGCGTGCTGATGGACGAGTCCACGCTGCTGGCCCACCGCGATGCCTGGGGCAGCGAGCCGACGCCGTCGAAGGCTGTGTTGAGCCGGCTGACCGCTGACGAGTCCGCGGTCTACAACGGGCTCCGCAATGATGCCTTCGGGACCGCGGTCAGGCTGGAGCAGGAACTGATCCGCTGGGACTGGGCGCTGCGCCGACTAGGTGGTTGAGCCCGCCGAAGCCCGGTGGTTAAGCCCGTCGAAACCGCAAGTGGTCTATGAGTGCGGTCTATAGTGGGAATCGAAGACCCCGGAACGATCACTGGTTCGCCACATCGCCGGGGTTACGCCTTTAACATCCAGGCGGAGGAGGCTCGGTGGTTGAGCCCGGCGATAATTGGGCCACAATTAGCGGCTACAAAATCTTAGAATGAGCACGTGGTGCCGAAGTGGAGCAATGACACTCGGTCCAAAATTCAAGCGATTGCGGGAGGAGTACCAGCCATGACTGATCAGAGGAAAACGGACTACGATGCACTGGCCGATCGATTGACCGGCGACTCGCCCCTGGAGGCGGCTGCTGTACAACTTGGCAGCGACGCTGCTGCATCTGGGCGCAAGTTCCTGTTGCGAGAATACGGCGGTGACGCTGCCATCAGGCACCCCTACGCCGTGGCCGGCCCAGCAAACCCATGTTAATGAGCTCTGAGCGTGTGGGAGCCAGTTGAGTGGATTCGCGCCCCATAACTGCGGCCACATCCGCGGCTTTCTGGGCACGATCTTACAAGACTTGTCTAACTTTATTGATTTCTAATAAAGCTTCGATAGATTAATAAAGCTTGACAGCGGACAGGCTCGCGCTGGAAGAGCCTGTCGAAACCACCGCCGGGCTTCTGGATCTCGATAGGCTCGATCACCGGCGCTCGGTGGCGCCGGAGGTGACTGCCGCGGGTGCCGGGGCGATGTGAAGACGTGTGGAGAACGCGGCGATGAGGGCGAAGAGGAAGGCTGCTGCCGAGATGGCCAGCGCCATGGCGGCGACGGTTCCGTAGCCGCTGACCCGGGGGTCCAGGAACGGGTAGGGGTACCAGTCGACGATGGGACCTCGGATCAGGCTGTAGACCAGGTAGAGCAGGGGGAACACGAGCCAGATCAGCGAGGTGCGGACGGGGACCCTGGTTCTGGGCAGGTCAACTAGCCAGTCGATCACCATGATGGTCGGGATGGTGTAGTGCAGGACGACGTTGATCCAGGGGATGGGCGTGTTGACGTCGATGTTGCTCAGCAGGAGGTTGTAAACGATCCCGGTGATGGTCATGTAGATGGTGGCAGCTCCGCGCAGGAGTTCAAGCCAGCGGGGGCTCTCGCCTTTCCACGCGTACCGGCCGGCGATGGCCAGGGTGATGACGGCGATGACGTTTGATTCGATGGTGAAGTAGCTGAGGAAGTTCCACGCAGAGGCGCCGGGAACGTTCTGGAGCAGGTGTGTCAGCTGGAAGAATATGGCCAGGAATCCGAGCAGGGCAAACCAGAACCTGAAAAGTGCGAGACCTCGATTGGGTGTCATATGGAGATCCTATGGGGCAGGAAACGCCGGGTCCCCAGCCTGATGATGCTTGAGCGTGTCGAAACCTGGTAGCTGCGCTTGTCGAAACTCTGGCCACCCCCGTACAAATGCCGTACATTGAGTGACGGAGGCAAATACGATGACAAGCACAAAAACACGGCGCTTGGAGCTACGCACGGACGCGATCACGGATGAGTTGATCACGGAAGCTGCCGAACTTCTGCACGTTTCCAAGTCGGCGTTCGTAACCGATGCTGCCCGACAGGCCGCACAAAAAATCATCTCGCGTTCGGACGTCACTCTGATGGCACCTGAGGTCTTCGACGCCATGATGGCATCACTCAACGTTCCGGACGAATCCGCTGAACTCGCCAGGCTCGCCCAGCTTCCGCGGCTCATCGGTCCATGAACGGTCCGACCTTCCGCACCGTGAAACTGGCCCCCGGGTATGACCTGGGGGCTTTTGACTGTGGTGAACCCGCCTACAACGAGTGGCTGACAGACCACGCGGGACAAGCCGTCGAGGCTGGCTCAAGCATGGTCTACCTTCTTCTGGAGAACGGGCTCGAATCGGACGATCGCGTCGTCGGATACTTCGCGATCTGCCCCACTCTCGTAGTCCGCGACGGCATGCCGAAGCCGCTCCAGCGAAAAGTACTGCGCGATGCCCCCGGTTGGCTCTTGGCCAAGCTGGCACTCGACAGTTCCCTGCGCGGCGACAAGGCCAACCAGTGGGGCTGGCAGCTCTTGCGGGTAGCGCTGGAGACTATCCTCGCTGCTGCGGAGCTCGGTGGTGGCCAGATCATCGTGGTCGACGCCGACAATCCCGGTTTGGTTGACTGGTACGCCCGTCACGGATTTGTCCCAACCGGAGGCGACAACCTAAGGCTCTACATGAAGGTTGCCACTGCCAGGAAATATTTCTCTCCCGGTGGTTGAGCCCGTCGAAACCGAGCCTGTCGAAACCGGAATTCAGGAAGCGCCGTGTAACTCCGAGGACGCCCATGCATAAAACCCCCACCGCGCCGCGTGCCTTTAGCCTGCAGCGTGAATGGTCCGGGGCATTCACGCTGATGCTGCTGGCCCTGTTCATCGGCGCTGCAGTCACCGTCGTCGGAGTCCGGTTCGTGGTGAACGAGATGGAAGCTGCGAACGGGCGGCTCCAGGCCGAGTACGGCAGTGTCTCTGAGCTGGCCGCCGCCCTCGATACGCATGAGCAGCTGGGGCACCAGTTGCTCGCCGCGGCGCCCGTGAACCGGGAGGCGTTTGTCCTGGAACAGCAGGACATTGAGGCACTCTTCGGTGCGGCCGCTGCGGTCCGGGCCGCGGACGAAGGCCGGCCCGGGGCCCTGTCCGCGGCACAGCAGGACTGGCAGACAGGCCTGGAGAACGCCGGCCTCTGGGGTGACCAGGTGCTGGGCCTCGCGGGGAGCAATGTAGCTGACGCCACTGCCTTCGCGGCTGCAAGCTCCACCGTGCGGGCGCAACTGGCCGCCGTCCAGCAGTCCTCCCTCCGGGCGCTGAACAGGGGGCTCGTGGACACGCACGAACTCGAAGGCCTTCTGGTGATTGGCCGGTTCGGGCTGTTCGTTGCGGCCATCGGCGCCACCCTGTACTTCCGACGCCGTACGGTCAAGGACCTGATGCGGCCCGTCAACAGCCTCCGCCGCGGCGTCCTGAAGCTGCAGTCCGGCGACTACAGCCACCGCCTGGACGTGGCCCGGCGCGACGAACTGGGCGAGGTTGCCGTGGCGTTCAACGGGATGGCCGCCGCGCTCCAGGACAGCCACAAAGCCCTGACGTACCGGGCAACACACGATGACCTCACCGGTCTCGCCAACCGTGCGGCCCTCGCGGAGCGGCTGCTGGCATCCTTCGAGCCGGACAGCGACCGCCGGACCCGGCACGAGGGCCTGCTGTTCATCGACATCGACGATTTCAAGGACGTCAACGATTCCCTGGGCCATGAAGGCGGCGACGCGCTGCTGGCCCAGCTGGCCGGGCGGCTGCGGTCCAGCGTCCGCAGCCACGACCTGGTGGCCCGGCTGGGCGGCGACGAGTTCGCCGTCGTCGTTTTGGATAACGACGACGGCACTCCCGCCACGGGGCCCGTCGCCGAGCGGATCTACGAGGCTCTCAGCGAGCCGTTCGTGATTGGTGACCGGTCGCTGCGCGTGTCCCTGAGCATGGGCGTCGCCCAGCGCACGGCGGACACGGCGGACGCGACGGAACTGCTGCGGCAGGCCGATTCGGCCATGTACCGGGCCAAGCACGGCGGCAAGGCCCGGTACGAAATCCACGGCGGGGCAACCGCAGTGGTTGAGCCGGCCGAAACCGTCGGCGGCTGAGCCCGGAACCCGATCTCGACAGGCTCGATCACCGGGGAACAGGTTCGTTCTCAGGTGCCGGAACCCCAGATACTCCCCCCGGGCCGTGGAAAAGTCCACGACGCCGGGGTTGAGGCTACGGAGCCGTCAGCGGCCCAGACCGAGAAAGACTGCCAGCGACTGCTCAACCGCAAGCATTGTCTTGGAATCAATACGACCTATCCGTTGCCCCAGATTGATACGACGCACCGTTGTGAGCTTGTCGATCATGATCTGGCTAACTCGCTCCAGTCCGGTCAACTGCCCGGGTTCCACCGTCAGCCGCAGCAACGGAGCATCAGTCAGGTGGGACGTCAGTGGTAGAAGGGTGATCGCCTCCGATGCCGCAAACAGGTCATCCTGGATGATGAGTGCCGCCCTTGGCTTTTGCGCATATGTTCCGCCTGACACCGTCCACAGCTCACCACGATTCACTCCGGCCAGTCTTCCGAAATCTGCTCGATGAACTCTTGGTCGTCGCCTGCCCTGTCAGAAGCGGCAACTGCGAGCGCCTGGCGCTGCGCCTCACGCCTAAACTCTTCGGTGCGCGTGTCCGGCACCCACATCTGAACCTGCCGGAAACCTCGTTCACGCATGGCAAGTCGGTGCCGCAGCGCGCAGGATCGACTTGGGTCAGGACGCTTACCGGCGCATTCTTTGGGGAAGGTTCCGACTGGCGCGCGCGGCAGAAATCGGTCTCATAGGGGTCAAAGCGACGTTGAGCTGATCGCTGAGCGCGAGGCTCGCCGTCGACCAAGTGGTGGCGGCGGGATCCGGGCACTACGGCTTCCCCCTTGGTGCAACCCCCTGCTGCACACCCTTCCACCGGCACATTGTGTCCGATCCGAGCAACGCGGAGTGGGCAAACCGTGACAGGTTTGTGCTGTCCGCGGGACACGGTTCGCCGATGCTCTATAGCTTGTCGGAACCGAGCTTGCCAAAGACACCCGGGCATCAGGAGCGGGACTTCCTGAAACGGCTGGTGTGACTCTCCCTCCATGACTTCGAATACCGAGCCACGAATGCTGTCCGCCACGGCCTCGGAATTTTTCAAGCTGAACGGTACCAACGGGAGTTAGGCGGCTGACTGTTCGGGGATTTCCTTGGGTTGGTTGATCCACGCCGGTCCTGGGAGGGCGAGTATTTTTGG
>NZ_JBWZCI010000029.1:0-42747 GCF_059383495.1 Pseudarthrobacter sp. RHLT3-21
CCGCCGCCGCCAAACCCATCAACAGGGCCTGGAACAACTGAAAATCCGGAGGTTTTCAGATGAGGCAACGAATCACCCTTCCCGGAGGTATTGCAATGAGGCAACAGGGATCTCAGATGTTTCATCCGGCCCTTCGCCGGCGGCAATCCGGTCAGCCGTCACCCGGTATGCCTGCCCGATGTAGTCCTCAAGATCCTTAGGTGTGGGGGAGCGTTTTTGACCGTCCGTTTGGGGTATACCCCAACTGGACGTCAGGATGATGGTGGCAGTTTTGTCAGGCTGGGATGGCTTTGGGAATTCATGGACACTCAGGGTCACGGTCTTAAGGTCCAACCGACACTCTTGGTTAGGAACGCACCATGGCCGGGCAGCGCATCGGATACATCAGGGTCAGCAGTCTGGATAAGAACACCGGGCACCAGCTCGAGGTGTCCAGCTGGATCGGATCTTCACGGAAAAGGACACCAAACGCCCCAGCTTGAGGAGCTCCCGAGCTTCATCCGTGACGGTGACAACCTGGTCGTGCACAGCATGGACCGCCTCGTACGGAACCTGGATGACCTCCGGTCCCTGGTGCACAAGTTCACCACAAAGGGTGTGCGGATCGAGTTCCTGAAGGAACTCCTAGTCTTCACCGGCTGCCGCGGGCTATTGATCTTGGGGTTAGTCCGTTCGCGCTCGGCATGAGTGCCGCAACCCTGCTCATCTATACGGCGATCGCCATGATCACCGTCGTGGTGCCGGTGGTGGCATATCTTTTCGGCGGTGCTCAAGTGCGCGGGGTGCTGGAACCGATCCGGGCATGGCTGGTTCGCTTACTCCAAGCTCGTCATCGCGGTCGTGCTCGGCATCATTGGCGCAGTCATGATTGGCAAAGGTCTCGCCGGCTTCTGGACGGGCTCACAGTTGCCCGGCAAGGGTTCCCCCATTCCGGCGACGCCGCCACCGGCCGGGGCCTTGGCGGCGTCGGGCTGGTTGGTCAGGCAGTGGTTTGTAAAGCTGCGTTCGGGGGACTTCAATCCTTGAGCTGACGTGTCAGCACTTCGAATCCCTCGACGCCGAGAATCTGCCGGTGTTGCTCCGCGCTGGTCTCCGAGCGGATCTTGGTGGCCGTCTCCTCGCTGCCGGCGAGGGCTGCCTCGTCCTCCCACAGAGTGATGGACAGCGACCTGTTGTCCTTCCCGAGCAAGTAATAGATACCTAGGCATCCCGGCAGTTGGAGCACCCGGTTGACGGTGTCCTCTGACGGGGCCCCCGAGCTGTCAGGGCCGGGCTGATAAGTGCTGACGCGAGCGAACATGTCCATCCTCCTGGTTCCGAGAGAGTGAAGTGCCTGCCGCTCACGCCCTTGAACTGGGAGCTGGATCATCCAGATATCCCGCCCTCGTAGCCGTCGGCCTGCGCTCCTCCCACCAGTAAGGACCGGTCAGCCTGGATGCACAAGGTTTGAGTTGCTTGCTCGCGCATATGCCGCCCGCAGGGTCCTGATACGGCTCCGGACCCTGCGCCGGACCCGTGGCTAGGGCTGCCGCTCATCGCTCATGGATCGCCGCTATCACGTTGCTGCTACTCAGCTGCCAACGCCCAAGGCTGCCCGCGCGTTCTTCCTGCGTTCAGCAAGTTCCCTGCGCGCCACAAGGGCCTCCTCCTGGCTGACGGCGACGAACCTGGTGGACGTGCCGGGGGCCGCACGGGCCACCAGATCCATGTCGGCGCTGATCACCGTGCCCACCATGGCGTATCCGCCGCCGGAGACGGCATCGCGGTGCAGGATGATGGGCTGCGTGCCGCCAGGAATCTGGATGGACCCCACCGCGTATCCGGCATCCACAATGTTGGAGGGGTCCGAACCGGCTCCGAAGGGCTGCTCCCGCTCCTTCCACTTCACGCCCGGGCCCGAGTACCGCAATCCCATCCGGTCCGCCACCGGGGTCAGCTTCCACTCGCCGTTGAGAAGGTTGTCCAGGCCTTCGTCGGTGAGGCGGTGGTCGTACAGCCCTAAGACGATCCGGACCGCCTGTTCCTTCGCGAACACGGGCCGGAATTCTTCCGGAACAGTGTCGGCGTCGGGCAGCGTTCCATCGTCAAGCGGGCTGCCGACGGGAACAAGGTCGCCCGCCTCAAGTTTCCGGCCGCGGAATCCGCCGATTGCCCCCAGACTGTAGGTGGACCGGCTGCCGAGCACCTCGGGAACATCGATGCCGCCCTGGACTGCGATGTAGTAGCGCGTGCCGCCCTGGATGACTCCGAAGCTGAGTTCATCGCCGGCATTCAGCTGCAACCGGGTCCACTCGGGCCGGGATTCCCCGTTGACCTTCACCTCCACCGGGGCCCCGGTGACCGCGATGACGGCATCCTGATCGATCGTCAGCACCGGGCCCAGGTACGTGCATTCAAGGACAGCTTCCTTGACAGTGTTGCCCACCAGGGCATTGCCGAGTTCGGCAGAGTACTGGTCCATGGAACCGCTCTGCGGGATGCCCACGTTGTAGTGGCCGCCGCGGCCCTGGTCCTGGACCGTTGTCGCCAGGCCGGGGTTCTTGATGTCAAACGCCATTGAGGGCCTCCATGAGTTCCTGGTTGTAGCCTTCGGGATTCGCCAAGGCCTTTGACAGCTCAAATGTCACGGGTACCTGCCGGTAGCGGAACGTTCCTGCGGAAATCTGCGCCTGGATGCCGTTGTACTCGGCCTCGGTGACCGGCTTGAACTTCACGATGTCCCCCGGACGGAAGAACACCATAAAGTCCTTGAAGTCTTCCAGGGTCTGGGCGGGATCAAAGATCGGCGCGGCAGCAACGCCGAACATCTGGTATCCGCCCGCACCGCGCACGGAATAGATGCAGCCGAAGCAGCCGCCGTGGCCCACCGTCAGCTTGGGGGTATCGGTGCGCGGGCTCAGATACTTGGGGACTTCCAGTTGTTTCTCCCGCTCCACGAGCTGGAAGAGGAACGGCAGGCCGGCCACGAAGCCAACCATGGAAACAAGCCACGGCTGCTCATGGTGCCGCTGGATGAATTCGGCGGCATCTTTGAGGTTGTTGACCTTCGCCGCGTAGTCAATGTCGGTGCCGTCAGGCTCCTGATGGAACCCTTCGCGGAAGCGCTCCGCCACCTCCGCTGTGAAGGGATCGTCATACCAGACCGGGACCTCGATGATCCGGGTTTCGAGCGCCTGCTCCTGATGGTGGGTCAGGTCCCCTTCAATCGTCCGGACGGTCTCTTCCAGGGTCGACGGCGGCAGGACGTCGGGATCGAACCTCACCAGCAGCGATGCGTTGGCAGGACAGATGTCCACGATGCCCGGCAGTTCCATGGCTGAAAGCTTCGCGGCAATGGACATGACCCGAAAGTTGGCGGCCAGACTCATGGACTCCGAGACTTCAACGAACAGGAATTCGTCTCCGCCCCAGGTGTAGCGCGCCTCCTGCGAGGCGGGTGCCGGGCTGCTCATTGTGCCTCCAAAAGATCGGCAGTTTCAAGGAACTTCGAGTGGTGGGTCACGGCGGCGAATTCGGGCCGCGCCAGAAGCGTCTTGTGAACCGGGACGGTGGTCTTGACCCCTTCGATGTGTGTTCCGTCCAAGGCTGTCAGCATGGCCTCAATGGCCGTTTCACGGTCGGGTGCGTGGACGATCAGCTTGGCGAGCAGGGAGTCGTAGTACGGGCTCACTACGGATCCTGCTTCCACGCCCGTATCCACCCTGATGCCTTCGCCGGAGGGCCATTCCATGGCCGTGATGAGGCCCGGACTCGGAAAGAAGTTGTGCTCCGGGTCTTCGGCGTTGATGCGGCATTCGATGGCGTGCCCGCTGAAGCGGACGTCATCCTGCCGGATGGACATTGATCCTGTGGAAGCAATCAGCAGCTGTTCGCGGACCAGATCGATTCCGGTGATCTGCTCGGTGATCGGGTGCTCAACCTGGATCCGGGTGTTCATTTCGATGAATGCGGCTTCGTGGTTGATGGGGTCATAGAGGAATTCGACCGTGCCGGCGCCGCTGTAGCCGCATTCCCGGGCGAGTTCCACGGAGGACTCCCGGATCCTCTGGCGGACGGCGTCCGGAAGGTCCGGTGCCGGTGCTTCTTCGATGACTTTTTGCGAGCGTCTCTGCATGGAGCAGTCCCGGTCCCCGAGGTGGATGAAGCTCGTTCCGTCGCCGAGGATCTGCACCTCCACGTGGCGGGCATGCTGCACAAAACGTTCCAGGTAAACCGTTGGATCTCCGAAGACGGAAGCCGCCTCCCCGCGGGCCGTCTCGATCGTTTTCAGAAGCTCGTCCTCGCTGTGCACAAAGCGGATGCCCCGGCCGCCGCCGCCGGCGGAGGCCTTCACCACCAGCGGGTAGCCGATGCCGCGGGCCACCTCAATGGCGTCGGCCCCGGGATCGAGGGGTCCGTCCGAGCCGCGGAGCACGGGGACGCCGGCCTTGCGGGCGGATTCCCTGGCCATGGACTTGTTGCCCATCATTTCGATGGCGTCCGCGTCCGGACCCACCCAGGTCAGGCCTGCATCGGCGACCTTCCGGGCGAATGCGGAGTTCTCGGAGAGGAAGCCGTAGCCCGGATGGACGGCATCGCAGCCGTTGTCCAAGGCCGCGGAGATGATGGCGTCCTGGTTCAGGTAGCTGGCGGGCGCAGGAGCCGGGCCTACCACGACGAAGTTGTCGGCGGTGCGGGCTGCCAGGGAATTGGCGTCGGGTTCGCTGGCGACCAGGACTGTTTCGATGCCCATTTCGCGTGCGGTCCGTGCAACTCGGACGGCAATCTCGCCGCGGTTGGCGATGAGTAGTTTCTTCATAGCTTTCCTTCGCGGATGACGATGACGGCGTCGCCCGGGTTGACCATGTCGCCCTCGTTGACCTCGAAGGACTCGAGGACCCCGGCCACATCGGATTGGATTTCGGTGAACTGCTTCATGATTTCGACGATGCCCAGCGTCTGGCCGATCTCGATAGTGTCGCCTTCGTTGGCGAACGGCGGCTTGCCGGGGCCGGGCTTGCGGTAAAAGATTCCGGGGAGCGGGGAGACGATGGTTGCCACGGGGTTGCTCGCTTTCAGATGGTTGGATAAGTCAGAGTCAGCCCAGGACCGCGCGCACGGCAGTGGCCACTGCAACAGCGTTGGGTGCGTCGGAGTGGACGCAGATACTCTGGAACGAGATGTCCAGTTCGGTGCCGTCAACGGCCAGAATGGGCTGTCCCGCCAGCGCCCGTCTGACGCGCTCGGCAGCGGCGACCGGGTCCGTGGGGGCCGGGCGACGCTGGATAAGGAGTTCACCGGCGGGACCGTAATTGAGGTCAACATAGAGTTCCGGCACGAATTCCACCCCCATGGCCCGGCACACGGTTTCGTGAGCGGTGCCGGCGAGCCCGTAGAAGGGGACGCCAAACTGTTTGGCGGTTCCGGCGGCGGCCTGCATCAGTTCCTCGTCGCCGGCCAGCATTCCGTAGAGGGCGCCGTGGGGTTTGATGTGGTTGAGTTCAAGCCCGTGCTTTGCCAGAAAAGCAGTCAGGGCCCCGGTCTGGTACAGGATGATGGACTCGACCTCAGCCGGGCTAAGCACCATGCGGCGGCGTCCGAATCCCACCACGTCCGGAAGGCCCGGGTGCGCCCCGACGGCCACGCCGTGCTCCGCTGCAAGGGCCACGGTCCGATTCATGACGTCCGGATCGCCGGCGTGATAGCCGCAGGCAACGTTGGCGACGTCGATGATGCGCATGAGTTCTTCGTCGTTGCCGAACTCGTGAAGGCCGAGGCCTTCGCCCATGTCGGAGTTCAAGAGCACGCGTCCGGGAGTGTCGGGAGTCACAGTGGTTTGCATGGGTGCAACGCTACTCAGCATTTCGGGTTACCGATATTGTGCAGCTCGCTGAATATCCAGGGGTGAATTATGGTTAATGCACTGTCCAGCGGGCGACTCCCGCCGTTCTTGGAGGCTTCCTTGCGAATCTCAGACTTGGCGGACGACGCCGACCTCAACATCCGCCTTCGCGTTACGGGCGGCGAAGGCCGCCTGGCTCGACCCATCACCTGGTGCGCTCCGACCGAGCATATGGACCCCACGCCCTTCCTCAGTGTGAATGCCCTTGTGCTGACCAATGGGATGGGCCTGAACGTCAAGGACTTCAGGATCTGGGACGCGTACGTGGAACGGCTGATCTCCGTCCCTGTCTCCGGGCTGGGATTCGGGCTGGGCGCCGCGCACCGCGAGCTGCCGGCCGGCCTGATCCAGGCCTGCGAGGCGCACGGCCTGCCACTGCTGGAGCTCCCGCCGGAAGTGCCCTTCGTGCTGATCATGCGCCATGTGGAGCAGGCCATCGCCGCCGAGCGTTATGAGGAGCTGCGAAAGGGCTGGGAGCTGGCCGATGGATGCACCCGGCTGGCGGCCGGCGGGCATTCCCTGGCCGAGGTTCTGGAGCGGGTGGCGGACGTCGTCAACGCGAGGGTGGCCGTGATCGATCACAATGCGTTCGAGCTTGTCTCCGCGGGCGCGGCTCACGGCGGGCCCACGCGAACCGCGCTGCGCCTGCCCAGCGGCGACTCCGAGCAATTCCGGCTTGCCATCGAGGGAATCGGGAGCGACATCGTGCTGCAGCCCATTCTTGGCCCCGTCGCTGCAGTCATCGCGATGCAGCTGAGCTACACCCTCGGGTCGCATTCACCCCTGCATTCCCGGGAGGCCGCACGCTTTATGGAGGCCCTCTACGAGGACCGCGGTGAGCCGTTGGCGCCGTTGCGCCGCTACGCCCTCGAATCCGGGTTTGATCCTGACGGCGACTGGGGTGCGGTGCTTATCGGCAGTTCGGAAGAAGCAGCCCCCGCAAAGTTGCGTGCCATCGCCTGGCGCGCACGCGTGGGGCTGCAGGCCGGTTTCAGCACGGTGAGGTTCATGGAGGAAGCCGGGCTCACCACGCTGCTGGTGCAGCACAGGCACGGAGCGGCCGATCTGCTCGATGCCACGCGGGGGTTTTTTACGGACGCCCCGGAACTGTCCGTCGTCGTCTCCGAATCCCCGAGCCTCAGCGAATTGCCGCTGGCGCTGCAGCTTGCCCGCCGTAACGTTGGGCCGGCCGGCGTGCACCAGGCGCCGCTGGCCGATCTCGCCGGCATCGTGCACGGGCTGCCCAGCCCGGGCCTGGTGGCAATGTGCCAGCGGCTGTTGGCCCCGTTGGCCTCCGACGGCGGCAGCGCTTTGCGGGAGACGTTCGACGCTTACCTGCGCCACAGCGGGAATTCTGCGAAGATCTGCGAGGAGCTCTTCATCCACCGGAACACGCTCAGCTACAGGCTGCGGAAAATCGAGGAGCTCCTCAAACTGGATTTGTCCGACGGCGAAGTCCGTGCCACGTGCATGCTCGCCTTGGGAATCGTCGCGGCATCGCACTGAAAATCCCGCAGGGAAACCGCGCTCGTGAACCCACGCTGAGAAAATCTCAGGCTGGACATGTGCGGCGTGCACGAAAAGTAGTCCCAATCTTGGGCGAACTTCCGATGTGCCGCTGTGAGTCGTGTCACTAATGTCAATTTATGGGCTTAGACGCCTTCCCGGCCGGGTCATTGACGGTCGGCGACGCCGATCCGGCCTTCCGATTCAACTGACTAGAGGTTCCCTTGCCGTGTCATCCTCCGCTGCCTCAGGCGCTGCTTTCCCGCACGCAGAGGTTCGGTTCCAGCCTGACGGGCTTGACGATTTCGCCGTCCAGCACGCGCTTCAGGAGCTGCACCGCCGTCCGCCCGATGTCCAGCATGGGGGAGTGGACCGAGGACAGCGGGATGGGAAGCTCCGCGGCCAGCGATGTGTCATTGAAACCAACCACCGCCACGTCGCCGCCAACAGTGAGGCCATGGGACCTTAGTGCTCCCATAGCACCGATTGCCGCAAAGTCATTTACGGCGAACAGCGCAGTCGGATGGGGATTGCAGAGGGTCAGGATATTCTCGGCCGCTTCCCGTCCGCCGGCCGTATCGAACCGGGACCAGACCACGGCCTTCTGGGGGATTTTTCCGCCTAGCGAACGCCAGCGGTCCACGAAGCCGGCCGCCCGATCAACGGCCGTGCTGGCGTATGGCTCGCCGGCGATCACAGCGACGTTACGATGCCCCTTGCCCCACAGGTGGTCGGCCACAAGCTCGCCGCCAAGGACGTCGTCGCAGGTGGCGGACGGGTAGCCAGGGACGCGGCGGTTCACGAGCACGAAAGGCACCTTCCGGGCCGTCAACTCCCGCAACAGGCCACTGTCCAGATGTGCGTCACCGATGATCAGCCCGTCCACGCGCCGGGCAAGCATGGTGTCCGTCTTCCGCCGTTGTTCCTCGGGGTCGTCGCGGGAGTTCATGACGAATGTCGAATAGCCCAACGCCGCAGCGGCCTCGTCAATGCCCTCGTACATGATTGCCAGGACCAGGTCCGAAAGCCGGGGCACGATCACCCCCATGAGGCGCGTGCGCCGCGTCCGCAGGCCGGCGGCCTGGGGGTCAGGGGAGTAGCCCCGTTTCCGCGCCAGCTCCCGGACGCGTTCAGCCGTGGCCACGGAGGCCGCCCCGCGCGCCACTTCGGAGCCCGAGTGAAGGATCCTGGACACAGTCGACGGGTGGATGCCGAGCTCGTCCGCCAGATTCTTCAGCGTGACCGCGCGGCCCCCGGCCATGGTTCCTTCCATTCGCTTCCCTGCCTCAGTTCAAAAAGATGCCGCCCACTAAGCCTGCCCGATATCAAGCAGATCTCTGATTCGGGAGCCCTTGACGTGCCGCACCTCACATTCTATAGTCATTTCATCAATGTACCCAATCGATTGGTTAGCCAGGATTCCGGCACCCGCGAGGAAGTAGCTACATCTTCCAAACGCCCGGAAGCAACGGCATGAAGCATCACAAGGTTATTTCATATCCATCTACCCAATCGATTGGGTACGAGCCTGGAAACAGGCGCGAGACAACGGAGTGGAATTGACTGTCACAGAATTGGCTGGACCCCACGTGGTGCTCCTGGCCACGGGAGGAACAATCTCCTCCCGTGCGTCGGAGGCCGGGGGTGCCGTGGCGTCGGACACGGGAGAGCAGGTTTTCTCCAGCGTCGGGGTGCAAGCTTCGTATCCGGTCCGAGTGGTTGACGTTTTCCAGAAGGGTTCATACCTGCTGACGGTCGACGACATGATCGCCGTCTGCGCCAGCATCAGGCAAGCCCTGGCCGAACCCCAGGTTCTGGGGGTCGTGGTCACCCACGGCACGGACACGATGGAGGAGACGGCCTACCTTGTCGATCTCACCCACGATGATCCTCGCCCGGTGGTTTTCACCGGGGCGCAGCAGGCCGCCGACTCCCAGTCCCCGGACGGTCCCGACAATCTGTCCCGCGCGATCGCCGTCGCAGGCTCCCCCCAGGCCCGAGGCAGGGGCGTGCTGCTCGCGTTTGCCGGGACGATCTTCCCTGCTGCCGGGGTACGTAAGAGCCACACAACGAGCCTAAACGCGTTCTCCAACCCGGATTTCGGAACCGGAGGATGGGTGTCCGACACCGGCGAACTCCGGATGCAGCAGGCACCGTCCCGAATCGAGCCTCTGCCTTTACCGGGCGCCGGAGCCGCTTCGCCGCGCGTAGACCTGATTGCTGCCTATCCCGGAGCCGACTCCACTCTCCTGCGGGCCTCCCTCCAGGCCGGGGCGGCCGGGATTGTGCTGCAGGGGACGGGAACGGGCAACGCCAACCGTGAGCTGTGCACGGAGATCGCCGACGCTGCCTCGGCCGGCGTCGTCGTGGTCACCAGCACCCGTGTAGACGCCGGTGCCGTAGTCCCCCGATACGGCGACGGCGGCGGCGAGGACCTGCGCGCGGCCGGCGCCATACCCTCCGGGCTGCTTAGGCCGTCCCAGTCGTTGATCCTGCTCAGTCTTCTGCTCAGGCTCGACACCCCCACGGCCCGCATTGCGGAGACCTTCGCCCGGCGGGGCAGGCTCCCAGACTAGTTCCATCCCGAAACCAAAACCGCAACAACAAAACCTCAACAAAAAACGCAATGAAAGGTTGATCCCATGACTAAGGACATCCAAGTCGCGTTCGGCGTCGACGTGGACGCCGTGGCCGGAATGCTCGGCTCCTACGGGGGCGAGGACTCACCGTGCGATATCTCCCGCGGCCTGTTCAGCGGAGAAGTCGGCGGCCCGCGCCTCATCCGGCTCTTCAAGAAGTACGGCCTGCCCGCCACCTGGTTCGTGCCCGGCCACTCGATCGAGACCTTCCCGGACCTGACGCGGATGATCGTCGACGCTGGGCACGAAATCGGAGTGCACGGGTACTCGCACGAAAACCCCATCGCCATGACCCGCGAGCAGGAGACAGCCATCCTGGACCGGTCGATCGAACTCATCGAAAAGGTCTCCGGCCGTCGCCCCACCGGCTATGTCGCTCCCTGGTGGGAATTTTCCCCGGTCACCAACGAGATCCTCCTCGAACGCGGGATCAAATACGACCACTCCTTGATGCACCGCGATTTCGAGCCCTACTACGTGCGTGTCGGCGACAGCTGGAAGAAGATCGACTACACCAAGGCCGCCGAGACCTGGATGGAGCCGCTGGTCAGGGGCAAGGAAACCGACCTCGTCGAGATCCCGGCCAACTGGTACCTGGACGACCTGCCTCCCATGATGTTCATCAAGGCGGCCCCGAACTCCCACGGATTCGTGAGCCCCCGGGACATCGAACAAATGTGGCGCGACCAGTTCGACTGGGTGTACCGGGAAATGGATCAGGCCGTCTTCACCATGACCATCCACCCGGACGTCTCGGGCCGCCCCCAGGTCCTGCTCATGCTTGAACGCCTCATCGAACACATCAACTCCCACGACGGCGTCAGCTGGCTGACGTTCGACCAGATCGCGGACTCCTTCCTCGCCCGCAGCCCCCGAAAGGAAAACCAGTAATGACCATCCAGCAGCCCGCCGTCGACCTGACGCAACCCGCACCGGACGAAAAACGCCGCTTCCCGATATTCTCCAAGCACCACACAACCACCGCCACCGTTCTGGCCCTGCTGGCCTGGACCGTCGCCGTGTTCGACTACGGACTCTTCGGCACCCTCCTGCCGGCCATGCAGGAGGAATTCGGCTGGAGCGAGACCGAAGCCTACGCAATCAACACCTGGATCGCCGTCGGCACCGCGATCGTCTGCTTCGGAATCGGCCCCGTCATTGACCGGCTCGGCCGCCGCAAGGGCATGATGACCACCGTCGGTGGAACCGCAGTCGTCTCCGGCCTGACGGCCCTGATCCCGACCGGAATCCCGTTCCTCAGCAACGGCCTGCTCGTGCTCGTCCGTTCCTTCGGCGGGCTCGGATTCTCGGAGCAGGCAGTCAACGCGACCTACATGAACGAGGTCTACCAGGTCACCGAAGTCGCCGACAAGCGCAAGCGCCCCGGCTTCCACTACTCCTTCATCCAGGGCGGCTGGCCGCTCGGCTTCCTCCTCGCCAGCGCACTCGCCCTCGCCTTCCTCCCATCCCTCGGCTGGCGCGCACTGTACGTGATGGCGACCGTTCCGGCAGCAATCATCGTGTGGCTCATCGCCAAGAAACTGAAGGAGACGCCGCAGTTCGAACTGCACCACAAGCTGACCCAACTCGAGAAGAGCGGCAAGACCGAGGAAGCCCACTCCCTGGCCCACGCATTCGGCGTCGAACACTCTTCCGCTGCCCCGCTCAAGCGCATCTGGGAGCCGCACCTGCGCCGGAACACGATCGTCTTCTCGCTGGCCTGGATCTTCAACTTCTTCGGCATCATGATCTTCAGCATCCTCGGCAGCTCCGTCCTGAAGAACGCCAAGGGTGTGGAACTTTCCGATGCATTCTGGATGCTGATCGTCATCAACATGCTCGCGTACTTCGGCTACGTCTTCCACGGATGGCTCGGTGACAAGATCGGCCGCAAACGGACAATCATCGGCGGCTGGATTCTCTCCGGCATCTCCTTCACCATCATGCTCAGCCCCATCGCCACAAACACCTTCATGATCATCGTGACCTACGGCGCCGGACTGTTCTTCCTGGTCGGACCGTACGCCGCGATCCAGTACTTCATGGCCGAGTGCTACCCCGTCAGCTGCCGTGCCACCGGCACAGCCTTCATAGGCGCAATGAGCCAGCCCGGCATCATCCTCGGCGGTGCCCTCTTCACGGCAGCGGCCGCCGCCGCGGGAACCGGCACTGCCGCCCTGTGGGTCGGCGCCGCCGGAACGCTGCTCTCCGGCCTGCTGATGATCGCCGCGAAGCCGCCGGTCGAAGCCCTGCTTGAGGACCACCCGCATGACGTCTGAGAACAGGGTGGCCGTCATCACAGGAGCGGCCAGCGGAATTGGACGGGCCCTAGCGGTCCACTACGCCCACCGGGGCGTGCAGTCGGTGATCGGCACATTTCCCGGCGACCCGCACGACCCGGAGGAAACCCTTCGCCTGGTGGAAGCCGCCGGCGGCCAGGGGGTCATCCACGAAGTGGATGTCCGAAGTACCCCGTCCGTCGATGCTTTCGCCGAACGCGCCGTCCACGAGTACGGCCGTCTGGACTACGCGGTGGCCAACGCCGGAATCCTGCGCAACTCACCGCTGGAGGAGATGACCGATGAGCGCTGGGACGACATGCTCGACGTCGACCTCACCGGTGTGCTGCGGACCCTGCGCGCCGGGTCCGCGCGGATGGCCGGCGGCGGAGCGATGGTTGCGGTGTCCTCCATTGCCGGCGGCGTCTACGGGTGGGAGGAACATGCCCACTACGCAGCAGCCAAGGCCGGCGTGCTCGGGCTGATCCGCAGCGTGGCCGCCGAGCTGGGACCGCGCGGCATCCGCGCCAACGCCGTGATTCCCGGACTCATCGAGACGCCCCAGTCCCTGGACCCGGTGAACTCGCTCGGTCCTGACGGCCTGCAACGCGCCGGTCTGGAAATCCCCTGGGGCCGCGTCGGACGGCCCCAGGAGGTCGCCAGCGTGATCGGCTTCCTGACCTCCGATGACGCCTCCTACGTCACCGGCCAGTCGCTGATAGTCGACGGCGGTCTCACCATCAAGATGCGCGCCTGAAAAGCCCGGAAGGACAAGAATGAACAACCCAGACGACTCCCGTTACACAGAGGACCGCTCCGTCGTGGTCACAGGCGGAGCCAGCGGCATCGGCAAGGCCATCGCCGAAGCCTTCACCGCCAACGGCGACAGAGTGGCTGTCCTGGACCGGTCGGGCGTGGCGGGAACCATCGCCGTCGACGTCTCGGACGAAGCGAGCGTCAAGGCGGCCTTCGCCGCCGCACGGGTGCAACTCGGAAGCATCGACATTCTCGTGAACAGCGCGGGCCTGCTGACCGAATCGCGGCTGGAAGACATGACCCTGGCCATGTGGAACGAAACGATTGCCGTTGACCTGACAGGCGTCTTCCTCTGCTGCCGGGAGGTGGTGGGGGAGATGCGGCAGCAGAAGTGGGGCCGCATCATCAACATCGCCTCCCAGCTGGCCATCAAAGGTGGAACCGGGCTCAGCCACTACAGCGCTGCCAAAGCCGGCGTCGTAGGACTGACCAAGGCTCTGGCCCTGGAAACCGCCGCAGACAACGTGCTCGTCAACAGCATCGCCCCGGGCCCCATCGAGACGCCGCTGGTCGACGGCATCTCCGAGAGCTGGAAAGCCGCCAAGCGGGAGGAACTTCCACTGGGAAGGTTCGGAACGACCGCGGAAGTGGCGCCCACAGCACTACTGCTGGCCAGCGACCCCGGCGGTAACCTCTTCGTCGGACAAACCCTCGGCCCAAACTCCGGCGATGTGATGCCATAAGAAAGGGGAGATCCAGGTGCGGTGCCTGTGGAAGAGCTACCGTACCGGACCCGGTGCTTGGAATAGTGCGGACCACCCGGCAGCACCTGATCGTTGCCCACACGGTGAACGCGATAAGCAAGGGACAGCCTGGCAGGTGTCCCGTCTCATTTAAGTTGACCCAAATCGGTGAATGTGGGCCCGGGACCGTTGTGCGTGGTTCCTCAGGTCAAGGACGGGCTGATGGTCTCGGGACCGGTGAATGTCGGCACGGTTCTTTCCTGTGTCATCCAGCGGCGGAGGGGATCACCGAAGCCCTGGTGAATCCAGCCGTCGGTTATTTTTCGCTGTTTCGCGATGGCAGTGCCCAATGCGCCAATGCCAACAGCAATCTCGGTATCAGGACCCCTGGCAAGGGTTGATGACTCCTTCGCCGAACGTGCGGTTCCGCTGTTGCAAGAGGCGGTTCAGTCCATTTCCGATGATGTGAATCGCGCAGGGCGACAGCCTGAACAGATATTCCGGATCCGAAGGAATTCGAGCTGTGAAGCATAATTTAGATCGAGAATTACCTCGTTCAGGTATACGCCCCGGCCCGAACCAGCAGCAGGATCACTATTAGCCCTTGGGATACTAAACACATGAGCATCGAATTTCAGTCCGCAGTCCATCAGGTCCCTGGTGCGGGAGGGCGGCTCTCCGCCCACGTGTATGAAACGCTTAAGACCCGGCTCCTCGAGGGGGACTACCCCGCGGGCTCCAAGTTATCTGTCGAGTACATCAGGACTGAATTCGGAGTAAGCAAACAGCCCGTCATGGAAGCGTTGCGTTTGCTGTCCTCCGAAGGCCTCGTGGAGATTTTCCCCCAGATCGGATGCGTCGTCGCCAGCTATTCCCAGCCGGAAGTCGCAGATTTCTTCCGCATGTTCTCCGCCTTTGAAGGTGCCATAGCGGGAGTGTCCGCCGGCCGCAGCACGCTCCGGGCGCTCGAGGAACTGGACTCAATATCGCTAAAGATCGTCGAACTCGCAGACAACCCGGACGCAGCCGCTCGTGCCCGCCACTACCGACTGCTCAACCGCAGGTTCCACGAGACCATTCACGAAATGGGTTCCTCAAGGATCATCGCTAATGCAGGCCGGAGAATGTGGGACCTGAGCGACTTCCTGGTCAGCACCGCCGGCCCGCCCCAGCCCATGGCAGGGATCATCAGAGAACGCCAGGAAGATCACGACCGGATCCGGGAAGCCCTCGCACGGGGCGACGCGGCTACCGCCAGAAAGGAAATGGAAGAACACGTCCTGAGCTGCATCTGGCTCCTCCAGGTAGAAGAAGCCACAGCCTAACTGCATCGACTGGTCGACGAGGCAAGGTGGATAGGGGTCGCTTCAGCATGTCAGAAAGTTTGACAGCCTTGCACGAAAGTCGATCCGGTCCCCTTTGGAGCAGTTCAACAGCCCGAGAGTTCGACCGTGCAAAAGACGGTGAACCACTGGTAACGCGGTCTGGGCAGCGGCGTTGCCGTTCCTTGTTCCCGCGGAACTCAAGCTGCTGCGTTCACTTCATCACCAACGCGCTGACCGGCCGGTTCAGCAGCCACCACCGCTACATGGCCGAACTGTATCTGCACCGGATCGACGCCCACACCGCCGACATCGACGCCCTCAGCGCCAGGATCGAGGAAGCGATCGAACCCTTTCGCCTCGCCCGGGAACTCCTCGTGAGCATCCCGGGATTCAGCACCACAATCGCCGAGATCTTCATCGCCGAAACCGGCGCCGACATGACCGTGTTGCCCACCGCGGGACACCTGGCATCATGGACCGGCACGTCCCCGGGCTCCAATGAATCCGCCGGACGGGTCAAATCAACCAAAACACGCCCCGGCCACCGCTACCTCAAAGCTGCCCTGGGCATCGCTGCCCTGTCGGCAGCACGATCGAAAAACACCTACTTCGCCGCAAAGTACTCACGTATCACCGCCCGGCGAGGACCCATGAAAGCACTCGTCGCGGTCGAACACTCCATGCTCACCGCGGCCTGGCACATGCTCTGAGCGGCTGATCGCTGGTAGTCGGCACGCTGGAGGTCAGCGACAAGAGGGAAAGGAAAAGCCGGCGGGCTCCCAGGCAATACGTTGATGCCAGAGGTCCGCCGGCCGCGATTTCGCAATTCAGACACCGGCCGCGACAGCTGCCCCGACTGGATTTGAAGAGGTGAAAAGGGAATCGAGGCGAGGCTTCACGAGCTCCACAAAGTTACGGATGCCCCGAGAAGTCGTGTCATGGTCCATGAAGCCCGCTTGCCCGTGGAGGATCAGATGACCGAAACCTCCTACGCGGTCGTGGAATTCCTCGATTTGTGCCGTGACAGTGCTCGGACTCCCTGCGAACATGATTCCGGACTCCAACAGTTGATCCATGGTCATGCTGGCCAGGTCGAAGGCTGATTTGCCGCCCTGCAGTGCTGCTGCGCGGACGAAATACGGCGTGTAACCTGGCGGGAGAATGAAATGCGGCGGAACTTTGTTGGAGCGCAGATACCACATCAGCTGTTCCGCGCCTTCCATTCCTTCGTCGTCCGTACGTCCAACGTAGGTCATGGCGCAATAGGCGAGCCGGTCCGCTGGGACTTCGCCTTTCCCGCTTTCTGCCCACCGCGTCCGGTAGGCGTCAAAAACCTTCTTGGTGCCTTCGTACCCGGTGAGGAAGGTTGCCAAGACGTAGTCGTTGTCCGCGATCCGGGGAACGGAAGTTGGCGACATCCCGGTGACCCAGATGGGAGGGTGTGGCTGCGTGTAGGGGCGCGGCCAGATGTTGACCTGGCGGTGCTGGAAGTGCTCGCCTTCCCAGTTGAACGGCCCGTCGTGGTTTTCCCACGCGGCCTTGATCAGATCTATTGCTTCCCACATACGCTCGTTCATGCGCACTGGGGAAGAATTAGTGGCTGACACTTCGTAGGGAACGCCGCGGACAAAGCCTACTTCCAGGCGTCCCCGGCTCAGCAGGTCTACCAGGGCCATTTCCTCGGCGACGCGAACCGGATCTTTTCTGTTGGACACCGGATTTCCGAGAACCAGAATTTTTGCGTTTTTCGTGACCTGGGAGAGGGCCGCCGCTACGACGGGGGCGGCAGCGTCCATACACGTTGCCGTGCCATGGTGCTCGTTAACCATGATGTTGAGGCCGGCTTCGTCCGCGACCTTCCAGTCTTCTATGTAGCGCGCCCAGAGGTCGGCCGCTTTGGCCGGGTCGATGACCGAGTTTGGCATGGTGACCCGGACTGAGTCGTAAGTTTTCTCCGGGGGAAGGTCAGGGTAGGGCGTCTCGCTGAAGTGCCAATATTCCATGTTTTCTATCCTCTGTTTGGAGTCGTCTTAGCCGCGGACGAGTTCGGCGATGTCTGTGGGCCGGTCGATCTGGGCGCAGTGGCCGGCGTCGGGAAGCAGCTCAAGGGACGATCTGGGAATGAAGTCCGCGAATGCTTGGGCATAGTCCGGCCCGACGATTCCGTCCTGCTCTCCCCGGACGACCCTGCAAGGAACCGAGATCCGGCTGAGCCAGTACTTAAGGCGGGGATTGTGCATGTAAGGCTCCCACGCATAGGTGGCCAGCGCTTCCTCGTTCCGTGCGAGAAGGAGCACATCCTCTGGATCGGCAGACTTCAAATCCCTGAGCGGATTCTTGTCCGAAGCAGCAAATCGGGCGGCATCCACCAGCTCGCGGGCGGTGGCAAAGACATCCAAAATTTCCCTTTCGGTTGGAGCCCCGACTTTGATTCCGACGGGGTTGACCAGGGTCAACTGCCCAAGGCGTGAACAGTCCCTGATCGCCAGTTCAGCGCCAACCCATGCCCCGAACTGCAAGCCCACGAGGTGGACATCCCTCAAGTCGAACTGATCAAGCAAATTGAGATAGGTGTAGGCCAGGTCGTCCACACCCCGGAACCATGTGGGCATGGGAGACAGGCCGAAGCCAGGGTGCGTTGGGACGTAGACGGTGTGGTCGAGGGCCAGAGCCTCTATGAGCTCGTGGTTTGCCTCTGATCCTTCCGCCCCATGGAGCAGCAGGATTGGCGGGCCGGACCCGACCACCTTTAGGTCCAGGACGATGTCAGGGGAGAGGACAGTGCCGGTGAGATGGTCCACTAGTGTGAGCGTCTTGAGTGCGTTAGGCATGGGTTTCCTTTGCAGGCTTGAAGCTGAGTGATGCTGACGTGGCGGGTCCTGTGCTCTGATGGGACACCTCACGTCCGGATCGTTTAGGAGATGTGCGTCCTGACATTTGCCGGGAGTTCTTCCCGGCTTGTTTCACGGAGGCGCAGAACAAACAGGAGGCTGATAGCGCCCGCAACGGCTACATACCAGCCCGGCGCGAGGTTGTTGCCGGTGCGTTCGATGAGCAGGGTTGCAACGAACGGTGCAGTGCCGCTGAAAAGGGCTGTACTTACTGCATATGCAATGCCGAACCCGGACACGCGGACCTCTGTTGGGAACAGCTCGGCAAATGCCGCAGGTGTCACGCCGCAGAATATCGCTACCGGAATCCACATCACCATTTGGCCCACATATACCGCCGCCATCGAACCGGTGAGGACGATCATCAAACCGACCAGCGGGAGAATGATGCAGGACATACAGGCGAGAATGAGCAGGGGCTTGCGTCCGACGCGGTCCGAAAGCCATCCGAAAACAGGGATCAACAGGGCTCCGAACAATGTGGCCACCACGACGGACAGGGTGGCCGGCACCGTCTCGATACGAATCACCGTCCGTAGGTACGACAGCATGAAAGACACAACGGTGTACGTACTGATGGCGAAGGCTATGACGATGCCCATGACAATCAGCATGTTCTTTCCGTGGGATCGCACAACGGTCCTGAGAGGAGACTTTTCTACCGCAGCTTCGTCCCTGAGGGTGTTGAATTCCGGCGTCTCGTCGATCTTCAAACGCATGTACGTGCCAATGAGAAGGAGCGGGAAGCTCAGCAGGAACGGGATCCTCCAACCCCACGCGGCCATGTCGGCCGAGGACAGAATGACGGTGAAGACCAGCACAACGCTGCCTCCTATCGCCATCCCCAAGATGGAGGAGAAGTACGCGAGAGAACCGAAGAGTCCGCGTCGGCCAGCCGGCGCGTGCTCCACCAGGAAGGAGGTCGAGGCCCCGTATTCGCCCCCGACCGAAAAACCTTGGAAGAGCCTGGCCACAGTCAGCAGCACGGCGGCGAGCATTCCCACTTGGGCGTGCGTCGGAATGAGCCCGAGCAGGACGGTAGCAACGCCCATCACCGTCACGGAAACGATGAGTGCTTTCTTTCGGCCGGTCCTGTCGGCCAGCCAGCCGAAGAAGACGGCTCCAACGGGACGCATGATGAATCCGACGGCGAGCACAGCAAACGTTGAGAGTATGGATGTGAGCGGGTCGCGGCTGGGAAAGAACAATTGTGAGATGACGGGTGTCAAATAGGCGTAGACGGCGAAGTCGTACCATTCGAGAGTATTGCCCAGGGTGGCCGCGAGAATGGCTCGCCTGGATCCGCTGGCTGGGCGGGAGGGCTTTGGGATCACACCCATAGTGGTTTCCGTGGTCATGGAGTCACCTTTTCTTCCTTGAAAACGTGCTGGGGCTGAGTTGAGGATGGGGAGTCTCACCGTGGGGGGAGGCTGCGCCGCCCTCAACATTAGGGACGCGGCTGGCCGCTGACTGTGATTAGAGTCACTCTCCGTGGTGAGAATTGTTGAAAAGTGGATTCGGGCAGGGGGAGAACAAAGGCTGTGCCGATGACGGCACTCGCGCAGATTTCTTGCGTGATTCGGACGCCTTGCTCGCGGGACCTCAGACCCCGCGGCCCAGATCGGTCAGTTGTTCCCGGTCCGTGATCAGAATGCCCGAGGCACGGCGCTCAACGATTCCGTCCTCGCGAAGCGTCCTAAGGGCGCGTGCCACCACTTCGCGGACTGATCCGATTGCTTCTGCAATGCTGTGCTGGTCCGCCTGAACGACCAGGCCCTCAGGAGTGTCCACGGCCAAATCGAGCATGTGCCGGCTTACGCGCTGGAGTACGGATCCGAAGACATTCTCCGTCAGCAGCTCGATCACCTCGAAAAGGACCGCCGTGACTTCTTTCAGAAGCAATCCCGCCAGCTCCGGGCTGGTCTTCAATTGCCTTTGTATCATCGCAACATTGAGCAGGATCACCTCGCACTCCGTGACTGCTTCAGCACCCACTGGAGAGACGCTGGCCAGCATCGACGGCAGTCCGATGACCTGTCCCGGACCGGCATAACGGAGCGTGACTTGCCGTCCGTCCTGGGATGACGCCTGGACCCGCGCTCGACCCTTGTGGATCAGAGCGAATCGCGCCGCTCGGAACGCAGCGTAGATTGTATTTCCCGCCGGGACGGTGACCACGAACGCGTCCGCGAGTAAGGTGTCGCGTAAGTCGTCCGGAAGTTGCCTCAGATAGCTGAGATTCCATGCGGAGAGGGCCGCGGGATCTATTCCCCCTTCAAGCGGCGTCTTTGCCACGTGCTGTGCTCCTCGCGGTTAGGGTTGCGACCGGTTTGCGTAGGCGATCTCAGGTCCGTCGAAGGACGACGGATCACGATTGATATTCCTCCGGGAGAAATTCACTACGTCTTTCACAAACCGGTCCGGAAATTCGATGTTGGGCATGTGCCCGCAATTCTCGTAGGTTAGCAGTTCACTTGACGGTATGCGCCGCGAGATTTCCGTGGCGTAGTCCGGCAGCCGGAGTGGATCCTCGGCACCGGCCACGACCAGGGTAGGGCAGCGGACGTCCTCATACCGCGTCCGATCTTCCTTGCCGAACTCTCCGCCACGATGCGGAGGTCCCGGCGGATTGAGGCGGGCAGCCGCCGCGCACTGCCAAGCACCGGGGACCAGGCTCAGTTCATGCCTCCAAACCACAAAATCCTCGTCTTCAGTCCATTTTCGGTCATGAAGCAGGACCCCGAGAATCCGGCGCATGCCTTCTTTCGTCAGGTCATATTCCTGGATCACTCGGCGAGCTTCGTTGTCAGGGACAAAGCCACCCCCGCTGACTACAACGGCTGCGGCAGCCTCAAATGCTGTGTTCCCGTTCGCCAGCTCCTGAACGAGGTAGGTTCCGCCCATGGAGTTTCCAACGATGACGGGCGGTTCGGGGAGACGAAGATTATGAATGAACTGACCCATGTGCTGAAGGCGGCGTCCTCTGGGATTTACAAAATCGACAATCTTGTCGCTTTGTCCAAAGCCCAGCCAATCCGGGGCATAGACATGGAATCCCGCCGAGGCGAGCAAGGAAATTGTCGTGCTCCAAGAGGATTCGGCGCATCCGCCGTATTCGCCAGAGTGAAGCAGGACCATGGGGTACCCGCCTTCGCCGGCTTCCAGATAATGCGTCTTCAGTCCAATGGTTTCACTGAACCGCGAGTGGAATTGCGTCACTTTCACTCCTTGGTCTGCTCAGGTCCTGATGCTCCACGTGCGCCTGCAAAGCGGTCTGGTCGCTGGAAAGCCAACCATGGCTCTTGGCGTATGAGACCATGCCGTCGAAGCCGATCCAGAATGTGGCCCCTTGACCTGCAAGCTGGCTCTTTAGCCATGGAATTGAAACCCAGGCATTGCCGCCAAGCAATTCACCGACACCGGCCGTTGCCATGGCGTCTCCCGCGGCCTCAGGCGACAGCCTGGGGTCCACAACGACTTTGAAGTCACTAAACCTGTCGACATCGGTCAGGACGCAGCTGGTCTCGCCAACACTTCCGATTTCAACCTTCACGCGCACAGGCCTTCCACAGAACCGAGCGTGGTGCCACGGTGGAAGACCAGCGGGCGACGATCACCGCGTTCGAGGGCTTCCACCCGGCCGATTGCTATTTCGTGGTCCCCTCCGTCAAAGACATCAACGAGCCTGCATGCCAAATGGCCCACCGATCCGTTGAGAATAGGCAAGCCGTCTTCCGTGCGGTAGTCCACGCCGGCAAACTTGTCCGCTCCGGACCTTGCGAAGGCACCCGAGAGTTCGCCCTGATCTGCCGAAAGGATGTTGACGACGAACCGGCCCGTGTCGCGTAGATGGGCCCAGGTCGACGACTTCTTCGCAGGGCAGAAAAGGATCAAAGGCGGTTCGAGGGACAAGGAGCTGAAAGAGTTCACGGCCATGCCCACGGGGTTTCCGAAACCATCCGTGCCCGTCACAATCGAGACGCCGGTAACCCAATCGCCACAGGCGTTGCGAAGTTGCCTCGGATCAACAGTGGTGCGGATTGAAGATGCGATAGTCATTTCTAATCTCCTAAGAACGATTGACAGCGACTAATGCTCTTCATTCTTGGCGACTGCGTAGGCGGGGTCTGTGACTTTCGCTACATGCCCGCGGAAGCCTGATCACTTGGGTCTCCAGCGTGGAACTCGTGTAGATCAGGTAAGGGCCGCGCTGGCAAATCCGCCGCGGATAGTCCTGCGGCACTCCTGGCTCCTTCTTCCCGCACTTATCACCCGCACAAAGCTGTGGCGTAATCGCTTGGAGCCCATTGCGCCCGGTCATTCCCAGACCGCTGCATGCATCCGGCCCCAAAATCTGGCGCCCGATGCATTTGCGTGCTTTGTCGTCATTGTCGTTGACGGTTACGACCTCCGAAGCAAGACAGCGGCGGTCGTGCGCGAATTCAGGAGTCAGATCCACTTGGGCGCTGCGGGCGCGTCCTCCCGTGAGGTTCCGCTCTGGACGGCGGTGACGCCGCCGCTGCCCCGGCCGGCGGCCCATTCGACCACTGCGGGAAGCGGGCCGGAAACCACTGTCGGGGACTGTGCGGAGGTGGCGCCGAGGGTGGGTTCCGGATCCTGCCCGGTCACCTTGACCACGAGCCCGGTGTCGGTGCCGCGGGTTTTCCAGGCGCCGGTGATGTCCGCCAGCAGGCGGGCAAGGACGGGTGCCGGGATGTCCGCGAACGTGGCCCCGTTGTCCAGGTCCACCGCGTGCATCCAGACCTCCCGGGTGCGCATCCACACCGTCTCGGTGGCGGGGACTTCCCGGCCCTGGATGGTGCGCACTTTGTGGTGCCAGGCGTCCTCTGGCAGGTCGCGCCATTCCACGTTCAGGTGCACCGCGGAGTGGTCGAAGAGGTGCCGGAGCGCGATCGGGCTCAGCGTGGCGCCGAACGCGATCTCGTGGTCCCGGACCTCGGTGGAGGCATACATCGGAGTCTCCACCCCGGTGCCCGCCCACTCGACCAGGCGCGCGATGGCCCGGGCGTTGTAGCCGATGTGCGCCGTGATGTGGCGGCGGCTCCAGCCCGCGAGCAGCGAATCACCGTCGAGTTCCGCGTCGGACAGCTCGTTGAGCTTGCGGGCGAAGAACGCCGTGCCCCGCCGTGCGTGCAGCAGGGCCGCGAGCAGGTCCGGGTCCGTCGTCTGGTCGTGGCGTTCCACTATCAGGCTTCCTTGACCACGCGGTTCTTCAGCTGGCCCAGGCCCTCGATGCTGGTGACCAGGACCTGGCCCTCCTGCAGGTAGCGCTTGGGCTCCTGGGCGTGGCCCACGCCTCCCGGGGTGCCGGTGGCGATCACGTCGCCCGGGTTCAGCGTGATGATGGTGGAGATGTAGGAGACCAGGAACTCCGGGGTGAAGACCACGTCGTTGGTGGGGGTCTGTTGCTGGATCTCGCCGTCCACGGCGGAGGTCATCAGGCCGGCGCTGAACTCATCCCTGGTGACCAGGGCGGGGCCGAACGGGGTGGACTTCTCCCAGGTCTTGCCCTGCAGCCACTGGATGGTGCGGAACTGGTAGTCGCGCATGCTCACGTCGTTGAGCACGGCGTAGCCGGCGATGTGCTCGGCGGCGTCGGCCTCGCTGATCCGGCGGCCCTTCTTGCCGATCACGACGGCGAGTTCGGCCTCCCAGTCGACCTTGTCCGATTCCTGCGGCAGGGCCAGGTCATCGTTGGGGCCGATCAGGGATTCCTGGTACTTGGCGAACAGGGTGGGGTACTCCGGGACTTCCCGGCCCATCTCCTTGATGTGGTTGCGGTAGTTGTGCCCGACGCAGATGATCTTGCCCGGGAACGGCACGACGGCGTCCAGGTCGGCGCCGTCGGCCGGGTGCGTGGCGCCGGCGGCGGCCTGGGCGGTTTCTTCCCAGCCTGCGGTGTTCAGCAGCTCGCCGACGTTGGCGAAGCCGTCGATCTCGGTCAGGGTGTCGCCGTCCTGGCGGACTGCCTTGGTTCCATGGTCAGTGCGGAGGGTGAGGAGTCTCATTTGTTGTTGCGTCCTTCGATGTAGGTGCGGTTAAAATTCAGCCGTTCAAAAATGGGGGCATCGCTGAAGCGGAAGAGGTCGAATTCCGTCTCGGCATGCAAAGACCAAGCGGTCCAGGACGGGACCACGAACAGGTCGCCCTTGGCCAGGTTCCTGGTTTCGCCGTTCAGGACCACGGAGCCGGAGCCCTCGAAGACCTGCCAGACACTGGAACCGACCTCGTGGAGGGCCTCCGTGGAGGCGCCGGCGCGCAGCCGGTGGAATTCGGCCCGGATGGTGGGCATCACGTCCCCGCCGGTGGTGGGGTTGGTGTAGCGAACCGCGGCGTGGCCCTGGGAGACGGTCGCGGGGTGGCCCTCGTCCTCGAGCAGCAGCTGCTCGCGCAGGGCACGGTCGGTGTGCTCCCAGCGGTACGCGGCGATGGGGGAGCTGGTGGTGTCATCCAGCCCGGAGAGCGGGCGCAGGCCCGGATGCGCCCAGAGCCGTTCGGAGCGGGAGATGTCAGGGGTGGCATCGTCGGTGACCCGTTCGGTGCCGAACTCGAAGAAGCCGGCGTCGGCGTAGTGCACGAACGGGATGTCCAGGCCGTCGATCCAGGCCATCGGCGCATCGGTGTCATTGTGGTGGCCGTGGAAGTTCCAGCCCGGGGTCAGCAGGAAGTCCCCGCGGGACATGCGCACCGGGTCGCCGTTGACGACCGTCCAGACGCCCTCACCCTCGACCACGAAACGGAACGCGTTCTGGGAGTGGCGGTGCTCCGGGGCTGTCTCGCGGGCCCCGAGGTACTGGATGGCCGCCCACAGCGTGGGGGTGGCGTACGGGGTCTTGCCCAGCCCCGGGTTGGCGAGGGCAATCGCGCGGCGTTCCCCGCCGCGGCCCACGGGCACCAGGTCGCCGGCGCGCGCCGCCAGCGGGTAGAGGTCGTTCCAGCGCCAGACATGCGGAACGGCCTTGGGGGAAGGGACCATGGGCATGAGGTCCGCGATCTGGGTCCACAGCGGGATCAGGTTCCCGGACTCAAAATCCTCGTACAGCTTCTCCAGCTGTACAGCCTCCTCCGGCGTCGGCTCCGCAGCGGTGTGCTGGGCGGCGACTGATTCATGCGTTGGATTCTGTGTCATGATCTTCCCTTCTACTTTGCCGGGGCGCCGGCGGCGGCCAGGCGTCCGGCGATGTCGGCCCGGAGGTCCTTCTTGTTGATCTTGCCCACCTTCGTGGTGGGCAATTCATCGAGGACCACGAGGCGCTCGGGGATCTTGAAAGCCGCCACACCGGTCTGCCGCAGCATCTCCTGGATTTGCTCGAGGGTCACCTCGCGTCCGGGCTTAACGGTGATGTAGAGGCAGAGCCGTTCACCGAGCAGCGGGTCCGGCATGGAGACTGCCGCGGCCATGGTCACGTCCTCGATCCGGTACACGAGGCTTTCGATTTCCTCGGCCGAGATCTTCTCCCCACCCCGGTTGATCATGTCCTTGTCGCGTCCCTTGACGATCAGGTTTCCGTCCGGGCGCCGTTCGACGATGTCCCCGCTGGCGTACCAGCCGTCGGGGGTAAAGGCCCGTTCGTTGGCTTCGGGTGCGCGGTAGTAGCCCCGCGGGGTATAGGGTCCACGGGTCAGGATGGCGCCGGGGACTCCGTCCGGCAGATCCTCGCCGGCGTCATCGACGATGCGGACCTCGTCGGCTTCGGATACGGGGCGTCCCTGAGTGGTGCAGATGACGTCTTCGGGGTCGTCCAGCCGTGTGGTGTTGATCAGACCCTCTGCCATGCCGAAGACCTGCTGCAGGGATGCGCCCAGGACGGGCTTCACCTTCCGGGCGATTTCGTCCGGCAGCCGTGACCCGCCGACCTGGAGCACTTCGAGGCTGGCCAGCTGGCCGGTCCCGGTTTCCTGCTGGTACTCGACCCAGCGCTGGGCCACAGCGGGGACCGCCGTGGAGAGGGTGACCTTCTCCCGTTCTATCGTGGCGAATGCCTTGCGCGGTTCGGGGCTTGGAAGCATGACGGCCCGGCCGCCGGCGAACAGGATGCCGAGGATGCCGGGGCAGGCGAGCGGGAAGTTGTGGCTGGCCGGCAATGTTCCCAGGTAGACGGTGTCCTCGGTGACTGCGGTGGCTGCTGACGTGGCCCTGATGTTATAGGCATAGTCGTTGTGGGTCCGGGCAATGAGCTTGGGCAGCCCGGTGGTGCCGCCGGAGAGCAGGAACAACGCCGGGGAATCAGATGCCGGCGCGGCAGCGTCCAGCCGGGCACGCGTGCCCGGCACGTCCGTTCCGGGGGCCAGGATGTCCTCGAGGCGCGTGTTGGCGGGTTTGGCGGCTCCCGAAACGAGGATGTACTCCAGGGACGGAATGGTTGACTCCAGTCCTTCGGCGAGGGCCTGGTGGTCAAAGTCCTTGATGACGTCCGGCACGGCGATGGCCCGTGATTCGGAGAGCTCCGTGAGGAAGGACAGCTCGTATTGCCGGTGCGCCGGCAGCGCCATCACGGGAATGATCCCGGCCCGGAAACAGGCCAGTGTCAGCACCGTGAACTGCCAGCCGTTGGGCAGCTGGACCATGATGCGGTCATCGGCTTTGAGGCCCAACTGCAGCAGGCGTTCGGCGGCGGCATCCACCCTGTCGGCCAGTTCCGCGTAGCTCAGGCGCACGTCCCCCTCGACCACCGCGGTCTTGTCCGGAAGCCGGTCGGCGGAGTCGAGAAGGTAGGCGCCCAGCGGGCGGTCTTCCCAATAGCCCTTGCTGCGGAAATGGGCTGCGAGATCTGGGGGCCAGGGAACGGTGCCTTCACTGGTGTGGCTGGTCATTGAATGTCCTCCTCGACATTGATCACTACGGCATCAAGCGCTACGAGCCCGTCATGGGTCAGGCGCAAGGGGTTGATTTCGATCTCTGCGATTCCGTCATTGGAAACGAGGGCATCTCCAAGCCTGACCAGCAATCCGGCCAGATCGGCAGAGTCCAGCACGGGTCCTGCGCGGAAGCCGTACAGCAGTTCGCGGGCCTTCAGCTCGCCGGGCATGCCTTCGGCCGCGCGGACAGAAAGCGGTGCGGAGCGGATGGAAATGTCGGCAAAGACTTCCGCTGCGGTGCCGCCCAGGCCCAGGACGATGATTGGTCCGAAGACCGGGTCGCGGCGGGCCCCGACCACAAGGTCGACGCCGGGGGCGGCCATCGCTTCGACCAGGAATTCGCGGGCCCCTGCGGCTTCGAGTCCGTCCAGGGCGCGGTCCATGACTGCGGGGGAGTCCACCCCGAGGTGCACCCCGCCGATCTCAGTTTTGTGCAGGATGGCGGCGTCGAGCAGTTTGACCGCGACAGGTCCGCCCAGTTCGCTCAGAGCCTCGTGGGCGGCGGCGCGGGTGATGCAGCGCCGCCGCGATGGGGTGGCGATGCCGAGGGCATCGAGGAGTTCCTTGGAACGGTTTTCGTCCCAGGGCCCCTGCAGATCCGGCCACGTGAAGGCACCGGCGGGGGCCTGCGCGCGCTGGAACTGCCCGCGGGCGTCGTTGACCAGGGCGGTAATGCCATTGGCGAGCGACGTCGGTCCGCCGATCAGCGGCAGGTCCTGCTGCTGCGCGGACTTTTTCGCGCGTTCCAGGTCGCCGTCGGGGCCGTCCACGCCGATCAGGATCGGCAGGGAACCGGCGGCGCCGGAGGCTCCGACCGACAGCGGCAGGTCCGCGACGGGTTCCGTCAGCCCGTAAACCGCGACGACGTCGATGGCCGGGTCGGCGGCGACGGCCGCCACGATCTTCTCATAGCCGGGTCCGGGCCGGCCGGTGTCCACGGGGTTGGCCTGGAAGGTCAGCGGCGGCAGGAGCGTGCCGATGGTGTCCTGGCTGGCCTGGGCCAGGCGTGGCAGCGTGACGCCGGCGCCGTGGAGGGCATCGGCGATCAGCAGGCCGGGGCCGGCCTGGCCGGTAACGAGCCCGACGCCGGGGTCGGCGGCGGGTGCCAGACGGCGCCCGGCCAGGGCGGTGACGGCGGCAACCAGCTGGTTCTCGTCGTCGACGAGCACCGCGCCGGCCTGCTTGAGGACGGCCCGGGTGGTGCGCCAGGACGTGGCCAGTGCCCCGGTGTGGGACTGGGCGAACTCGGAAACATCGTTCCGGCCGACCACCAGGGCAACCACCGGCTTGACGGCACTCAGGCGTGCGACGGCGTTGATGAGGGCCGGGCCGTCGCTGACGGTTTCGAGGTGCAGGGCGACGGCTTTGGTCTGCACATCGGAGATCAGGTAGTCCAGGACATCGGGTGCGGTGATGTCCGTGCCCGCTCCGATGCCGACGGCGAGGCTGACGCCCACGCCGGCGCGCTGGAGGTGGAAGGCCAGGACGTGGTTGACTCCGCCGCTGGCGGCCACGACGGCCACGGAGCCGGGTTCGAGTTCCGCGACGCCGGGGACGAAGCTGGCGCGCAGCTTGCGGTGGGGGACGAAGAAGCCAGAGGTGTTCGGGCCGAGCAGCCGGATTCCGGTGTCCCGGACAGCTGCCATGACGTTGCGGTCGAATTCGATGCCGGGGCCGCCGGCTTCGGCGAAACCACCGGCGCAGACCAGGGCAGCCTTGGCGCCGTTCGCTGCGCTGTCCCGTAGGGCCTGGGCGGTGGCGGCCGCGGGGATGCAGAGCACGGCCAGGTCCGGGCCGCCGGGGATGGCAGCTGCGGCGTCGGCGATGCTGGTGTGCATGCCGTTCTCGCCGCGGCTGTTCACCAGTTCTACGGGGGCCGGGTAGCGGGAGAGCGACTGCGCCATGACGGCGCCGAGCTTCTCCGGGCTGGAGGAGGCGCCGACGACAATGATGCCGCGGGGTGCAAAGAGTGGGGTCAGGTCATGCATCGGTTGCCTCCGTGGCTGAGCTGGCGACGGCGTCTGCCCGGCCGGAAAGGATCTGGGTGAGGGCTGAGACGGGGCCGCGGTCATCGACGATGACGCTGGTCAGGCCGCGGCCGAGCCGGGCCTCCTCGGAGAGCAGGGTACGGGTGAACGGGTTGCCGCCTTGGATCACGATGGCTGCGGCCCGGGCGGGCAGCTGGTCGAAAGCGGCGGCCAGGCCCTCCTCGGTGTCCGGGGCGGTGAGCAGCAGTCCCGTGGTGGCGCTGGCGTCGGCCGGGTCGGTGACCAGGGGAATGCGGTCGCCGGACCCGGTCAGGGCGGCCTGCCCATCTTCGTGGGTGAGGGAGAGCATGCGGCCGCAGAACCGGGCGGATCCCGCGTCGAGCGGCGTTTCCAGTGGCGTGTGTCCGTGCCTGGCCAGCCAGTCCGCTTCAACGGACTCGACCAGGCCGGCGTCGCGCTGGCGGATCTTGTCGATGTCGATGCTGCGGGAGAAGAAGTGGAAGGTGAACTCGGTCGGGTCGAAGGAGTCGTAATACCGGGCGAAGTTCTCCCACCAGCTCAGGCCGCCGCGGGCCTGGTTCTGGATCTTGGCGACCTGGGGCTGGCGCTCGGCCTCATAGTTGGTGAAGGCCGTCTCGAGGTCGTCCTGGTGCGCCGCAACTTCCCGGACCAGGGTAATGGCGTCTTCCATGGCCATCTTGGTGCCGGAACCGACGGAGAAGTGCGCGGTGTGCACGGCGTCTCCGAGCAGGACGACGTTGCCCTTGTGCCAGGAACGGGTGCGGCGGGTGCGGAAATTCGCCCAGCGGGAGTTGTTTGCCACGAGCGGCTCACCGGCGATGTCTTCGGCGAAGAGCTTCTCGAGGAACCGCTGCGTCTTCAGGTCCGAGAGACCCGGGGGCTGGCTGACGTCGAATTCGTCGAGTCCGGCCTTGCGCCAGGTCTCCTCGTCCGTTTCGACGATGAAGGTGCTCAGGTCATCGCTGATCGGATAGCCGTGCACGGCGAAGTTGCCGAACTCGCTCTTACGGTGGAGAAAGGTCATGCCCTTGAACTTGTGGCTCGTGCCGAACCAGATGAACTTGGCCGTGGCGGTTTCAGCGGTGTGGCCCAGACTCTCGCCCAGCTGCTCGCGGGTCGAGGAGTTGGCGCCGTCGGCGCCGACGATCAGGTCGAAACCGTCCAGCCGGGACAGCTCGGGCACATATTCGCCAAAACGCAGGTTGACGCCGGCTTCCGCTGCCCGGTCCTGCATCAGCTGCAGCAAGGTCTTGCGGTAGATGGCGGCCATGCCGTTGCCGGCGAAGGTCTTCCGTTCTCCCTTGAGCCAGACCTCGATGTCATCCCAGTGGGTGCCGAAGTCCCGGAGCCCGTTGAGCACAACCGGATCCGCCTCATTGATCCGGCGCAGCGTTGCGTCTGAAAAGACGACGCCGAAGCCGAAGGCATCGGTCGCCTGGTTCCGTTCGAAGAGCACCACCTCTGCGTCGGGAACGGTCTGCTTGAACAGGGTTGAGAAGAACAGTCCGCCGGGACCGCCGCCGATGCAGGCTATGCGAAGTGCCATCGATGCCACCTTCTAGAGATTGGGGAGTAGGTAAGATAGGTCTCGTTCCGAGTATGTTACTTAAAAAGGTTGAACGTCAAGTTCTTGTTACATATCGGCTTCGGTAATCACGGCGATAGGCCGCCCGATGACGCTCTCCACGTAGGCGTTCGCCTGTGGTCCCAGCTGTCCGTGCACCCGGCTGAACAGGCTAAACGCCGCCGGGCCGGGCCAGCCCCCCGGTTGAAGTTCTTGCGGCAGTTCGGGATCGCGGAACGGGAAGCGGCGGAAATCATCGATGATCCGGGTGCGTTGCACCAGGGCCTGCTTCCCGTCTTTGCCGCTGTTGCCGCGTTCGTTGTCCAGGTGCGCATAGGTGCTCAAAAAGTTCCGGTAGTCCCGCCCCAGCGATTCCAGGTCCCAGCATCGGGCGGCCAGATCCCGGGCCGCCTCTGCGTCATCCGAACCGCACCAGAGGACATCCACCCGGGCAGGCTCAAACTGGGATGCGAGCTCCTTTGCTTCCCGGGAGAGGTTGTGCGGGGTCAGCCAGGTCGAGGGGGAGAGCTGGCCGAACCCTGTCCAGGCCAGCTGCTTGCGAAGTTGTTCACGCACCGCCCGCTCGGATTCCGGCACCTGGTAGATAACCATGGTCCAGCGGCCGGTCCAGGGTTCCTCCCTGCGGCGGAAGATCCGCGCCCGGCCCTGGATGAGCACGTCGAGCATGTTCTCACTTAGGGTGTAGACCGTCTCCCGGCCCTCCCGACGGGTGGTGAACCAGCCCTCTTTCTTGAGCCGCGACATGCTGACCCGGATGGTGGCCGGTTCCATTCCGAATGCCATCATCAATTCGGTTAGCTCGCCCAGTTTGACCTCCCCGCCGGCATAACGAAGATAGTCCCCAAATAGGTTCAGGACGAGCGACCGCGGCGTCTCAGCCATATGCACTCCTGGTAGCTAAGGTAAATGTAACAAATAATTCGGCGAACACCACCTCTACGTTACATTGGCGGGGTTGTCCAGATCACGCAAGTGGACTTGACCCCGCTATCAACCAAATTCAGCTGACCCGCCAATGCCAACAATGTCGAGATAAAGTCAAGCGGAGTCCGAAATATTGGCAGCTGATAGCTGCCCATCCTGGACCCTAGATGCTCGCTCGGTCGATGACATTGAGAATATGCCGCCGGTCGTCTGCGAACCAGATCGTGTGTTGCTGATCTCGTGCTCGAAGGCGCCTCCATCTGGCCCTTCGTAATTGCTGCTTAGCGAACAACGGTCGTTGCAACAACCAAAAGCAAGGGGGTTGCAACGAACGCTAGAACCGCCTGACATTCTCTGGCGAGAGCCCGCAACTATGCCGAGGCTGCTGCCAGGGCGGTCTAGTGTGCGGGGTCCCGGCGGCTGTCGGCTCGGCATAGTTACAGGCTGTCAACGTGCTCCGCCCCGGACTGGCAGAGCAGCTCGATCAGGCGCAGCACCGCGGGAACCGGTGACTGGGCTCCGGTCCCGGTGAGCAGATCCGGTCGTTCTTCAAGCGCCCATGCCAGACGGCGGCGCTGGCCCGGTTGAGGAGCGGCGGCCAGTATCGCCGCGTGTGCGGCCCCAGCCCCGATCGCGGGATCGGCGGCGGCGACGATCTTGGCGATGACGATGACCGGGTCGGGCTCATCGCGGACCGGGCATCCGACGCAGCGGGGGCCGCCGTCACGGGTGCGGGTGGCTACCGGCCGGTCCCGGCCGCAGCCCGTGCATGGCTCGGGGCGGGGTCCGCAGACTCCGCAGTACCAGTTCTCGCCGTTGCGTTGCATCGCTCTCAAGGCCTTGTGGCAGCCGGTGCAGACCGGGGCCGAGACCCTCACCGCGCCGGCCTTGACCAGGCCGATCAGCAGGTCCCCGACGGCGCGCGGGGCGGGTGAGAGTCCATCAGTGAGCAACGCCGGTCGCCGGCGAAGGGCTTGGGCCAGCCGGCGGGCCTTGGCCCGGCCCCCGGCAACGCCGACCACCACGTCCTGAATCACAGCCCGGCCAAGACCGGTCTCGAGGCCCGCCACCAGATCGATGATTACTCTCAACGGGTCCGAGGCCACCCCGGTGCCGGTGGCGTCGGTGCCGGCAGTGTGGGGGTCGGCAGTGTCTGTGTCGGGCTTCACCGGCTACGCGTCGGGGCCGGTGATACGGGCCCGTTTCGGGCGCAGAGCACCCACCGGGCCCGCGCCGGAGCCGGCCGCTTTGGCTTTGCGCGCCGGTTCGGCCGCCGCCACCGGTTCGATCAGTTCCTCCATCGAGCAGTCCAAAATGTCCAGCAGCGCGACGAGTGTTTTGAGGCTAAGCCGCTCAGGACGCTCAACCACCAGACGATAGATCTGGCTGGATGAAAGATGGATTCCACGATCGGCCAGTAGAGGGGCCAAATCGGTGGTCGCGAACATGGACCGGCTGGCCATGACCTGGCGCAGATGCCATCGATAGTCGAGTTGGCGTGTCATTTACGGCTCCTTTAGCTCTGACTGGGACTGGTCGAAGGCCGGGGTGAGCGCTTTGCGCAAGGCAGTATTCATGAAATCGGAACTCACATGGGTGTAAATCGCGGTGGAGGCGTCACTGCGGTGCCCGACTGACTCCTGGATGAACCGCCGGTCCACCCCGTCCTCGGTCAGTTGGGTCACATAAGAATGTCGCAAGGAGTGGGGCGTGAGCGCACGCGGTAACTCCAACGCGTCGCGGTAGGCGACGAACCGGGCATTGATCTCGGCGGGCTTGACCCTGCCGCCTCTTTCCGTCAGCCACAATGCCGGATGATCGACACAGTCGAAGCGGGGCCGAATGTTCTCGACGTAGTCGATGACGGCCTCCACCGCCCATCCCATGATCGAGGCGACATTCCGCCGCCGCGGTGTCTGCCCGCGCACCGCTTAGCCATAGCGCACGTGCAGCATCCCGTACCGGCCGAACTCCGGTGCTGCGTGGTTCCGGCCCCAATCAGTCAGATCCAACTTCGAGGTCTCCGTGCGGCGCAGGCCCCACCCGTAGATCACCTTGAACAGCGTCGCATCACGATACGCCGCCAACGCACCCTTGCGTTTGGACCGCACCGCCCGGTCAACCTGCTCGTCGGCGTAATCCAAGAACCGTTGCAGCTCCTGGCGGGTGAACGGCCGCGCCTCCGGCACGCCCTCGTAGTCATTGAGGTTGGCGATGGTGTTCCACTCATGGGTGATCGGTACCGGATGCGTGCCGAAAGCTTCCTGGCAGGCCTGCGCCCACCCATACCGGGCATCGGTGATGTATTCGCTGAACAGCCGCAGAACCGCCTGATGTCCTCGGATCGTGGACGGCGCCAAATGCTCCTCAGAGGTCAGCGACTGCGACCACTCGTCCACATCGGCCGGCCCCCAGTTCCATGGATACTCATTGGTGAACTCCACAAAACGACGCACCAACTGCTCCCGGGGCACCATCGTCTCTTCCTGCAGCCCGCGAGATCCCTGCTGCGCCCGCCAGCCAGAAAACATCGATTCCACCATCGCGTCTTCGGGGCGCAGCTGCACCACGCCGGAAACCAGTTCCAGATGCGCGGCACCGGCCAAATCACCGCGCCCCAACCGGACCACCGACCTCAAAATATGCAACCATTCAACGAACGTATCATGCATTAAATGGGGCCAACTGGACGCAAGGTCTAAAGCGGTTTGGAAGACCGCGAGGCCGCTGGCATTTGTTGCGAACCGGGAAAACAGAATTGGCCAACGCGGATCCGCGTTGGCCAATTCCGGGTTAGAGCTTTCGCCGGCTAAAAGTCCAGGGACTTTCGATGTCTCGGGCAGTTTCGAACATGCGATGAAGGCCATGAGGCAGACGGCGACGAGGTAGAAGGCCGGGGAGAGGTTGTTTCCGGTACTGGCGATCAGCCATGTGGCGATGAAGGGAGCGGTGCCGCCGAATATCGTGTATGCAAGGTTGTAGGTTGCTGCTGACGCTGTGTAGCGCACCTTTGTGGGGAACAGTTCGGACATGAGGACGGCAGTAACGATACCGGTCATGACGGCGCCTATACCGAGCAGGAACTGCCCGAGTACTGAAAGCCCGAGGTTGCCTGTCCCGGCGAGCATGAATGCAGGGAAGACTGTGATGATTAGGACGATGCAGGCCGAGCGGGTGGTGTTTCGGCGTCCTATCCGGTCGGAAAGACGGCCCATGAAGGGGCAGAGTAGGCCGGCGAAAACCAGGCAGAGGCAGCTTGAAAGCAGCGATTCGGGTCGGCTGAGTTTTCCGACGACCTGCATGAACGTCGCCATGTATGTTGTGAATGTGTAGAACGAGAGGGCGGTGGCGGAGATGAATCCGGCCAAGGTAAGGATCGTTCGCCAGTGGGTCCGAATGGTTTCGCGCAGTGGAGCTGCTTCGACTTCCTTTCCTTCTTCTATGTTCTGGAAGAGTGGTGTTTCGCCGAGCTTGGAGCGCAGATAGAAACCGAAGAGGCCTAGGGGTATTGCGAGGAGGAACGGAATTCTCCAGCCCCAGTCGTTCATACTGTCGGGGCCCACCACCTGGGCAAGGAGGTATGTGAAGCCGGCGGCGAAGGCGAACGAGAAGAATGTGCTGACGGGAACGAAGCTCGCGTATGTGGCTTTCTTCTCTGTTGGGGCGTGTTCGATTACGTAAGCGCAGGCCCCGGCGTATTCACCACCTGCTGAAAATCCCTGAAGGCAACGAGCTACCACCAGAAGGATGGGGGCCCAGATACCCCAGATGGCGTAGTCGGGCAGGATGCCAATGGAGGCGGTGGATCCGGAGATCAAGAGGATCGTCAGGACGAGTGTTCTCTTCCGTCCGATCCTGTCGCCGAGTCTGCCGAAAAAGACTCCACCGATAGGACGTAAGGCGAACGCCACAGCGAACACCGCGAAGGTTTCCAGGAGTGCCGTAGTCGGATTGCTTCCGGGGAAGAACTTGGCAGCCAGGATGGTCGCCAGATATCCGTAGACGGCAAAGTCGTACCACTCGATGAAATTGCCTACGGCGGCTGCGGAAATCACCTTCTTCAGCAGCTTTGGACTAACGGAACCTGTCTGGTCAATGGTGGGATTCACGGTCAATTTCATCGTCTCCTGTTGGGGATCTGGGCCCTCGTGCTCGGACCGCTCGTTCTCGCTGGCATCGTTGCCGAGGAAGGAGCTCGCCGAGTGGAAGATGCAAGCCGGCAGCACAGCACGCTGCATTTCGTAATACAGATCGTATTACTGGATTGCCGGTCTGTCTACGGCGCACCTCCACTCAAGCCCCAGTTCTCGTCAATCCTCGGACCCGACACTGTACAGGCAGGAAGTTGCCGGGCGCGGATCTTCCCCTTTTCAAATACGAGTCGTATTATGAAAAGCTGCACTGCCATTCGGCACCGAAACCAGAAGTTGTGTGGAAGGACGGCCATGAACACTCCGGACGTTATTGATCCAGGCGCTCTCCATGAAGAGAGCATCGTTATCGATGGACTCATCATTGCGAAGTGGGAAAGGGACCTGTTCCTTGATATGCGCAAGGGCGGTCTGACGGCTGCCAACTGCACGGTGTCTGTCTGGGAAGGATTCCAGGACACCGTAAACAACATTCTGGGCGTGAACAAGCTGATTGCCGAGAGCAGCGAGCTCGTCATGCCTGTTCGCACAACGGCCGATATCCTGGCGGCCAAAGATGCCGGAAAGACGGGAATCATACTTGGGTTCCAGAACGCGCACGCCTTTGAGGATCAACTGGGATACGTCAGTCTCTTCAAACAATTGGGCGTGGGCGTGGTGCAGCTCTGTTACAACACCCAGAATCTCGTCGGCACAGGCTGCTACGAACGGGACGGCGGCCTCTCCGGCTTTGGACGTGAGGTCGTGGCGGAGATGAACCGAGTCGGTATCCTTTGCGACTTGTCGCATGTGGGGTCGAAAACGTCGGAAGAAGTTATTCTCGAGTCCAGCAAGCCCGTCTGCTATTCGCACTGCCTTCCATATGGGCTCAAGGCCCATCCCCGAAACAAGTCCGATGAAGAGTTGCGCTTCATAGCCGATCACGGCGGCTTCGTAGGTGTCACCATGTTCGCACCGTTCTTGGCCAAGGGAACAGACTCAACTATCGATGACTACGCCGAAGCCATCGAGTACGTCATGAACATAGTGGGAGAAGACTCGATCGGAATCGGGACGGACTTCACCCAGGGACAGGACCTGAATTTCTTTGAGTGGTTGACCCACGACAAGGGGTATGCACGTCGATTGACGAGTTTTGGGGAGATCATTAATCCGCTTGGAATCCGCACCGTAGGCGAGTTTCCAAACCTAACGGAAACGTTGCTGAAACGAGGGCACTCCGAGCGCGTCGTCCGCAAGATCATGGGCGAGAACTGGATGCGCGTTCTTCGAGACGTGTGGGGGTCATGATGAATTCACCCGAGGTGCCCATCAGCGTGGACCCTGAAACCGGTCGATGGACCACAGATTCGCTCCCCATGCTCTATGTTCCCCTTCACTTCTTCGTGAACAACCACAAAGCGATCGAAAAAGAACTTGGAGTCGACCGCTACTCCCGATTGCTCTACGACGCCGGATACAAATCGGCCTGGACATGGTGCGAACACGAAGCAGAACTGCACAACCTGGTCGGCATGGATGTGTTCGAGCACTATTTAAGGCGACTTTCACAACGCGGCTGGGGGCTCTTTCAGGTGCTCGACTTTGACCTTGCCCACGCCAAGGCATCAGTCAGTGTAAGAAACTCAGCCTTCCATCAGCCCGAATCCGAAGACCAGGGCACTGGGGATTACATGTTCACGGGCTGGTTCTCCGGCGCAATGGATCAGATCCTGCACGCCCGGGGGAGCAGCATGCGTACAACAAGCCATCAGGTTCATTGGGAAGGCCAGGACGACGCCGAATACGGACTATTCCATGTTGCTCCGCGACAACCGCATTGACGGAAGAATATCCCCGCCCAGGTTTATGGAGCCGGCGGTGTCGTCAGTCAGGAAGTTAAAGATGCGGTTCCGGAAGAGCAGCACGTGGCGGCCTGCAATGCCTTCCGCTGCATCGGGGTCATGCCTTTCATAGGCATCAATCAGTTCTGAGTGGTCCTTTTGAACCTCAATGAAGTGCTGTTCCAGCGTTTCCCAGGAGGTGGCACCGCCGAAAGCCAAGTAGCCCAACCGTTGTCCGTGATCATGAATGGAACAGGCGAGGTTGGCAAGGTAGCCGTTGCCCGCCAGCGTAGCCTCCAGCCGATGCAACTCCGCATTGCTGGAGGCCACTTCCTCGGGGCGCTCGTGCTCAATAGCCCGGATAACTTTGCTTTCCGCTTTCCGCAGCTTGGCAATCCCGGTGGCGTTGCACCTCACTGCAACGAGTCGGCCTATTGCCCTTGCGGAGACCATGTGGGCTTCAAAAAGACTCGATAAATCCTGAATATCAAGAGGCTTCACGAAGAAGCCCCTCCTATCAGGATCGGACACTACGAGCCCCTCGGAAACCAGACGAAAGAGCGCCTCGCGCGCTGGAGTACGGCTGATACCGAGCATCTCGCTAAGCCCAAGATCATCGATAACGGACCCTGGAGCGAGTTGGAGAGTCATTACCTTCTTCTTGATCTCGCTATAAGCCCGTTCCATTACCGTTCTGGGACGACCGGCCATCTATCCTGCTTTCTGTATTACAGCGGTATACGCACAGCACTATGCTACATAGCCGAACCAAGCTATTGCCCCGGCGCGCGGGTCCGCGAGCCGTCAGCAAGGTGAAAAGCAGGGCCGTGAACGTCACTGGTCCGAAATATCAACTGCTCGGCGGGGGTGGCCACGCCCCGCTGAGGATGCTTGAGTCGACAAAAGGAGAGTCCTACGCTTGAACAGGCCGGAACGCACGCCTTCCATCACAAGCTTCACGAGGGTTCGCCGCTGCAGATGCAGTGGCTCTTTTACGGGCATTCCAAACTGCCTGTTGCACAACAAGCCTGGGAGCTTCCTCCCGGCGGCTTCGAGGGCATGCATTCACATGCCCATCCCAACCGTTCGCTGGAAGAGATCTACGTCGTTACTGAGGGCACCGGTCAAATGACCGTAGAAGACGCAATCTATCCGATGGCCGTCGGCGACGCCGTCCTGGCAAAGGCGGGAGCTAGTGTCCTGCGCCTGAAATTCGCTTCGTAATTATAGAATTGGGTATGGCGAACGTTGGACGGCCGAAGGCCCCTGTGGAACTGTCGGATGAAGAGCGGGAGACGCTGTCCCGGTGGGCGCGCAGGGCGAAATCGTCCCAGTCGCTGGCCACGCGCCCGAAGATCGTGCTCGGCAGCGCCGAAGGCCTGAGCAATGTCGAGGTGGGCGCCCGGTGCGGAGTCGAACCTCATACCGTGGCGAAGTGGCGGCGCCGGTTCCTGGAGCGCCGGCTGGACGGGCTGGTCGATGACCCCAGGCCCGGCCGTCCAACCAGCATTACCAGTGATCAGGTTGAGGATGTCGTGGTTGCGACCCTGGAGTCGACGCCGAAGAACGCCACGCACTGGTCACGGGCGAAGATGGCTCAGCGGTCGGGTCTGTCGAAATCCACGATCGGGCGGATCTGGAAGGCGTTCGAGCTCAAGCCCCACCGCGCAGACAAGCTCTCCAATGATCCCTTGTTCGTGGAGAAGGTCTACGACGTGGCGGGGCTCTACCTGAACCCGCCCGAATCCGCCGTGGTGCTCAGTGTGGATGAGAAATCGCAGGTCCAGGCGCTGGCCCGGTCCCAGCCGGCCTTCCCCATGATGCCAGGGATGCCGGAGAAGCGGACCCATGACTACGTCAGGCATGGGACCACGACCCTGTTCGCGGCACTGAACACCGCGGACGGTTCCGTGATCTCCAGCCTGCACCGCGAGCACCGGGCCATCGAGTTCAGGAAGTTCCTCGCCAAGATCGACGCCGAGGTCCCAGAGGGCCTTGACGTGCACCTGATCTGCGACAACTACCAGACCCACAAGACTCCTGCCGTAAAGACATGGCTGCAGAACCACCCGCGTTTCCACATGCATTTCACGCCGACCTACTCATCCTGGCTGAACCAGGTCGAGCGGTTCTTCGGCTTCGTCACCGAGGACCTGCTGCGCCGCAGCGATCACCGCAGCGTCCAAGCCCTCGAAGCCGACATCCGCAAATGGGTCAGCGAATGGAACACCAACCCCACACCCTTCACCTGGACAAAGACAGCAGAACAGATCCTCGAATCAATCGGCCGACTTCTGAACCGAATTTCAGACGCAGGACACTAGCGTCGCCAGCCGTCCACGGGCCAGGTCATGAAGGCGGGCTCCTCGTAAGGATGCGCCGCGCGCAGGGCCAGCACAACGGCGTCGAGCGTCTCTTCCTCCACGACACATTCCACCCGGGTTTCCGGCACGCGCTCGCCCGCACCCACCGCCCCGACGAACGGCTCGGCGCCGGGTGACGGAGTGAAGCGCCCGGTGCCGGGGGAGGTGAAAGTGCAGTGCGAATAGTTCCCGATCCTGCCCGCGCCGGCGTCGCCGATTGCCGCGAGCAGCGCCGCCGTGTGTGTGTCCGGAACGTAAACCACCAGGGCGTGCAGCTGTGTCATGGCCTCATCCTGCCAAGAAGGCAGGGTTATCGGCAGCAATTTCATTGCTTATCCGGCGGGTAGGGCCGATCATGGATATGTACACCGATTGGGGCAATCTCAAGGTTGTGAGCTGCGGGGCCTGGCTGGAGGGCCGGACCCGGCAGCTCAACGGCGTATCGGAGGAATGGGCGCATTGGGGGCGTCCATTTTGACGTTAATGGCCAGATGCGTCCCGGCTGCCCTTCCGCGGTAATAGTCCGCCGGGCCCAATTGGGCGATGCCGGAAAGTTCAGGTAGTCTAGTGTCTGCTTTTGATTCAGAAGCAGCTGGAGAATTCGCCTAGCGGCCTATGGCGCACGCCTGGAACGCGTGTTGGGTTAACGCCCTCGGGGGTTCAAATCCCCCATTCTCCGCCAGCCAGAAACCCGGTTCTGACATCGTCAGGGCCGGGTTTTTGCTTTCCTCCAGCCGGACCTTGACCCGTGGCTACGGGTCACGTGCCCAGGTCAGCCGCCCGCGTAGCCGAGGCGGCGGAGGCGCTCCCGGGCCGCTTGTTCGCTGGGTCCAGGCCCGCGTCCAAGGGCAAGATGTACTACGCCGAGAGTCACCTTCGTTGCCAGTCTCACGGGGAGCGGGAACGGCCCCAGTCGGGGGACCTGGAGCCCCAGCATCAGGCGGTACTTCGGCTCCAGGCTGTAGACAGCGCCGGCGAACATGATCCGGTAGCCCGGGCGCAGCAACGGATGCAGCGGCGGGTTGCGGATGAACTCAACGGTCTCGGCAACCCTGCTGTCCGCCACCAGCTCGCCGTTGTTATACCAGCGGTCCAGTTGTTCCCTCATTTCTGCCTCGCTCAGGGGCGGATTCACTACGCCCATCAGCCGTCCGGCCTGGGCCCACTCGCGGACATAGGCGTCCGGGCCGCCGGGGATCGCGGAACCCCAGATCTTGTGGGCTGAGAGGAAAGCGTCCAGGAAGGCGATGTGGACCCAGCGGGCGAGTTCCGGATCATTGGCCGAGTAGCTCCGCTCGCCGCCGTGCCCGTCACCGTAGCTCCCCTGCACGGGCTCGTGCAGGCGACGGACCCGGGCGGAAGCCTCGTCTGCGGCGGCCTGCGGGCCATAAGTGACGGTGAAGATCCAACGGATGGTCCGGGCCAACCGGCTCAGCGGATCTGCGCGGAAGTCGGAGTGCTCGTGAATTCCCGCCAGCGCTCCCGGATGCAAGGCCTGCATCAGGAGCGCACGGACCCCGGCCACAATGGTGGACATGGAGCCGTGCACCGCCCAGACGGCCGAACCGGGCAGGTGATAGCCGGCGTCGTCCCCCTCGGCCAGCCGCGGAACCCAAGCAGGCGGACCGTCAGCGGTGCCGGTGAATACCCGTTTGATCTCACCCTGCCATTCCCTAGGGAAATTTCGCATGAAACTATTCTCGCCCAGAGTCCGGCGGGCATGTTTCTGACAGCGGATCCACATAAAGTCCGCAGCGGTAGCGGCGCGGGGGTTCACAGGCCCAGGTCTTTGTGGTCCCATGAGATGGTAAGTCCGTCTGGATCCGGGGTCTGGCGGGCCAATCCGGGAGTAGCGAGTGGGCAAACATTGGGGATCCGGCCGGGATAAGGAGCCTGCGGGCGGTTGCGCCTTGGCTGTGCGCGTGCTGGCCGCCAGTGCCGTTGTTGCCGCGTCACTGTTCGCCGTCGGATTCCCTGGAACACTCCCCTCTAAGCCTGGCCCGGGAGCGTCGCCTGTCGGTGCCGGACATGTTGGCCTGCCTGGGCTGGCCGGTGCTTTCCTGACGGACAGCCGGGCCTTGGTTCCGTTCAACCGCACACTGGTCAGGACCATCGCCAAGGGCGGGAGCGCGCCACTCAATGTGGCCTCTGCCGGGCTCACCCGCCCCCCGGAGGGGTCCCTCATGGCGCCCCTTGAGTTCCTCACCTCAAGCTCTCCTTTTGGGTACCGGGTCAGCCCGATCACCGGGACGGGCGGTGATTTCCACCTGGGCCAGGACTTCGCTGCAGGCTGCGGCACCAGGGTTTATTCGGCCGACGCCGGCGTGGTCAGGGCCGCCGGCTGGCACCCCTGGGGCGGCGGCAACCGCGTCGAAATAGACCACGGCAACGGGCTGATCACCACGTACAACCACTTGGAGGCCATCGCTGTCCGGACGGGGGATTCCGTGCAGGTGGGCCAGGTCATTGCCCGGGTTGGAACCACGGGATGGTCCACGGGCTGCCATCTGCATTTCGAAACCATCCTCCACGGCAAGCACACCAACCCGCTGAACTGGACACTCCTCCGTATTCTTCAGTTGGACGAGCTCGAGGACATAGCCATGGTCAGCTATGACGCCAAGCCCGCGGATGACGGCGCGCAACGCTGGGCCATCCCGGTCGCCGAGGACAACAGCCACACGGTCCTGGGCGGCGTGGAGGAACTGTCCGAGGCGCCGCCCGCGGACGGATCGCCGACCACATCGGAACCGCAGGACGAGGCACCCACGGGGGACCCGTCGTCGGACCCTACCTCGCCTGACCCCACTGCCACGGAGACAGCAACTTCGTCGGCGTCATCCTCCACGACGCCTTCCTCGCCCGGGACGACGTCACCCACCTCCGCGGACATCTCAAGCGCAACGCCGACGACGTCATCACCCACCGCCGCGGACATCTCAAGCGCAACGCCGACGACGTCATCACCCACCGCCGCGGACATCTCAAGCGC
>NZ_JBWZCI010000030.1:0-41377 GCF_059383495.1 Pseudarthrobacter sp. RHLT3-21
CAGCACATGTTCAACGTCCGCATGGACTTCGAAATCGACGGCCCGCGCAACGCCGTCTACGAAGTGGACATGGAAATCCCCGAAGACAACCCCACACACACCGCTTTCATGGCTGTGGACCGGCTGCTGGAGACCGAACAGGCCGCAATCCGCAAGGCAGACTCTTCCAAGCACCGCTTCTGGAAAATCGCCAACCATGACAGCAGGAACATCGTGGACGAACCCGTTGCGTACCGTCTCATCCCGACCGATGCCATCGTTCTGGCTGCCGGTGACGAATCCTACGTCAGCAAGCGCGCACAGTTCGCCCGCAACAACCTCTGGGTCACCGCCTACGACCGGACCGAACGCTTCGCGGCCGGCGAGTTCCCGAACCAGGCCACCGGCGCCGATGACGGCCTGCACATCTGGACCCAGGCCGACCGAAACATCGTCGATCAGGACCTCGTGGTCTGGTACACCTTCGGCATGCACCACGTCGTCCGCCTCGAAGACTGGCCCGTCATGCCCCGCCAGAACATCGGCTTCAAGCTCGAACCCCACGGCTTCTTCGACCAAAACCCAACCCTGAACCTGCCCACCAACATCANCACCAATCATGAGCTGGCAAAGCTTCGGGGGAAGCAAAGGACTAGGCGAGTGAACTAGAGCTGGAGCACGAGCAGCCCTAACAGGCGGTCCCCGGTGCGGTCGGCAGCCGCATCGGGGATCGAACCCGTACCTAACCCAAACCCAGTAGGGAGAGCGTGATCCGTGTGTTCAATATCCCCGCAATTACTTGGACCCTCACGGCAGTCCTGCTGCTCAGCGGAAGCTATCACTTACTGCAGGCCGCAAGGTCTCACCAGCTCACGGACCAGGTCAACAATATTCTTCATGCCCTCATGAACGTCCTGATGACTGCCATGTTATGGAACCTTGTGCCGTCGACCATGCTGGCACAGATCGCAGTCCTCACCGCCGCGGCACTGTGGTTTGTCATTCAGGCGGCCGCCCGGCCGGAATTCAAAATACTCTGCGCGGGTAGCCAAGGCCGGCTGAAATGCCTGTACCACAGCCTCAGCATGGCCGGCGCTGCGGTCATGATTGCAATGATGGGTCAGATTACCACCGGCCACGTGCCGGCAGGCGGAATGTCAATGCCGAACGCACATCACTCGATGGCCGCTGCAGCCCCAGGCACGGCCGCAGCATCCTTTGATCACTCACCCGGCCTGGCGATCCTGCTGACAGTATTATTCGGAGCTGCGTCGGTGGTTTTCTTCCTCCTTTTAGCGCGTTTCCGGCTACCGAAAACCGCTCTCCGCGACGCGGCGGCTTCGCGGCGTTCCATCCGTGCAGAACACGGGCTGGAAGCTCTTGGCGCCGCCGCCATGGCCATGATGTTTGCCACCATGTCATGACCCTTGCAATTGATCGTCCACAAGTAGCACAGGCCGTCGTGAAAACCCGAGCCCTATCCAACGCCGATCGATCCATCCTCATAGAAAAGACTTGCGACTCAAGTCTCGAGGCCGATGAGTGCTTTTTCTGCACCGGACCTGAGACCGACTGAGCGCAGCAGACCCCGGGGCCTTCCGTTTCCCAATGCGGGAGGCCCCGGTACCAACAAAGTGGGCGGTCATAAGGTCCGACTGTGGACGCAGCTTCCTTAAACGCATCGGCTCGGCGCGCCCTTTCGGAGTCGTGAGATGAAAGCTTGACGTCTGCGTCTTCGAGCTCTTTCTCCACGCGTTGGACTTCATGGGCCCGTGCCCGGATCAGGACGCTGCGGGTTCGGGTGAGATCGCGCAGTTTCCGGATCGGTTTTGGCGGGACGAAGGATCCGCGTACCGGGCCGTAGACGCCGAGTTGGGCAAGCCATGCCGCATCAGAGACGCCTGTTATTTCGGCCCGGCATGTTCTTGACCTGTCTGGCGTTGACGAGCTCAACGTTCAAGCCGTCCTCCAGTAGGTAGTAAGAGGACTTCCAATGGTCGCCGGTTGCTTCCATGACAACCAAGGTGACCTCCTGCTCGAGCAAGTGGTCCCACAGATGAACGATTGAGTTCGTCGTGGATGACCAGGTTGTCACGTTGGACGAATATTGCCCGGTTCTCCGGCCGGGCAGCCGGACGCATACTTTCGCATCAAGCTTGGAGATGTCGATTCCGGCGCATCGCTCGTGCAGGATGTCCATCGCCGATCTACCTGCTTTCAGGGTTCTCGTTGAATTTGAGCGCATCCCGGGGAGGAATAATGGTTCAGAAATCTCTTACGCGCTCACAGGCAACACTCCACGATCCCCGTGGGAAGGGCGCCTCCGCGGACGTGCGGGCTGGATGCACCACAGACTTTATCGGCGTTAACCGGGACATGTCCCAATTCTCCCGCGACAGGCTCAAGGCGCAGAAGACCGGTCACTGGCAGCAGCGCGAATTTCCTCGCCTGGCGGGGAGGAACCGATATGACGGCGACACTGGATGCTGTGAAAAACGCGGCGACCGCTACGAAAAGAGCGACACTTCCAAGGCTGATGCAGCCCGCAAGCTGGTCAGAATGTCCAAGGAGCAGGGGCTGTCCCTGACGGGTCCGGATGGGCGGCTGAAGATGCTGACGAAGACGGTCATCGAGACGGCCCTGGACGAGGAGAGGACCGAGCACCTCGGCTATGGAAAGCACGAGACCGCGGGTCATGGGCCAGCCCTGCCTGCTCCCAAGGCCCGGACACCCCCTGTTACCTTGCGGCAGCAGGGGGTGTCTGGCGCGTCCGCGCGCTTAAACGCCGGCCTTTAGTAGAAGTGCATCAACCATCATGAAGAACAGTGCGCGGTGATCGGTGGCCTCTGGGTCGGTCATGTACTGAATGGCGGCTCCGTCGTAAATCATCAGAAAGATCCTCACCAGCGTAGGGAAGCCTATGAGGCACTGATCACCGCTGCTTTGGGCGGCGGACGAGAATATGTTTCCCAGTTCCACTTCATAGGCGGGATAAATTTTCGCGGCCAGTGGGCTGATGGCGGCATTGCGTGTTGCCCACAGGATGAGTTCGATCTCAGAAAGTATGTTTGCGGGCTCTTCCTCTAGTGCGCGCCAGTAGCCTTCGGCTACCTGTTCCACAGCCTTACGAAGTCCCAAATGGACCGGGACGTCACTGGAAAAGCGGCTCAGGTTCTTAAACCAAGCCTCGGCGGCCGCGTCCATGAGCTCTTCTTTATTGCTGAAGCAATAATGAGCCGTCGCCAAGGGAGCATTGGCCTCCTTGGCAATAGCCCGAATGGTCACGGACTGAACACCCTCACGACGCATCAGTTCGACTGTCGCTGAAATCAGCTGTTCTTTTCGTTCTTCAGCGGATACCCGCATAGCTCACTCTCCAGTCTCCCGTTTCGGCCCGACAGGGACACTTCCTTAACACTATTGCTTGGCTGGAGAAAAAAGGTTCAAGATCTGTTTCTAGAACGATTGACTTGAACACCCGTCCATGTAAAAGTATTGACACCGGAGTGATCTGCATCATGAAGATGCGATGTCACTTAGATTCATCAAATCATGTCGCAATGCAGACTCCCCACTGAAGAAACGGTGAAAGACAATGGTCACAACCACCCCTCAGCCCCCGACACTAACGACGGGGGAAGCGATCGATTTCTGGCCGGCGCAGTCCATGGCCCCCATGAAGGACCAATGGCAGGGCTTGCGCTGCAGGTTCATCAACTCCCATCCGGCAGGCCCCTGGGAGGACTTCATACTCTCAGAGTGGGAGCTGGAGGCCTGCGCCTGGGAGGACTTCCACCCCCACACCGAGACGAACTACGTACTGGAAGGCGAACTCCATATTGAGAGCGGAGGCGAGACCGTCATCCTCAAGCCGGGCGATTCAGCCCGCGTAAATCCCGGACGCATCGGCCGTTACTGGGCACCCGTCTACGCGCGGATGGTCACCATTTACGGCCCAAACCCCGAAGGTGTGGAATCACACTCCTTCCGATACTTCGAAGTCTGAGCCCTGACATCTAAAGACGCCTATCGGCATAAGCCACTGACAGCCCTTACGAAAGGCAAAATAATGACGCAAAAGACAGCCTCCATCTCCGCACACCTCATCCGCGACGCGGGGAACGTAACGGAGCTGGACGATTGGGGCCCTTGTCCTGAAGCGACCGGACAGCAGATGGACACTCGCGGAAGCTACCTGTGGAAGGACGAGAACGGTGCCGAAGCTGGCATTTGGGAATGCACCGAAGGACCCTCTCGCTGGGTACTTGAAACAAACGAATTTGTGCACGTGCTTTCAGGCTCGATGACAATTACCCCCGACGACGGCGAACCGCAGTTTGTTGGTCCCGGTGACGCCATCTTCATCCCCCGGGGCTGGAGCGGTAACTGGGAGCTGCACGAGACACTGCGCAAGCTTTACGTGATTTTCTGACAGTCGCAGGATTCGCTGAATAACCCGTACTGCAGACCCGCAGTCAGGGATCCTTTCGGTACGGGCTTTCGCCAGCCCGTACCGGAATGGGTCTCTACGGGTACCAGAAGTTTCCTTAGGCACCCCTGCAGGTAATTGTCTGCACAATCTTGCTGTCAATTGTCCAAAGCGCTTCGCACAATGGACCGAGCAAGGCTTCCGTCGCTTTCCTCGCACTACTGGGCAGGCTTCAGTTCGCCAAATAGGTGGTCGGCGTAGGCTGCCGCCGCGCCGTACACCGAGCACCATGCTTCCAGGCCTCCCTTCCCGCTGTGGCACACTTGGCCCGGCCGCTGTCGCAAGCTCGGTGAGGCCGGCATGGAAGTCCGTCCCATCCGGCCCCCATAGTCTCCGGGAAGGGCCCCGCAACGGAGCGAACGACGGATCAGCTTGGGCCGCCGGTGGGACGGCGGGCAACGCTTATCTGTTGGGGATGCACCATTCCACCCTCTACAAGGTCCTGTCACGCTGCCTATAAGACTGCGCTGACGATCAGGTTAGAATCCTCGGGGCATTGGAGGGATCGCCTCCAAAGCCGAAATGTTCTGGTTTCCGGCGGACCAGCCGAGCCCTCCCTTGAGCCCTACTGGTGTGATGCCAGTCACTTTGTTCGTCCCACAAACTTTGACATGAACAGATGTTCAAGTCAATGGTTCAAGACGAAGATTTCAAACCTTTCTATGGCCCAGGCAATGGTCCTCGGAAGGCTTTTGAGTTTGGTGACATCAACATCGCCGGGTGGTGCCAGCAGGCGGGACGGGGCCGAGGAGTTCGCCGAGCCACCGTCGCGCCCCACGGTCCCAGAGGCGGCGAACACTCTGACCACACCTGACCCGGCATAAAACAGGCCTCCCTACCCGCCGAAGGTACCGCGGAGTAGGGTTCCGTCATGGACATCATCCTCGTACCCGGTTTCTGGTTGGACGCCTCATCATGGGAGGAGGTGACGCCGGCACTGGAAGCTGCGGGGCACACGACCCATCCCCTGACCCTTCCCGGTCTTGAATCCGTCGACGCAACACGCGCCGGAATCAGCCTGCAGGACCATATTGCCGCCGTCGTGAATTTTGTGGATGGCCTCGACGGAAAGGTGGTCCTGGTGGGACATTCCGGCGGGGGTGCCATCATCCACGGGGTGGCGGACGCGCGGCCGGACCGCGCGGCGCGGAACATTTACGTGGACAGCGGACCCCTGGGTGAGGGCGACGTCATCAACAATGAGCTGCCGGCCGAGGGAGACGACGTGCCCCTGCCGCCGTGGGATGGCTTCGAGGACGCCGACCTGGTGGACCTGACCGACGAGCTGCGGACCAAGTTCCGGGCGCGCGCCATTCCGCAGCCCAAGGGTGTGGCCTACGGTCGGCAGCATCTGCACGACGTCCGCCGCTACGAGGTCCCCGCCACCGTGATTGCGTGCGAATTCCCGTCATCGCTCCTCACGGAATGGATCGACGCCGGCCACCCGTTCACCGCGGAGCTGGCCCGCATCCGCGACGTCGAGTACGTGGACCTCCCCACCGGGCATTGGCCACAGTTCACCAAGCCTGTGGAGTTGGGCCAGGCGATCCTGGCGGCGGTGGAGCGGGCGGGGTGACTTCGGGCCCAAGCAGTGACATCAGCTGATCTCCCGGCCTTCTGTCAACGTTGATCCGACTCTGATGGACCGTTCGATGTCCGCGGCGCATGACTCATTCAATGCATGGTGTGTATCAGGATTCATCTGACTAGATGCGCAGAGAACTACCCTACATAACGTCGACTATCGGCGGTCGTCGCCCGTGGGGAGCCGCACGATCTGGGCCGGCGGCATATGGCTCTGGCATTGGATGACGCGGGGAATGCACCGGCGTGGTCCGCGTTATAGCGTGGCCCTGACGTCCTCAGGTCCTTTGACATGGGAACAACGGCGCATTGGTGTACGTTGCAGTCTCGTCAGAAAGAACATCGTAGAAGCGTCAGAAATGAGAATCACCTAAAGTGGCAACCGATTACGACGAAGTCCGTTCCGACGTCAAGGAATCACAGGGCCGTTCCCTGGAGGCATTGCAGTCTGCGAATGCCCCGGATGCCCGCAGCGTCGTCAATGAACTCGACGAAGCGGATGCACTCGACGAGGGCCTAACCCCCGGGGGAGAGATCGTCGCCCAGGAGCTCATCGTTCAGGTCATTCCCCAGGCCGCGGACGAGTTCACCTGCTATTCCTGTTTCCTCGTCCGGCACCGGTCTCAACCCGCACGCGAAAGCAACGGCCGCTCGTACTGCATCGAGTGCGAAGGTTAGGCATCCATTCGTCAGGGCGCACAGATCAGCGTGACGTGTTCTCCACTAGCGGTGCTTGCAGAATCCCCAGAAAGCACGGGGAGAGGCCCCATTAGGGGCCGTTTCGGCGACTCGAAAGGCGATTCGTCGTCGGTGGATTTTCTACCCTGATGTGGGGGATTGCTGTTGCGGCTCAGGCTGCCTGTGTAGCCATTGCTGCCAGGGGCGCCGCGTTGTCCGGGGCGAGAATGCTCAGCCTGTAGTCGGCCTGGAGCGGATCGACGCAGGCAGGCAGATGGTGAGACCTCGAGCAGGCCCGGAGTTCTTCCAACGCGTCGGGCTCGATCCGGGCCCGGGTCATATCAAGCTCCAGGGCCATGCCCGCGGTGAGCGAGTTGGCGCGCTTCATGACGTCATACAGGCCGTGCACGCTTTTGGACGTCACATGACCCTGCGCGGAAACCTGGGCCTTTGCGCAGTCCAGATCCACCCGGACCAACACTCGAAGCTTGTCTGTCACGAAATTTCTCCGCTCTAAGTCGGGTGCCACAACGCTGTGGCGCCCCGGACAACCATAGACCAAATGTGACCCACGCAACACACCTGCCGGCGTTGGTTTTTTGCCGCGACCTGGGCGTGGGAGGGGCCTGCCCGGAGCGGAAAAGCCCGATCGGAGACCCCTCTTGGCCGCAGGCTTACATAATCTTCATTATCGACGTATCAAATATCCTAGGAAACGCGGGGGAGCAGGCCCATCCGGAGCCCTGTTCGGGGTCAAAAGTGTCAGTTCGGCCGATGCGGCCGCGCGTATCGAGCCACTCCTTAGTGCCTTGTCCCTGGGCAATGGTGGAATGCAGAACCTTGCCCGTGTCGTCTTCGACTATGTCGTCCAGGTCGATGCCGAGTCTGGCGTCCTTAAGATTGGCCCTCAATGGCGCCGGTGTGATCCTGCGGGAACGCCACGCCGCCGTTCTCGTAGGCCTGGTTGATGATGCCGCTCTTGTGCTTCTTCTGGAGGTGCGTGCGGATGTCCAGATATTGTCTTCGCCCGCAACCCTCGAGATTCGACTAATCCGAAGGCCTTCACGTGAGGTCAGTGCGGCCGGAAGGGGTTCCGCCTTGGATCCAGCGCTCGAGCAGGTGTCCTGACAGTAGTTGGTCGATGACCATGAATGCAGCTCCGCGGAGGCCCGCCTGGTCTCCGGTCGGCGACGCCATAATGCTCAGGTTCCGCGTAGCCAGCGGAAGCGAGCTGCCCAAGACTGTCTTCCTGACTTCTGCAAGATAGAGGTCTCCGGAGTCGGCGACGCCCCCGCCTATGAGGACCAGCGACGGGTTGAAGATGTTGACCAGCAGGGAGATGGCCTCGCCAACCTCCCTGGCCGAATAGAGCAATAAATCGGTGGCGTCGGCGTCGCCCCGGCGGGCGGCATCCGCGACATCGCGAGCGTTGACGGAGCCGTGGTCCGCAACCGTTGTTGCAAGCAGCCTGCTCTTTCCGGATTTCCCAAGCGCTTCTCCCTGGCGGGCAATTGCGGCGCCCCCGGCCACGGCTTCCAAACAGCCGCGCTTTCCGCAGCGGCAAGCCACGGAGTCCGGACCTAACCGGATGTGGCCGATGTCGCCGGCGCTTCCAAGTGCGCCACGGTGCAACCGGCCTTGGGATATGAGACCTGCGCCAATGCCTGTCCCCACCTTGACGTACACAATCTCTGAGTGGTCCTGCCCTAGGCCGTCCCGAAATTCCCCCAAGGCCATGAGATTTACCTCGTTATCCGCCCATGCGGGGGCCGAGAATTTGCCTTGGAAGAACGCCCTGACGTCGTAGCCGTCCCAACCGGGCATGATTGGCGGCACCACCGGCTTTCCTGTCGCGAATTCCACCGGGCCGGGCAGTCCGATACCGATACCCCACAGCCGGGGACTCCCATCGTGGCTTTTCAACAGCTCGTCAAAGAGCTGTGCCACGCGCTTGAGTATCACTTCCGGCCCGTTATTGATGTCGCCAGGCTCCTCAACGGCCGAAACGATTCGCCCGTCAAGATCTGTCAGTGCCACGCCCAGGCTGGTTGCACCAAGTTCCGCAACGAGCACCTGTCCGGCGGTGGCTTTGAAAGCGAGCTGCCTGGGGGCCCGGCCACCCTGTGAAGGTCCGGTAGGTCCTTCCTCCAAGAGTCCTGAGTCAAGGAGGTACTCCACTCTTTGAGAGACGACATTCCGGCCCAGTCCAGTGACTCTGACGACTTCCGGCCTCGTCAGAGCCTGCCCAGAGCGTACTGCATTCAGCACTGCGACTAAGGAACCGATTTGTTCCCCAACGAGCGCCACATTTGAGTTCTTCGTCGTCACTCCGTAGCTCCTTTTACTGATGACCTACAAACATTATCCCCCAAAGGGTTGACTTATGCACGCCGTGTGCATAACGTTATGTTGTGCCAGTCACACGACGGGGTGACACTGACGGCCCCGGCTGATGGTCCAAGGCGGTACCCAGCCTCATATTCATTGGAGAATAGTCATGAAATACAAGCTCCCGCTTGTTGCTCTCGCCACCGCACTCGTTCTGACTGCGACCGGCTGCAGCTCTTCCGGAACCACCACCACAACCCAGGATGCGGGCGTGTCGGAAAAGGCCGAAGCCGCACTGGCAAAAATCAAAGTCCAGGTTCTCAGCAAAGGCCCGAACGGTGAGGAGCCGTCTCCGGCCTCGGTCGCAGATCTGAGCGAGGAAGACATCACGAAGGTCAAGGCCCTTGGAGCCAAGGCTGCAATCGTTATGCACTACGGCGGCAATGACTGGGCTAATGCCCAGATCGCGGGCCTTAAGAGTGAATTCTCGCGTCTTGGGATCAACCTCATTGCCACTACGGATGCGAACTTCAAGCCGGACAAGCAGGTTTCCGATCTTGAGACGGTCATGACCCAGAACCCCGACGTCATTATTTCCATCCCCACCGATCCTGTGGCTACGGCTTCCGCCTACAAGAAGGCCGCAGCGGCCGGAGCGAAGCTTGTTTTCATGGACAACGTTCCCAAGGGACTCACCGCCGGCAAGGACTACGTCTCTGTAGTATCGGCCGACAACTTCGGCAACGGCGTGGTCTCCGCCCACCAGATGGCGAAGGCTCTTGGCGGCAAAGGCAAGATCGGCCTGATTTACCACGAAGCCGACTTCTTTGTCACCAAGCAGCGCTACCAGGGGTTCAAGGAGACCATTACCAAGGACTACCCGGACATCCAGATCGTCGAAGAGAAGGGCATCGCCGGTCCCGACTTCGCCGGTGACGCACAGGGCGCCGCAAACGCCATGCTCAGCAAGTACGCTGACCTCTCCGGCATTTGGGCCGTCTGGGATGTCCCGGCCGAAGGCGTCATGGCGGCAGCCCGTGCGGCCGGCCGTCCTGACCTGAAAATCGCCACGGAAGACCTGGGCAAAAACGTTGCCATCGCACTCGCCAAGAACGAGCTCGTTATCGGCCTCGGCGCACAGCTGCCTTACGACCAAGGCATAACAGAAGCCCGGCTCGCAGCGATGGCCCTGCTCGGCAAGACCACGCCGGCCTATGTGGCGCTGAGCGCTGTACCCGTGGACCACAACAACATCCTCGAAGCCTGGAAGCAGGTTTACCACGAGGACGCCCCCAAGGACATTCAGGACTCCTTCAAAAAATAGCAGGCGTGGGGCAGGGTTTCGGCCTTGCCCCGCCCAGTGAAAGCGATCCCACCATGAACACAGGAGCCCTCGCCGTTGAAATGCGGTCGATCTCAAAAGGATTCAACGGAGTCAATGTCCTCAACGACGTGGACTTCGAAGTCCGCACAGGGGAAGTGCACGCTCTAGCTGGCGGAAACGGCGCCGGCAAGTCCACGCTGATGAAAATTCTGCAGGGTGTCTACCTCGCTGATGAGGGAACCATCCTCGTCGGAGGACAGCAAGCGGACATCAAAACCATTCAGGATGCTAAGGCCGCCGGAATTGGCATGGTGTTCCAGGAATTCAGCCTGGTCCCGAGCCTGACCGTAGCGCAGAACATCTTCCTCGCGGCAGAACCGCAAGGACGTAGCGGTCTGATCGATGATCGGGCAGCTGTCCGGAAGGCCCGCGAAGTCTTCAAGGAAATGGAAGTCGAGGTCGACCCGCGCGCCCATGTTTCGCGTCTTGGCACGGCCTATTGGCAGCTAACGGAAATCGCGAAGGCCCTCGCACAAGATGCCAAGGTGCTGATCATGGACGAGCCGACCGCCAGCCTTGCCCGGCACGAGACGGAGGCGCTCTTCGATCTCGTGGATCGGCTCAAGAAGCGCGGCATATCCATCATCTACATCTCCCACCGCATGGACGAGGTCTACCGTATTGCCGACCGCATAACGATCCTGCGTGACGGACAACGCCTACTCACGGAACCGTTGTCCAATGTCACGCCGGAACAGATCGTGGAAGGCATCGTGGGCAAGAAGATCGAGGGTCAGATGAGTTACAAGGAACGTAATCACGACTCGGAGACCGCATCCCCCATCCTCGAGGCCCGGGACCTTACGTCGGGCAAGCGCGTCCGCAACGTCTCCTTCACACTTCACGCCGGCGAGATCCTTGGGCTAGCTGGACTGATGGGAAGCGGCCGGACGGAGCTCGCCAGGGTGCTGTTCGGTATCGATCCCCTTGAAAGCGGGGAGATACTGCTCCGCGGGCAGAAAATCTCGATCTCAAACCCGCGCAAGGCCATCGAGGCCGGCTTGGCTCTCATTCCCGAGGACCGGCGCGCGCAGGGGCTGGTCCTGGACCACTCCGTTCGGGAAAACCTGCTGCTGCCGCTGCTCGACCAGATCCGGCGCGGACCTTTGTTGGACGCGGGAGAAGGAAGGAACCTTTCAAACTCGCTCATCAAGAAATTCGCAGTGAAGGTTGCTCACCCCAACAAGCCCGTACGGCTGCTGTCCGGCGGAAACCAGCAGAAGGTCGTGCTGGCCAAGTGGCTCGGCACGGACCCGGACGTCCTGATCCTGGACGAACCGACAGCGGGCGTCGACATCGGCACGAAGAGTGAAATCCTCGACATGATTCGCGATCTGGCCAACGCAGGCAAGGCCGTCATCGTCATTTCCTCCGAATACCCGGAACTGCTCGCCGTAAGCGACAGGGTCCTGGTCCTCAGGGATGGCTCCGTCACTCGGGATTTGAAGCGCAGCGAAATCGAAGACGAAGAATCACTACAACTCGCAGTTCAGGGAGTCTGATCATGAACAACCCAACCATCTCAGCGAAGGCTTCTGAGGAGAAAACGCCCTTCAACCTTAAGCGCACCCTTGGCGAGCTCGATTGGCGCCGCTACGTCATTTACATCGGCTTCGTCGTCGTGTTCATCTTCTTCGCGGTGCTGTTGCGCGACCAAGGCTTCCTGTCGCCCAACAATTTGCTGAACATCTTCCGCCAGACAGCAACCATTACTGTCATCGCCGTCGGCATGACGTACGTCATCGCGTGCGCCGAAATTGACCTGAGCGTGGGCTCGGTCGCCGGCCTCTCGAGCGTCTGCACGGCCATGGCGTTGGCCCAATGGGGAATCGTCCCGGGCATCCTGGCAGGTCTCGCCGTTGGTCTGGTCGTCGGATCGATCAACGGCGCCCTTGTCAGCCTCCTCGGTATCCCTTCCTTCCTGGTAACACTGGGCATGCTCGGCATCGCAGTCGGCGTGGCCCAATGGATCACGGCTTCGGCGCCGCAGCCCATTCTCAACGACACGTTCAACATGCTGTTCGGCTCCGGTAATTTCGGTCCCGTTCCCGGACTTATTGTGTGGAGCGCCATCTTTGTGGCGATCGGCGCAGTGGTACTTTCCCGGACCAAGTTCGGCCGCCAGGTCCTTGCCACCGGCGGCAACCGTACCGCGGCTGACTTCACGGGCATCAACACCAAGCGCATTAAGTTCCAGGTCCTTCTCATCTCCGGCATGGTCGCCAGTGTTGCCGGCATGCTCTACGCCGGTCGGCTCCAGTCCGGACGCTTCCAGTGGGGCAGCGGCGACGAACTCTCAGCCATCGCCGCCGTGATCCTGGGCGGAACCAGCCTCTTCGGCGGTGCCGGTTCGGTGCTCGGCACGCTCTTCGGCGCCCTCCTGATCGGATTGATCAACAATGGCCTGATCCTCGCGGGGCTGGACAGCAGCCAGCAGCAGGTTGTCCGCGGTGCGATTATCATCCTGGCCGTCGCCTTGGCCCGAAAGAAATGAGCACCGCATGACCCGGCAAATGAGGGCTGGAATCATCGGCACCGGGTTCATGGGGGAAGTCCACGCCCATGCGGTGCGCGCCGCCGGCGGCGTCCTGAGCGAAATCGCCGGACGCACGCCGGAGAGCGCACGCGCGGCAGCGGGCCGGCTCCATGCCGCGAAAGCCGCCGAATCCCCGGAAGCGCTGATCCGGAGCAACGATGTCGACGTCGTCCACATCTGCACTCCGAACGCCAGCCATGCCTACCTGGCCAGGCTGGCGCTTGAAGCAGGCAAGCACGTCGTATGTGAAAAACCCTTGGCCACAACGGTTGAGGACGCGGAACAGCTCAGCACCTTGGCGGAGGGCACCGAATCCGTAGCGGCAGTACCTTTTATCTACCGTTTCTACCCGACAATTCGCGAAGCCAAGGCACGGCTGATCCGCGGGGAGGCCGGCGAACTGTGGCTCCTGCACGGTTCCTACCTGCAGGACTGGCTAGCGAGCAGCTCCGCCACCAACTGGCGAGTGGACCCTGGCTCCGGCGGAGCGTCCAGGGCATTCGGCGACATTGGGGTGCACTGGTGCGACCTGATGGAATTTGTTACCGGGCACCAAATCACTCGACTCGTCGCCAAAACGTCCAAAGCGTTTCCGCAACGCGCCAGCGAAAGCGGAATGCTAAACGTCGGAACAGAGGACGGTGCGTCGCTGCTGTTTGAAACCGATAAGGGCGCCACGGGGTCCCTGGTCGTCAGCCAGGTCACGCCGGGGAGAAAGAACCGGCTCTGGTTCTCGTTCGACGGTACCGAGGCGTCCTTGAGCTTCAACCAGGAAGAGCCGGAAACTCTCTGGGTGGGAAGCGTCCGCGGCAGCACCCGCGTACCAAGCGGCCCCGACACGCTTTCCTACCCGGAATCGCAGCGGTATGCCCGGCTTCCGGCCGGCCACCCGCACGGCTACCAGGACAGCTTCAATGCTTTCGTGGCCGACGTCTACGCCGCTGCCCGTGGGGAGAATGTCGACGGGCTTCCAACCTTCCGCGACGGACTTCGCGCGGCACTGATCACCCAGGCAGTCGTGGATTCCGCAGCAACTAACACCTGGGTCGATGTGCCAGGCCTGCAGGCCGGCTCCAGCATCTCTGACGAACTAACACCCGAAAGGCAAAGATAATGCAGCTTGGATACCACTCAATCACCTGGGGCGGCGTCACTGGCCACCCGGTAGGGGTCACCAGTGTCAAAGACCTTTACTACCGGTCCAACGGCTCCATGGAGGATGCCGTGCGGGACATTGCCGCGGTCGGCTATGAAGGAACAGAGATGTTCGACGGCAACCTCGTGGACTACGAAGACCGTCCGCAGGACCTGCAGGAACTGCTCCGCGATTCAGGTCTCAAACTCGTCTCCGTATACTCCGGCGCCAACTTCATCTTCGCCGACATCCTCCCCGAGGAACTGCACCGCATCAATCACGCCGCGGAGCTGGCAGCCACTTTCGGCGCCGAGCGACTCGTCGTCGGCGGCGGCGCACGTCGCGCCGCGGGCACCAGCGACGAGGACTACACCCTGCTCGCCAAGGGCCTGGACCGGGTGACGGACATCGCTGAGAGCTTCGGCCTTACTGCGAGCTACCACCCTCACCTCAGCACCATCGTGGAGAGTCCGGACGAACTCGACCTTCTCATGACCAGAACGCGCATCGGATTCTGCCCCGACACCGCCCACCTTGCTGCCGGCGGCTGCGATCCGGCGGCAGCAATCCGGAAATACCCGGACCGTATCCGCCACGTGCACCTCAAGGATTTCCGTCAGGATCCGTTTGAGTTCCTCCCCCTCGGCGAAGGCGATCTGGATTTCCCTGACATCATCCGTGCGGTGAAGGAAAGCGGCTACGACAGCTGGCTGATGGTGGAACTCGATTCGTACGACGGCGATCCCAAGACCGCCGCCGAAATCAGCAAGAAATACCTCGACAAAATCCTCGCCGACACCGGCCTCTAAACGAAAAGGAACACGCCATGCAGAAACTTAACGTCGGCCTCATCGGCGGCGGCTTCATGGGCAAGGCCCACTCGCTCGCCTACGCTGCCATGCCCATGTTCTTCTGGCCCGCCCCTGCCATGCCGGTCCGCAAAATTATTGCGGAAGCCACTGATGATCTCGCAGCCCAGGCCGCCAGCCGCTTTGGTTTTGAAAACTCCACCTCAGACTGGCGCAGGATTATCGATGACCCCGAGATCCACGTCGTCGACATCGCGACGCCAAACCACCTTCACGCCGAGATCGCCATCGCAGCCGCCCAGGCGGGGAAGCACATCATCTGCGAGAAGCCGCTGGCCAGGACCGGTGAAGAGTCCAAGGCCATGTACGACGCCGTCAAGAACACCAACCTCGTCCACATGGTCGCGTTCAACTACCGCCGCACGCCCGCCGTAGCACTCGCCAAGAAATACATTGATGAAGGTGCAATTGGGCGCGTGATCAGCTTCCGTGGGACCTACCTGCAAGACTGGAGCGCGGACCCCAACTCTCCCCTCTCCTGGCGCTTCCAGAAGTCCGTCGCAGGGTCAGGCGCCCTCGGTGACATCGGAACCCACGTAATTGATATGGCGCGCTACCTTGTTGGAGAACTCGCCTCCGTCAACTCAATAATGTCCACCTGGATCCCAGAGCGGCCGCTGCAGTCGGGCGGCGCGGACAGCCTGGGGAACGTCTCCGGCGGCGCCGGCCCCCGCGGTCCCGTCGACGTGGATGACGAAGTCCTCACCATGGTGAAGTTCGCCAACGGCGCCATCGGCTCCATCGAAGCGACGCGCAACGCGCATGGACGCAATAACTTCCTGACGTTCGAGATCCACGGCACCGAGGGCAGCATCGTCTTCAACTACGAACGCCGTGACGAACTACAGGTCTGCTTCGCCAGCGACCCCGGCGACCGCAAGGGTTTCCGCACCGTCTACACCGGCCCCGCACACCCCTATGGAGAAGGGCTTTGGCCCATCCCGGCGCTTGGCATCGGCTACGGCGAGACCAAAATCATCGAGGCCCACGATTTCTTCAAGGCCATCGCTGAAGGCGGAAGCGTCAGCCCGAACTTTGCCGACGGCTACCAGACTGCCTTGATCGACGATGCCATCATCGAATCCGCGGAGTCCGGCAACTGGGTGAAAGTGCCCAGCATCGAGGCGTAACCCACACGAGAAGCAGGTGCGGCGTCCCAGAGCAGGCGGCGCCGCACCTGCATCCTACGCACCAAGGAGAACGAAAGAGCTTCTGAATGACCAATACACCAGCACCGGCCAACGATACGGCCACCTATGTCATCCCTGTCTTCAAGGCAAAACCCGGTCACGCCGACGAACTGGAGCAACTGCTGGCCGTCCTGCAGACCGCCAGCCGCCGCGATGACGGCTGCATCGAGTACACAGTCATTAGTGACGAACAGGACCGCAACACCTTCCTGCTGTACGAGAAGTGGACGGATGCCGACGCGCTGGTCCTCCACAACGAGAAACGACACGTTGTCGACTTCCTGGCATCCGCGGCGGAGCATATGGCTGAGACTTTGAACGTTCACAGGTTTCGTCCCATCGCCTAATTCGAAGCAGAACATTCACACCCCCCGTCATCGAAGGAGCCTGACATGCCTCGCCCGTACACCCTGTTCACCGGCCAGTGGGCCGACCTCCCGTTCGAGGAAGTCGCCAGGCTCGCCTCCGGCTGGGGCTATGACGGCCTGGAAATCGCCGTGTCCGGGGACCACCTGGATGCCTGGCGCTGGGATGAACCCGGCTACGTCGAGTCCAAACTCGCCGTCCTGGACAAATACAACCTCAAGGTCTGGGCCATCTCCAACCACCTCAAGGGCCAGGCAGTCTGCGATGACCCCATCGACTTCCGGCACAAAGCCATCGTCGGCGCCAAGGTCTGGGGCGACGGCGACCCCGAAGGCGTCCGCGCCCGCGCCGCCGAGGAAATGCAGCACACCGCCCGGCTCGCCAAGGCCCTCGGCGTGGACACCGTCGTCGGGTTTACCGGCTCCTCCATCTGGCAGTACGTCGCGATGTTCCCGCCCGTCCCGGAAAAGGTCATCGACGCCGGCTACCAGGACTTCGCCGACCGCTGGAACCCCATCCTGGACGTCTTCGACGAATGCGGCGTCCGCTTCGCCCACGAGGTCCACCCCTCCGAAATCGCCTACGACTACTGGACCACCGTCCGCACCCTCGACGCGATCGGCCACCGGCCGGCGTTCGGCCTGAACTGGGACCCGTCCCACTTCATGTGGCAGGGCATCGACCCCGTCTCCTTCATCTGGGACTTCAAGGACCGGATCTACCACGTCGACTGTAAGGACACCAAGCTCCGCCCCACCGGCCGGAACACCGTCATGGGCTCGCACCTGCCCTGGGGCGACCCGCGCCGCGGGTGGGACTTCGTCTCCGCCGGCCGCGGCGACGTCCCCTGGGAATCCTCCTTCCGCGCCCTCACCGCCATCGGCTACACCGGCCCCATCTCCGTCGAATGGGAAGACGCCTCCATGGACCGCCTCCACGGCGCCCCAGAAGCCCTCGCCGCACTCAAGAAGTACGATTTTCCGGCCTCGAAGACCAGCTTCGACGCCGCCTTCAGCACCAAGGACTAAGAATTGTGGGACGCCGCAGCCGGCGAACTTTTCCAGCGCTTCCGGAGCCGGGAACAACTGACCGTTGCCCAGCTCTGTGCCAGCGCAGGGTTGTCTCGCAGTACTGCAATACAGTGGCTGGACCATCTGCAGGGCCTGAGCCTCATCGCCCCAGCTTTGCATGCCCCCTCCACTGAGGGCCGGCCCGCTGGCCAATTTTTCTTCTCCGCCGCGTCCCTTGGAGTTATCGGTGAACACGTGTCCCCCAAGGAACTCAGGTTGGGCATTCGAGCGAACGTCAATGAGGATCGTCGGGATGAGCCTGGCAGGAAACGACGATGTCCTCGCGATGATGGGACGCCATGACTCTGGCACCAACATGACAATCCGTAGCTATTCCACCGTCGAGGCGAAGGCCGTACGCGAAGCGGCAAGCAACTACGCCGAAAAGGTGAGTCTGCTTTACCTACACATCGGTGAAAGCGTCTCAGGTGCCTTTGTCACAAACGATCTTGTCCGGTGGACGACGACAGACGTCGGGCACCCAGCCGTCCCCCAACGCGGCTTCGACGGAATGCTCTTGCTTGTGAGCCGGTGTATTCGAACATGCGAATGCCGCTGCTTCCATTCGCCCAGCAATCATGCAACTAATTATTGCAGGATCGGCTACATCAGGATCCGCCAGATCCGCAGGTCAGGGAAGCGTTGCGGCCAGCAACCGACACCTAAGAAGCTCCGGATACCCACAGCGGAAGAGTCCGACAGGGCCGTTCCTGCCAGTTGGTGGTGAAGCGTATTCGCATCCAATGCGAACATGACGGGTTTACTGGGTATCCGGCATTATTCGATGCTGAACGGGTGGTCATGCGGCCGGGGCTGGAACCCCGCCAACTACACTTCGCATAATGTGCGAAGTGGGTATACGGTTTGCTCAGGTAGATTCGAGGAATGCCGAAACCAGACTTTCCGCGGTCGATTCTAGAGTTCCAGGCACAGTTCGGCGATGAACGGGCTTGCCTGGACTACCTGTTCGGGTGCCGCTGGCCGGACGGCTTCGTATGCCCCCGGTGCAAAGGACAGGCCGCTTGGCCGATAGCCAGCCGGAAGGTTTGGGAGTGCGCGGGGTGTCATTACCAGGTCTCGTTGACGGCCGGCACAGTCTTGCACAAGACGCATACCCCGCTGCATGTGTGGTTCTGGGCTGCGTACCTGATGGCGACGGGCACACCGGGGATCTCTGCCTTGCAGCTGCAGCGCCAACTGGGCCTGGGCCGGTATCAGACTGCGTGGACGATGTTGCATAAACTGCGTCGTGCCATGGTCGATCCCGCGCGTACACTGCTTACCGGCGAGGTCGAAGTGGATGAGTGCGAGGTCGGTGGCCGCGAGGCGGGGCGGCGCGGAGGCCGGCAACTCGCGGCCAAAGCCGCGCAGGTGGTCGTCGCCGTGGAGGTGCGTGGCCAAGGCTCCGGACGGGTGCGGATGACGGTGATCCCCAATGCCTCCGGCTACACGCTGGGCGCCTTCATCGTCGACAACGTGGCCCCGGGCGCCCTTGTCCACACCGACGGCTGGATGGGATACGCCCCGTTGGCCAAGAAAGGCTACGACCACCGTCCGCGCTCCCAGCGGGCGGCCAAGAGAGCCGGGGATCCCGATGCTGTCCTACCCCGCGTGCACCGTGCGATCAGCAACTTCAAGTCCTGGCTCCGCGGCACCCACCGTTCGGTAAGCAACGAACATCTGCAGGTCTACATAGATGAGTTCATCTTCCGTTACAACCGGCGGAACACGCCGATGGCGGCGTTCCAGCGGCTGCTCGGACTTGGCACGGAGCAGGCACCGACGACTTACCGCGAAATTATTGAACAAGGCCCGAAATCAAGCCGCCCGACCTGAGCAAACCGTATACCCACTATGTGCGAAATGCCCGCACTAAACGCGAAAAGCTGTCAAGGGTCCAGGAAAACTGCAGTTCATGCACGCGTTGAATCCAGCAACCCACCAGCAGCCAAAGAGCTCCCTGAACCGAGCGTCCTGACTGGATGCTCCGCCCGGGCCGCGGGGAAACACTCGAACCGGCGTATTCGAACCCAATGCGAACATGACGGCGTAAGGTCCGTTGTGGGTATCCGGTTAGCTCAGGTCCGGCGGTCCGATGCCTGATCATGGTCGATAATTTGGCAATACGTGGTTGGTGCTTGCGTGGTGCCGAGGCCGAGCAAGGACTGGAAGGCCGCCATGGGGGTGCCGCGCCGGTTGAAGCGGAACGTGAACTCATCGATGTACGCCTGCAGGTGCTCGTCGCCCACGGAGCTGTGGGTTCCTCGCAGCCAGGACTTAAAGTTGCTGATCGCGCGGTGTACGCGGGGAAGGACCGAGTCGGGGTCGCCGGCCTTCTTTGCGGCCCGATGGGAGCGTGGGCGGTGGGTGTAGCCTTTTTTGGCTAACGGGACGTATCCCATCCAACCATCGGTGTGCACGATGGCGCCCGGAGCCACTGTGTCCGCGACGAAGGTGCTCAAGGTCGCCCCCCGAGGCATTGGGGGATCACCGTCATCCGCACCCGCCCGGAGCCCCGGCCGCGCACCTCCACCGCGACGACGACCTGCGCGGCCTTGGCCGTTAGGCTCCTGCCGCTGCGTCGGCCGGTCTCCCGTCCGCCAACCTCGCACTCATCGACCTCGACCTCACCCGTCAGAAGGGTGCGTTCGGGGTTGACCATGGCCCGGCGGAGCTTGTGCAGCATTGTCCAGGCCGTCTCGTACCGGGTAAGTCCAAGCTGGCGCTGCAGCTGCCGCGCCGAGATCCCCGGCGTTCCCGTCGTCATCAGGTAGGCAGCCCAGAACCACAAATGCAGCGCGGTGTGCGTCTTGTGCAGCACCGTTCCAGCAGTCAGAGAGACCTGGTAATGGCATCCGGCGCATTCCCACAGCCGTCGGGTGGACAAGGGCCAGCCTGACTGCCCCTTACACCGCGGACATACGTAGCCCTCCGGCCAGCGGCACGCGAACAGGTAGTCCAGACACGCCTTCTCATCGGCGAAGCGCGCCTGGAACTCCAGGATCGTCCGCGGAAAATCCGGCCTCGGCATTTACAAAGACTACCTGAGCTAACCGGATACCCACTAGGTCTGATATCGGCGTTCTAAAATCCCCGGAAACACGGGGGAGAAGCACCCATCGGCGGCCACCGTCCACGGCACGTGCGAGGCCTGCGGCGGACCGCTCGGAGACGATCCCTGGGTGACCTGCTACCGGGCCTGCTCGGCCGGGTGCGAGGATACAGCCGACTCCCGCTGGCTCAAGGCTGCGCGCCCCCCGATTGGCGAAGCTCCGGTCAAATAGCGGTTGACCGAAGCTTCGGTCCATTATGCCTAGCTGAACCTTAGGGTTGGCTGGGAAGGCGGGCAGTAGGACGAGGGCCCTATCTAAGACGGAGCTTGGGCCGCTCCGCCGATGGCGGATACTACGTCAACCTGAGTAAGTCGCAGTCAAGGCCTCTAGGTTTTCCGGCTCGAGAACATGTTCGATAGCCATGATGCCTGCCCCGATGACCCCGGCGTCGGCCCCGGTGCGGGCTTGAACGATTGAAAGGTGCTGGGTAGCCAGGGGGGTGGAGCGTGAATAGACAACTTCCCGCATCCCCGCGATGAGCTGTTCACTCGCTTCAGCCATCGAGCCGCCGATAACAATAAGGGACGGGTTGAGGATGCTAACGCACATGTTGAGGACCTCACCTATATCCCTGCCCGCCTGGCGAACAGTCTGGCTCGCCAGGAGGTTTCCTTTCCGGACGAGGGCAACCACGTCACTGTCGCGCTCAAGTTCTACGCCCTCAGCCCTCAGAGCCGCCGCTATAGCCGGCCGTCCGGCAATGGCTTCCAAGCACCCGATATTGCCGCACCGGCAGGCGATGCCTGCCGCCCGCCCGATTGCAATGTGCCCAACATCGCCTGCAGAGCCGTCGGCACCGCGCTGCAGCTGTCCGCTGCTGATGATTCCGGAGCCGATGCCCGTGGCGACTTTGACGAAAATTATGTTGTCGGACTCCGGCCACGCCACGGCTCGCTCGCCGAGAGCCATGATGTTGACGTCGTTATCCACTAGGACAGCCACGTCGTAGCTGCGCTGGACATAGCGAGGAACGTCGAATCCGTTCCAACCCGGCATGATCGGGGGCTGCGAGGGTTTCCCGGAAGAATGCTCCACCGGACCGGGAAGCCCGATGCCTACAGCGACGACATCGGTCTTTTTCCGCCCGAGCCCTACCGCCAGTGAATCGATTGTTGCCGTGAGCCATTCGAGCACCGGCTCGGGTCCCGCGGCGATTTGGATCTCCTCAGTGACTTTGGTCAGGGTATTTCCGGCGAGATCCATAATTGCCACCGTGCCGTGGGTTGCACCGATATCCGCTGCCGCAACCACCCGCGCGGTGGGGTTGAACGCCACCAGGGCCGACGGCCTGCCGCCGGTGGAGGCCGCGTCACCGACTGAGGCAATGAAACCGGTCTTCATCAGTTCGTCAATGCGCGACGTGATGGTGGAGCGTGCAAAACCAGTAGCTGCCGACAATTCAGAACGCGTGCGCGGCCTGCCGTCCCTCAGTATCTGGAAGAGCTCGCTCGCACCGAATCCGGGCGCATGCTTTAAGCCTTTCGTGCTTGGAGACTGGCCGTCTCCGTCGGTCAAGGTCCGCGTCAAGGTCATCAAGGCCCTTTACTGCTAGGGCTCCGCGCGGCAGCGGGAGCGGTCGTTGTCGTTGAATCCTCATGACCCGGGCTTACCGTTGCTTGAGTTCCTTCTATCATTAGATCAAAGTTGACAGACGCCGTGCAGCACCGATGAGCTTTGATGTTTCGGGCCCTTCGAAGTACCCGGCCCCACCTGACATGTGTCACGACACCGGCCCCGATCTCTTACTTGGTCAGGCCGTTGTAGGCACTGCGCACGTAGGCGTCGGAGGCCCTGAGTTCCTGGCCAATCTTCTCCAGGCTCCAGCCGTGGGTTCCGTGGCACTTTATGCTGGCTGCTCCTTGGTAGCCGGCCCGCTGAAGCTCTGACAGCAGGAACCGGTGGTCCAGGGTCCCTTCTGGTGAAGGGAGCTGCTTTTCGCCGGGACCGAAATTCAGGCCGTCCACGCCGTGGCGGTAGGAGCGGTCCACGTCCCAGATGTAGTAGTAGTAGAGCCTCTTGCGCTCGGTCAGGAAGGCGATGACTTCGCTGATGGTCTCCTGCATGACCCACATGTGCGGGGGCGCCAGGCAAACGCCCAGGTAGGGATCGTCGATGTCGCGGATGAGGCGCTTGATCTGGGCGAACGTGTCCACGCCTTCATCCCACCGTTTGTCTTCGTTGCCGCCCGCTTCGAAATCGGCCGAAAAGGGAACCGTGAGGTGGTTTTCAACCGCGATGCGCACGCCTGCCTTGGCGCCTGCTTCCACTATCGGCGGCAGGAAGGTTCCGACATAGTCGGGGTAGTTGGCTTCGCAGTCGAAGATGACGGTATCGATCCCCAGATCGGCCGCAAACTGGACCCGCTCCAGGATCTCGTCCTGATTCTTTCCGTAAACCGTGAGACCGCACGCCTTCATGCCGTACTTCGCCAGGAGGTCGCGGATCTTTCCGGGGTCATCGCCCGGATTGACGTGGTGGGCCAAGGGCGCGGCCGAAGACCAGAGATTCACCTCAGTGAATCCGATGTCCGCCAGGTCTCTGACTGCATCTTCGAGTGACATGTCGTGGTACGGGAGGATCTCTGCGGTGTAGCGGAACATGCTGCTTGTCCTTTTCTTAGATATCGACGCTGAAGCTTGCGGTGTCAGTTCCAGACGAACACGGCTTTTTCGGTCTCGCGCCGATCGAAGGCTCCGAAAGCCTGCTCGGCGTCTTCCAGGGAATATTCGTTACTGATGATGGCTTCGACGTCCACTTTGTTGTCGTCGACAAAGCGCAGGATCTCCTGCCACTCGCCTAGGGGGAAGTACCAACCGCCGACCACGGTGAGGAGCTTGCGGATGACCTGGTCGCTGGGGTTGATTTGCGTGGCACGGGATTCGCCAACAAAAGCGACGCTTCCCAGCTTCGCCGCCGAGTCCAGAGCGGTGTTCTGGCCCGCGGGGTTGCCGGAGCAATCAATGGCGACTTCGACACCGCGGCCATTGGTCAGCCCGAGAATCGCTTCAACGGCGTCAGCGTCTTTGCTGTTCACGACGCTGTCTGCTCCCAGCGCGCGGGCCTGCTCCAAACGCTCATCGAGAATGTCGACTGCGATCACCCGGGCACCGAACGCTTTTGCTACAAGAACAGCGGCCGAGCCCATCGGGCCCAGACCAATGACGGCGACTGTCTTGTTGCCGCTGACCGCCATCTTTTTCTGTACGTGGTACTGGCTGCCGATCATGTCGGTCATCACGGCGCCGGCCTTGAAGCTGAAATGAGCCGGCAACGGCAGGGCGTTCCTGGCCGCAATGGTGAAGTATTCGGCATCCCCGCCCGCAAAATCGAACCCGAAGCATTTCCATTCAGGGCAAAGCATCGAATAGCCCTGGCCGCAGTACTCGCAGTGGCCACACCCGACGGCCAGATGAGCGGCCACGCGGTCGCCGACCTGAACGCCACTGACCGCGCTTCCGACGGCCACCACGACCCCTGCCGCCTCGTGGCCCGGTACGACATCCCCGGCGTCCGCGGCGCCCCCGCCAACGATCGGGTTGCCGTAGTAAAGGCTCATGTCGCTTCGGCAGATGGCGGAGGCCTTGGTCTCCACCAGGACCTCGTGGGGTTCCGGCTCCGGCCGTTCCCGATCGGCGACAAGGACCTTCTTGTCCCCCGGAAGAATTACTGCACGCATCGTCGCGACTCCTTCTTTTTGATCTTGCTCTCTGGTGAGCGGCGCCGAACGAAACTATGGCGGCGGGGCATGGGCCGGGAGGCCCACGCTTCTCATCATCAGGTTGAATCCCTGTATGAGTATGACATCGGACACACGACCTATGTCAATACGCAGACAAAAGTGTGCTTGCAAACATTCAATAGTTGCGGGTCTGAGGGCAAGCCCAATTGCCCGATGGCGCGGATTACGCCGCTTGGCCCTAGTGGAACTCTCTGCTCACCAGCCGCAGATCCACGGCTATTAATGCACGGAGGCAATCGGAAGTCGGATGGTTTACTACAACTTTTGCTTGACCAAATTCAAAAGTACTCCTACTCTGTTGTGAGGCGGATCACCGCCAGCGATCACTGGAACGGCGCCTGCTGCGGTCAGAGACAGGCACCGAAGACGAAAGACAGGCCCATGTTCAAAACTCAGAGTCGAGTGTCAAAGTCCCGCTTGGTGGCGGGGCTGGGCGTCGCGGTTACGGCCGCCCTGTTCGCAACAGGCTGCACGGCAAACTCCCCCGCTCCCAACGTCAGCGCCGCGAAGCCGGCCGAGCTGAGGATGCTGTACACAACGGATGAGGCCAATAGCGCCGCTGTGGCGTCACTGGTCCCGCAGTTCAAGGAAAAGCTGGGAATCGACCTCAAGATCGACAACCAGCCCTATGACGCCCTCCAGCAGAAGGTCTTCTCCGAGTTCGCATCCAGCAGCACCTACTACGACATCGTCGTTGTCGACACTCCGTGGGCACCTGCCCTGGTCCAGAACCTGGAACCGCTGACGCCCTACTTGCAGAACAAGGATCTGAACCCGGCGGTGGCTGATTCCAACGTCGGCGACTTCATCCCCAAGGTTTTCTACGACACAGCCGTCTACAACGCTGAGTCGCCGCTCAAGCGATACCCGGAAGAAACGGCCAAACCGGACCCCTCGGCGATCAAGAGCGCCGGATTCGAGATTTACGGGCTTCCGATCCAGTCAAACGTCGCCGTCATGGGATACCGCAGCGATCTCTTCAACGATCCTCAGCAACAGGCAAACTTCAAGGCCAAGTACGGCAAGGACCTGAAGGTTCCGACAACGTGGGAAGAATACGCCCAGGCGGCCGAGTTCTTTACCCAGCCGGACAAGAACCTCTACGGCACGACCGTAATGGCCGGCGTCGGAGACTGGGCTACCGATGATTTCAAGACCCTTCTGGCCTCCTTCGGCGGAGACGGCACACTGGTGGACCAGGACCTGAAGCTTGCCTTCAACACTCCGGAGGGCGTCGAGGCGCTCAGCTACTACGCGAAGCTTGCCCAGAGTGGCCATGTACCGCCGGGCAGCACCTCTGCAGACTGGGGAACCACTGCGGAGTCGTTTGACAGTGGACTTACCGCGATGACGATCAACTACCACGACCTCAAGCTGGCGGACAACGTCAAGGGCGGCACCATCGGCTACGCCCCGGTGCCCACGGCCGAAGCAGCGGGCCCGCACTTCGGAACCTGGATGCTGAGCGTGAACAAGAATTCCAAGAACAAGGAATGGGCCTACCAGGCGATCAGCTGGCTTACTGCTGCCGACCAGCAGACAGCGATGACTGCAAAGGCCCTGCACCCGAGCCGCGCATCAGTGTTCGCGTCGATCAAGAGCGACAACCCGATGGCGCCCTTCTACGAGACGCTCGGCAAGTCCCTTGAAGTTGGCGTCGGGCGCGCGCGCTTGAGCAACTACACGGAAGTCAGCCACGAAGTAGCTGTCGCCGTAAACAATGCGGCAACCGGTTCTTCCTCGCCCCAGGACGCCTTGAAGACGGCGAGCGACAAGGTGTCGACCCTCCTCAAGTCAGCCGGTTACTGACGTGTCGCTCACGTCACCTAAGGAGCACCAAACATGAAATCCGCAGTCACAGTGCCCGATGCTGGATTGAAGGTTCAAGGCGCCCGTCGTGCGGACGGTCGCAATTCGACCGCTCCGCACGACACCAAGCGGCCGTCGTGGAAGAAACGTTCGCTCCCTTGGGCCTACATGGCCCCCGCCATGATCGTCCTCTTGCTGATGACGGTCGCTCCAGCCATCTTTATCTTCTATTCAGCCTTCCGGAACGATAAGATCCTCGGCGGCGTCGGCCGGTTCGTCGGGCTCAACAACTTCGTCGAGGCCGTTACGAACGCGTCGGTCCGCAACGCGTTCGGCATAACGCTTGCGTTTGTGGCCGTGGCAGTCATTTTGGAGATGCTTCTGGGCTTTGCGCTGGCCTTGCCCTTGGCGGCACAAACAACCGCCAATAAATGGGGGGCCGCGCTGATGCTGCTGCCATTCGCGGTGACACCTGCCGTCGCGGCAATGGTCTTCAAGCAGTTGCTCAATCCAAACTACGGCTGGGTCGGCTACTACCTGGGATTTCTGGGATTCCCGAATGGAGTCGATCTCCTCGGCGAGCCGACTTCCGCCTGGATCGTTCTCCTCATCCTTGACATGTGGCAGTGGACGCCATTCATTGCACTGATTCTGATGGCAGGACTCCAGTCCCTGCCGGCAGAACCACGGGAAGCCGCCATGGTCGACGGTGCGAGCCCCTGGCAGATGTTCCGCCACATCACCCTGCCGGGCATGGTGCCCTTTATCGCAATCGCGGCGGTCCTCCGCACCATCCAAGCCTTCAAGACCTTCGATTCATTCAAAATCCTGACTGGCGGAGGCCCTGGCGAATCGACCGAAATCATCAATCTCGGCATATACCGAGTCGGTCTTCAAAGCTTCAACGTGGGCCTGGCCTGCGCCCTGGGTGTGATCTTCCTGATCATTCTCTCGCTTCTGGTTCCGCTCATGCTGCGCGTCATCGGCCGCCGGTCCGATCCTGAGGAAATGTAATGACTACTACTTCATCATCCGTCCGCCGCGGGCTAATTGCTCGCGTGATTGTTGGACGCACCTTCCTGTGGGCCTGGCTCCTGGTGGGCCTCGTGCCTCTGATCTTCATGCTCATCACCTCCATCAAGCCGGCTGGACTTGCGAACCAAATACCCCCGGCTTGGTTCTTCGCACCGACGCTGGAAAACTACGCCTCCGTGTTGACGGCAGGGGGCGGAAAATCCGAAAGCTTCGGTCAGCTTCTGCTCAACAGCGCCGTCGTGAGCCTCGGCGCCACAGTGCTGGCCATCGCCGTCGGCGTGCCTGCAGCCTATGCCCTGACCATGAGGGATTTCCGGGCACGAAAGGGCCTGTCTTCCTGGATTCTCTCCACTTACATGTTCCCCCCGATCGTTGCGGTAATCCCGATCTTCGTATTTGCCGGCAGGCTCGGTCTCATCGACACTTACGCCGTGCTGATCATCCCCTACGCCGCTTTCAACCTGCCCATCGTGGTGTGGATCCTCCGCAGCTCCATCCTGCAGCTGCCGTACGAGATCCAGGAAGCAGCGATGGTGGACGGCGCGTCACACTGGACCATTCTTCGGCGCATCATCTGGCCCCTGCTGGTGCCGTCCGTGGCCACGGCAGCCGTGCTGACCATCGTCCTGTCCTGGAACGAATTCCTTTTCGCCCTGTCGCTCACCCGCAGCGGAGCAAAGACAGCCCCGGTGGGCCTGCAGCAGTTCACCGGCATGTACGGAACGGACTGGGGCAACATCACCGCCGCGGCCACGCTCATCGTCGCGCCGATTCTCGTAATGATGATCGTGCTGCGCCGGCAGATGGTCGCCGGGCTGTCCTTTGGTGCCGTGAAGTGACGATGCCCGACGAAAGCAGGACCACAGATAGGCCCTTGGGAGTAGCACTGATCGGCTACGCGTTCATGGGCAAAGCCCACTCGAACGCCTGGCGGAACGTTGCCAGCTACTTTGATGTCCCGGCCTTCGAACAAAAAGTCCTCGTCGGCCGGGACCCGGCAGGGGTTGCTGCCGCAGCGGACAAGTACGGCTGGTCGGAGTCAGCCACGGACTGGCGCGCCGTCCTGGACCGCGATGACGTCGACATCGTCGACATCTGCGCCCCTGGCTTTATGCACGCGGAAATCGCCATCGCGGCGCTGACCGCGGGCAAGCACGTCCTGGTGGAAAAGCCCCTGGCCAACACCCTGGCGGAAGCCGAAGCCATGGCCGAAGCCGCCCGGAAGGCCCGTGCGAGGGGTGTGCAGTCCATGGTGGGCTTCAACTACCGCCGCGTCCCAGCCTTGGCACTGGCCCGGGAGCTGATCGCCGAAGGCCGGATCGGGACCGTCCGGCACGTGCGTGCCGCCTACCTTCAGGACTGGCTGGCGGATCCGGAGTCGCCCATGAGCTGGCGTCTGAAGCGGGAAGCGGCCGGCTCCGGCGCCCTCGGCGACATTGCCTCCCATGCAATCGACCAGGTGCTGTTCCTGCTCGGGGACCACATCACCGAGGTTTCGGGGCGGACGCACACGTTCACGACGCACCGCCCTGGGGCGCAGGGCCGGGAGGAAGTTACGGTCGACGACGCCGTGTGGGCCACGCTGACGCTCGCCTCCGGGGCTATCGCCTCGGTCGAGGTCTCCCGGGTGGCCACGGGCCAGAAGAACTCGCTCAAACTGGAGATCTACGGCGACAAGGGCTCCCTCGTGTTCGATCTGGAGGACCTGAACGAGCTGGGTTTCCTGGACGCCACCGTCCCGGTCCGGGAGCAGGGCTTCCGCCGGATCCTCGTCAACGAGCCCGAGCACCCCTACGTCGGTGCATGGTGGCCGCAGGGTCACATCATCGGCTGGGAGCACACCTTTACGCACGAAATCCGGGACTTCCTGGCGGCCATCGGCAGCGGGACCGAGCCGTCGCCGTCGTTCGACGACGGCCTGGCTGTCCAACGGATCCTGGCCGCCGTGGAGGAAAGCTCGGCTGCGAAGAGCGCGCTGATCCAGCTGGCGTCTCGCGTCAGAGAAGGAGCCTGACATGTCCGGCCCGCTTCGGATCGGGGTGCTGGGGGCATCCCGGATCAGTCCGACATCCATCGTTGAGCCGGCCATGCTGACGGGCGCTCGTCTGGTAGCCGTGGCCGCCCGTCACCGCGCCCGTGCGGAGAATTTCGCGAAGCAACACGGAGTGGAACGGGTTTACGACACCTATGCCGACGTGATTTCGGATCCGGAGGTTGAGGCCATCTACAACCCCCTCGCCAACGGCCTGCATGCCGAGTGGAACCTGCTTGCGATTGCTGCAGGAAAACATGTCCTGTCGGAGAAACCGTTCGCCGCCGACGCTCCGGAGGCCCGGGAAGTCCGCGACGCCGGCAAGCGCGCCGGGGTCGCCGTCGTGGACGGTTTCCACTACCTCTACCACCCCGTGACAAGACGACTTCACGAATTGCTGAGCTCCGGCGAGCTCGGGGAGCTGCAGCGGGTCGAAACGATGATGATGATCCCGCCTCCGGCACCAGAGGACCCGCGCTGGTCACTCGCCTTGGCCGGCGGTGCGTTGATGGATTTGGGCTGTTACAGCCTGCACGCTGTCCGCGCGATGGCGCCCTGGGCAGGTGGCGAACCCCGGCTGGTCGATGCACGCGGCGGCGAACGTGCCGGGCTGCCGGGCGTGGACGAATGGGTAGATGCCAATCTGGTGTACCCGTCAGGAGTAACAGCATCGGCGCGGTGCCACATGGCTGGAGAGGGCCGTGAGATGACCTACCGCCTCATCGGAAGCAAGGGTCAGGCCACGGTGGCGAATTTCGTTCTTCCGCACACCGATGACCGACTCTTAGTGAAGACAGCCGCGGGCGAGCGCGTGGAGCACCTCGGAACGCGTTCTTCCTACACTTACCAGCTCGAGGCGTTTACGGCGTTGGTGCGTCATGGAGTCCCGATGCCCACCGACAGTGACGATGCCGTCCACACCATGGAACTGATTGACGAGTGCTACCGGGCCATCGGGCTTGAGCCCCGCCCCCTCCACCGTCCCGCAACCTCTGAAGGAACCTGACATGCCCCGCCCTTACACCCTGTTCACCGGCCAGTGGGCCGACCTCCCGTTCGAGGAAGTCGCCAGACTGGCGTCCGGCTGGGGCTACGACGGCCTGGAAATCGCCGTCTCCGGCGACCATCTGGACGCCTGGCGCTGGGACGAACCCGGCTACGTCGAGTCCAAGCTCGCCGTCCTGGACAAATACAACCTCAAGGCCTGGGCCATCTCCAACCACCTCAAGGGCCAGGCCGTCTGCGATGACCCGATCGACTTCCGCCACGAAGCCATCGTCGGCGCCAAAGTCTGGGGCGACGGCCACCCCGAAGGCGTCCGCCAAAGGGCCGCGGAGGAATTGAAGCACACCGCCCGGCTCGCCAAGGCACTGGGCGTGGACACCGTCGTCGGGTTCACCGGCTCCTCGATCTGGCAGTACGTGGCCATGTTCCCGCCCGTCCCGGAAAAGGTCATCGACGCTGGCTACCAGGACTTCGCCGACCGCTGGAACCCCATCCTGGACGTCTTCGACGACTGCGGCGTCCGCTTCGCCCACGAAGTCCACCCCTCCGAGATCGCCTACGACTACTGGACCACCGTGCGCACCCTCGAAGCGATCGGTCACCGCGAAGCGTTCGGTCTGAACTGGGACCCGTCCCACTTCATGTGGCAGGGCATCGACCCGGTCTCCTTCATCTGGGACTTCAAGGACCGGATCTACCATGTGGACTGCAAGGACACGAAGCTCCGCCCCACCGGCCGGAACACCGTCATGGGCTCGCACCTGCCCTGGGGCGACCCGCGCCGCGGCTGGGACTTCGTCTCCGCCGGCCGCGGCGACGTCCCCTGGGAATCCTCCTTCCGCGCCCTCACCGCGATCGGCTACACCGGCCCGATCAGCATCGAGTGGGAAGACGCCGGCATGGACCGCCTCCACGGCGCCCCCGAAGCCCTCGCCGCGCTGAAGAAGTACGACTTCCCGGCGTCCAACACCCCGTTCGACGCCGCCTTCAAGCAGTAGCCTTTGCGGCCGAGACAACGCTTCACGAAGCCTGGACGGCGCTGTCCAGGACACGGGCTACGTCCGGGCGCCCTGGGCTCACCGGACCGTCGGAAGGATTGTCTACACGTATGCGACCGTGAATCCGTCTCCGAGCATATAAGCGAAGGTGTAGCGCCATCTTGTCGTCCGCTGCTCACCACCAGCAGCCTACGGCGCCCGGCATGGCGCAATCGTCTCAAACCACCTGCATTTCATTGAAATAAGTGAGCCCCACGGGCCGCTGTCGCCGCGGGCGGGAACTGGTGCAGCGCCGGTGCAGGTAAGGGGACGGTCGTGGCATTCGTGGGGGCAGCATCCCGATAAGTAGTTGGTGCGTTTTCGGTGGTTTTTCAGTGGTAATTCTAGTCTGTTCCGCTAGGATTGGATGACTAGTGGAAGGAGCGTGACACCTGTGAGCATATCCATCGATGTAGGGGCCGCCCATGGCGGAACCGCACGGCTGGGCATCCGGGAGATCGTCAGGCAGCTCAACAGTGCTCTTGGGGCGACGCTGGTCGCAGCACTGGCCGGCAGCAAGGACCCGAAGATCAGCTACCGCTGGGCCCGCACTGACGGACCTGAACCGCGGGCTGAGGCTCAGGCCCGGCTCCAACTGGCGCACCGCGCCTGGACGGCTGTGGCGGGGGTGGAAGGTGAACACGTGGCCCGGCTGTGGTTTGTCGGCGCGAACCCCTGGCTGGGCGAGGTCTCCCCGATCGAGGCAATCCGGGACATGCGCGCCAAGGACGTCATGAGCGCGGCTGCCGCCATGACCGAGGACAGGTTCTCCGCTTGACGCAGGTCTGTGCCGCCACGGGCCTGGCCTATGTGGAAGGGCCGGTCCTCGGGGTACAGAATCGCAAAATCCTCGTATGGGCCGCTAAACCCGCTGCCGCGCACCGTCGGATCCGCCGACAGGTCTTCGTGGTCACGTTTCGACACCCCTGGATCGACGGTGTACCTGGCCGGGGATAAGAGGACCGCGTATGCCGAGGCCCTGGCCATGGCGCGGGTGGCCAAGGACTTCCGCAACGCTATTGCTTTCGCCGCCCGGCAGCTCGGCGTGCCTCTGGAGGACGCCAAGAGAATGATCCAGGATGACTGGACCAGGAACGGAAACATGGTTCCGGGCTGGCTGCCGGCCAACTGGCGCGACGGACGCCTGATGTACAGCCTTCAGATCAACGGTCCCAAGCGGTGGATCGATCTCACCGCCGCTGAATCGATCGCCGCCCTGAACCGCCACCTCGGCCAGCAACTCGAGGACGCCTTCGGCATTGCGGACATCACCCTGGCAACACTGGCAGGCGAAGACCGCGAACCAACGACACACATCGCCCAATGGCTGCGCGAACAGGTTATGGACGACGGCAACTACGCGGCCGGCGTCCGTGCACATTCAAAGTACGGCGGCGGTGTGTGCTGGGCATACTGGATGCGCCGCAGAGACGACAACCTCGGCGCCGATCCAGTCGCTGTCCTGGACGAGACAGAAATCCACCGCAACGACCCGGACCTGGACTACGTTCTCGCCATGTACGGGCTGGATTGCCGCTGAGGCGCGCATGAGGGTAGCGAAGACCGACCCAAAGAAATCCTGCGGTATGCCACCGACAGCGATCGTTCATCCCCAACTACATAGACAGGCTCCTCTGGCCACAAACCGAAGTGGTGCAAAACCTGCGCAACCGTTCGGCAGCCATCAACATCACCATGGAGGACATCGACCGGCTCACCGACAAAGTCGAGACGGCCTACTCAATCTACGTGGACTCCGGTGCGGTACCGCCACCCCCCGCCCAATGAACAGTCAATCGAACGAGGTCCGAAGCCTTGACGGACGCACCGACGGCCGCCCCTCGGTGCGTGTTTGGAACTCATGGACCGGCCCAACACGTTGTTGCGGAAATGACGTGCGGCTCTCCCCTTACGGCGCCCGGCACCGGTAGCGGATATTACGTCAACCTAAGTTGACAGTCGGTCTCCCTTGGCGGGGCCGGTTGTCCGGTCTCAACATAGTTGTCAGTTTTCTCATTGAATCGGTCAGCCTACGGATTCTTCTCCCGTCTCAGTCAACCTGTCAGCCTGGTTCAGGGTGGTCTGAGGTCGTTGCCTGTGAACGCTCCGCGTCTGGGGCAGGGAGTCCGAGGCGGCGCACATTCCGGGACTGTAGGACCCGCACGGTCGGAGGCAGGGCCAAACATACGGAACTGACAACTCGAATGAGACAGATCGGGCGACTTGTCGTCTCATTCAACCTGTCAGTTCCCACGTCGACACTGACAGGTTGAATGAGACCGGACACCGGTAACCTGGAATGTTCCGGTCCGGGGGTATCGGGCGCCCCGAGAAAACCGTGAAGCAGCGAGGGCCACGGCCGGGCCAGGGCCCGGAGCCCGTCAATATCCACACGGGCGTAGAGGGCCGTGCTCGTAAGGCTCCGATGCCGGAGCACCTGGGCGATCCCGGGCAGAGGGACGCCGGAGTTGACCATCCCGCAGGCCAGGGTATGGCGCAGGCGGTGGGAACCGACAGGGGCGAGTCCGGCCCGTCGGCAGGCGCGGCGCACAACCGAGGAAATTCCGCCCCGGCCCAGCGCCTCAAGGGGTGCCAAGGACCTGAGGAAGACTTCCCGCTGAGAGGTTCGCGGGCGTCCCCGCTGGAGGTAGCCGGTGATCGCCTGCCCCACATCAACGGGAAGCGGCAGCCGGTCATCCCGGCGGTCCTTGCCGTGCACCACGATCAGCCCCGCGCGCCAGTCGATGTCCTCGAGGCTCAGTGCGGCGACCTCGCTGGCCCGCAGCCCCAGGCGCAGGAGGATGAGCAGGATGGCATAGTCCCGCCGGTCACAGGAGTCCAGGAGCCTTTGGGTATCGGCAGCGGTGATCCCTGCCGCCAGGGGTGAGCGGCGGCGTCCGGTGATGGATAGGGCTGCTCCCGAGAGGTCGGTGGGGATCAGTCCTTCGGTGAAACAAAAGCGCAGGAACGAGCGCACGGCCACCACGAAGAACTGAGCGGAACCGACCGAGACTTTCGCCGCTTCGGTGCGCACGGCATCGGTGACATCCTTCGTTCCCAGCTCAGACAGGGCGCCCCGGGGTGCCTGCCGGTCCAGGAAACGGCGGGCCCGCAAGACGTAGGCAGCCGCCGTGCATTGGGCCAGTCCCCGCTCCGTGAGCAGGAACTTCTTGAACGAGCCAAGCAGCACATCGATCGACGATCCCGGCACGGGTGCCTCGTTCTCGGCCTGGATCACGTCCTGTTCAACGAGGATCTCGATCATGGTGTTGAAAACGCGGGGCGGATACGGGGAAATGCGCCCCGCGGAATGTCTGGCGGCGATGAACTGGCCGACGCAAGCGCCCGTTACATCCGCTGCTGTCAGTGGCCGTTCCTGGAGCCAGCGGCTCCAGTCGGCCACCATCCTCAGTTCGCTGGCTATCGTCAGCGGCGTGTAGCCCAGATCCTTCAACCTGGCCGTGAACGCAGGGGCAAACGGGGCCAACGGCCCCGTCATGCGGACCTTGCTGACCTTGGTTGCGGGGATGCCCATTTCTTCCTCCTTCTTGCGGATGCCGATGCAAGAAGGATGGCGGACACCCTGTGATTATGCCGACGAATCCGGCCCGATCACCGCGCGGAGCAGGAGCCATACCAAAAGGTCGGCATAACGCGAAGGTCGGCATAATCGACGTAGAGTACGTCCGGGATGCCGCACATCGGCCAGCCCGGCCCGTTCTTGGGCCAGATGCCCTGGCGCAGGGCCAGCGCGGTGTTCATTGCCGACGGCGCGCCAAGGAAAACCATGTACCCGCAGACCGCACGGGAGTAGTCATCGAGGATCACTGTCAGCCAGGGCCTGGCCGGCTTGCGGTTGGCGTCCAGCACCAGGACGTCCATCTCGGTGTGATCGGCCTGCCATATCGCGTTCGCCCGCTCGGCCCGGCGCCGCCAGACCATCTCGTATTTGTCCCGGTATGCCAAGGGCCCCTGGTGGGCCAGAGTGACCATGCCGGGATCAAGACCGGCCACGATGGACCGGACCGTACTGTAGGAAACCGCGGGCCAGCCCTGGTCGGCGGCCACTCTGTTGGCCTGTTTGAAGATGGCAGCCGTTGTCCGGGGCGGCCTCACCAGGGCGAGTCCCTCGATCAGCGAAACGAGTTCGGCAGGTGATCGGCGGCCGCGTTTCCGTGGCACCGCCGGTTCCAGGCCGGGGCGGCCGTTGAGCCTGTAGGCCCGAAGCCAACGCTGCAGGGTGCGTAGGCCTAGGCTAAGACAGGCAGCCGCCAGCACCTAGTGTTGGTAGATGTCCCGCCGGTGACCGGTCGCAACAACCAGGACCACGAGCTGTGCATCCTGGATCTCATAGATAATCCGGTAATCGCCGGTCCGCACACGCCAATCGCCGCTGCTTCCGGACAGCTTCTTGGCGCCGGGGGGACGAGGCGTTTCGGCGAGCAGTTCGATGGCGGCCTGGATACGCCGGCGGGCGTCGGGCGGGAGTTTGCGCAGCTGCCGTACGGCCGCCGGGGCGAGCTGAACGGCATAGCTCACGCCAGGCCCAGCTCTGCCTTGACTTCCTCCCAGGGCACCGGGCTTTCGCCACTGTCGGCCATTTCACTGCGAGCTGCGTTCGCCGCCCGTAGGTCCTCCAGATCTTCGGCGGCCTCAATCAGGGTGGCGAGGTCCTCGGCATCGATCAAAGCCGCGACGCGACGGCCGCGACGCAGCAGGTATACCGGCTCATGGCTTACCCGCGCGGTATCAACAGCCTCGGACAGCCGACTCCGGGCATCAGTCACAGTCATCTCGCTCATGACTCAAGCTTAGGCGCAAAGCGCCAGAACGTACATAAGCGCAGTATGGGCGGAAATGCCTATAGCGATGATTACGGGTCGAATTCCGGCAGCAGACGGAGATAGCTTTTCTGGCTGCGGATCCGCGCGGGCCTTCCCGTATTCGGGGAAGCTACTCAGGGTCCCGGCTGTGGCGGAGGTGGCTTAGCAGCGCCTCAGGATTCCCGGGGTTCTCTTCCAAGTGCCGCAGCAGACTCATGCGGACCGCTTCCGGCGTGGCCGTGGCGAGGCTGTTTTTGAAAGTATTGGGCTCCAGGCCTCCTCCGACATACCCGCACGAGCAGGAGGATTCCTTGGGCGGCTGGCATCGGTCCCTCCTAAACTCCGAGTGCTTCTCCCGAGATCGAAACCATCAGCGCAGCCGAAGTGGCCGTTTTAAGATTACATTTCTAGCCGCAGTACGCGCCGGTGGAGGCGCTGTGGACCAGTTTGGCGTACTTGGCGAGCACACCCTTGGTGAATTTGGCAGGCAAGGGCTCCCAGCCGACCTTGCGGGCTTCGAGCTCGGCCTCATCGACCAGCAGGTCGAAAGTGCGGGCTGCGATGTCCACGCGGATCCGGTCCCCGTCCTTGACGAACGCGATGGGGCCGCCGTCGACCGCTTCCGGGGCAACGTGGCCGATACAGAGGCCGGTGGTTCCGCCCGAGAAGCGGCCGTCGGTCAGCAGCAGCACGTCCTTGCCGAGGCCTGCTCCCTTGATGGCGCCGGTGATGGCGAGCATTTCGCGCATGCCCGGTCCGCCCTTGGGGCCCTCGTAGCGGATGACGACGACGTCGCCCTTCTGGATCTGGCCGTTGTCCAGCGCGTCCAGGGCGCCCTGCTCGCGCTCGAAGACGCGGGTGGTGCCTTCGAAGACATCGGCGTCGAACCCTGCGCTCTTGACCACGGCGCCTTCGGGCGCCATGGAACCGTGCAGGATGGTGATGCCGCCGGTTTTGTGGATCGGGTTGTCCAGCGCGCGGAGGATCTTGCCGTCCAGGTCCGGCGGGTTGATGGCCGCAAGGTTCTCGGCAGCGGTCTTGCCGGTGACGGTGAGGCAGTCGCCGTGCAGCAGGCCGGCGTCGAGCAGTGCGCGCATGATGACGGGCACGCCGCCGATCTTGTCCACGTCGGTCATGACGTAGCGGCCGAAGGGCTTGAGGTCTCCCAGGTGCGGGATCTTGTCGCCGATGCGGTTGAAATCGTCAAGGGTCAGCTCGACTTCGGCTTCGCGGGCGATGGCGAGCAGGTGCAGGACCGCGTTGGTGGAGCCGCCGAAGGCCATGGTGACGGCGATGGCGTTTTCAAAGGCCTTTTTGGTCATGATGTCGCGGGCGGTGATGCCGAGGCGCAGGAGGTTCACCACTGCTTCGCCGGACTTGCGCGCAAACTCATCACGACGGCGGTCTGCCGAGGGCGGGGCGGCGGAGCCTGGGAGGGACATGCCCATGGCCTCGCCGATGCAGGCCATGGTGTTCGCGGTGTACATGCCGCCGCAGGCGCCTTCGCCCGGGCAGATGGCGCGTTCGATGCGGTCAAGGTCGCCAAGGCTCATCTTGCCGGCAGCACACGCACCGACGGCCTCGAAGGCGTCGATCAGGGTGACTTCCTTTTCGGAGCCGTCCTCGAGCTTGACCCAGCCCGGCATGATGGAGCCGGCGTAGAGGAAGACGCTGGCGAGGTCCAGGCGCGCGGCCGCCATCAGCATGCCCGGCAGGGACTTGTCACAGCCGGCGAGCAGCACGGAGCCGTCGATCCGCTCGGCCTGCATGACGGTTTCCACCGAGTCGGCGATGACTTCGCGGGAAACCAGCGAGAAGTGCATGCCTTCGTGGCCCATGGAAATGCCGTCTGAGACGGAGATGGTGCCGAACTGCATCGGGAAGCCGCCGCCGGCGTGGACGCCTTCCTTGGCGCCCTGGGCCAGACGGTTCAGGGAGAGGGGTTGCAGGGAGTGATCTCGTTCCAGGAGCTCGCCACGCCAATCTGGGGTTTGGCGAAGTCGTCATCCCCCATGCCGACCGCCCGGAACATGCCGCGCCGGCGCGGCATGGATTCCGTCAGTAACGACCCGGCTCCGGGGCTTAATCACGCACGAAAACGCCTCCTCGTACTACAAAAGCGATTCGGACTACTGAAATCAGACACTAGACCGAAATATGACAGCGCGGTGAGGAGATGAGAACATGCATGAACTAACTGGCCCGCACACCCCTGCGTTGACCCTTCGGGGGATATCCAAAAAGTATGCGGACGTTCAGGTACTGACAGACATTGATCTTGACGTCCGCGCCGGAGAAGCAGTCGGACTCCTGGGGCAGAATGGGGCAGGGAAGTCGACGCTGATCAAAATAATTTCAGGGGTTGAAAAGCCTTCCCAAGGCCTGATTTTCCTGGACGGTGCGCCGGCGGATTTCCGCTCCACCCACGAGGCCCAAAACGCCGGCATCGCCACCATTCACCAGGAAATCATTCTCGTCCCTCAGATGAGCGTGGCAGAGAACCTCTGCCTATCAAACCTGCCGCACAAGGGTGCGGTCCTGGACCGTCGAGCCCTCTACCAGGAAGCCCGAAACGCCATTACTGCCTTGGGTTTCGATATCGATGTCCGGTCTCCGGCCGACACTCTAACTGCGGCTCAAAAGCAGGTTGTACTCATCGCTAAGGCGCTGAGGCAGAAAGCTAAAATACTGCTGCTGGACGAACCGACAGCAACGCTTCCCGCACCCGATGTTGCCAAACTGTTTGAACTCCTCAGGAAACTAAAGCAGGAGGGAACAGGGATCATCTACATTTCGCATCGGATAGACGAGATGTACGAAATCTGCGATCACATCATGGTTCTGCGTGACGGCAAGCACGTGATGACAGAGAAAGCCGCTTCCTTTCCTCGTCAGGATGCCGTGCGGAAGATGCTCGGCTCGGACCCGGTCAGCTCCCTGGAACCATCGCAGGACCCGTCACTCGAACCCCTGCTTGAGCCTTCGCAAAAATGGAACTTTGCGCAGGCGAAGGGTGAACGCCATCCGGACGGCGCTCACCCTGCATTCGAGGTCCTGAATCTGAGCGATCCGGAGCTTCTTGACAACGTGACGCTCAGGGTCAGGCCGGGAGAATCCATAGCCGTGACAGGACTGGTAGGCAGCGGTCAGTCTGAACTTGCCGCTTGCCTGTTCGGCGACCGCAAATTCTCGTCAGGCCACGTTTACGTTGACGGAAAGAAATTACGGTCAGTCCATCCCCGCGCGCTCATCGCTGCCGGAGTCGGATGGGTGCCCGATGACCGGAAAACCCAAGGCCTGGTCCTCAATATGGACCTGAGCGAGAACTTCTCCATGGCCAATCTCCGGATGATCGCCCCCCACGGTTGGCTGCAACGGAAACTGGAAAAACGGATAGCCGACAAGGCCATCAAAACCCTGAAAGTAAAGTGTCAAGGCAGCGGCCAGCAGGTCGGACGTCTGAGCGGCGGTAACCAGCAAAAAGTCGTCGTGGGAAAGTGGCTCACGGCCAAGGCAAAAGTCTTGTTGCTGAGTGAGCCGACCCGTGGAATCGATGTGGCAGCCCGCGAAGACATCTATAAGGAAATCAACGCGTTCCTGGATGCCGGCGGGTCAGTCATCGTTTTCAGCTCCGAAATTGAAGAGGCGCTCATGTGCCACAGAATCTACGTCATGGGAAACGGCGCCGTCGTTGCTGAGTTTGATCAGCACGATACGGATCTCAACCAAGTGATGTCGTTGCTCAGGTAGCGGCCCATCCCCACCTACGGCCGTCCATCCCAAAGCATTAACAGTGATGACAATGGAGTCAATTTGATGATCAAAACAGTAGAAACAGCGGCGAAACGACCGTATACCGGCGAACCCATCCTTACGCCCCTCCTCGGAGCCGTGAAAAGCAAGGGCGTTCTCCTGATGGCCGTGGCCGCGATCCTTATTGCAGGATCCGTGATCTCCCCCTACTTCCTGACCAGCCGCAACATCAGCAGTATCGTTCTGACAATCGCCGTCTTATCGGTGGTCGCCGTCGGTCAGTTTCTCGTCATTGTGACAGCCGGAATCGACCTTTCGGTCGGCGCCATAACAGCGTTGACGACAGTGATGACGGCGGTACTTCTGCGTGACGGCCTCCCCGTAGCGGCGGTTATCGTCATCTCCATTGCCGTCAGTTCCGCCGTAGGACTCCTCAATGGGCTGCTGGTTGTCTATGGAAGGATCACACCCTTCATCGCAACCTTGGGCATGACCAGCGTCGTGCAGGGCGTTGCGTTCCTCGTTCAAAACGGCACTTTGGTACCCATTAACAACGACGGCTTCGTCTCCATCTTCGCCGGTACGATTGGCCCGTTTCGCTCCGAAGTCATCATCTTCGTGGTGGTGACTCTAGCCGCCGCCGCACTAATGAGGTGGAGCATCTTCGGCCGGAGACTGTACGCACTGGGCGGCAATCCCCAGGCAGCACGCCTCTCGGGACTGCCGGTCAACAGAGACATAGTAACCGCCTACCTACTGTCAGGCATGCTGGCCGGCCTAGCCGGCTTGATGTTGGCGGCCCAGCTGCGCTCGGGCAACTCGCTGTTAGGCAGCGAACTTGCACTGAACTCCATCGCCGCGGCAGTGGTCGGTGGCGCTTCCCTCTTCGGCGGGACGAGCACACCGCTTGCAGCTGTCTTCGGGGGCCTGCTCATCGGAACGATCTCCAACATCCTGGACCTGATCAGCATGCCTGTCCAAGGACAGCTCCTGATCAAGGGAGCCCTGATTCTCGTCGCCGTTTACTTCACGTCCGGCGCCGGACTCAGCCTGAGGCAGAGGATCCGCGATACATGGAAAAATAGGATAAACAAGCCCGGCCCTTCTCGAAGCCCCCGCGCCCTGGGCCCGGAAGCGCAGGGCGAGCTGCAACCTTTGAAGAGGTAACCGGACAGGACGCGGCTCGCAGGGTAATTATCCAACGGCGCCAGCCTGACAAATAGGTGATTCGATGCACCGGAGGGCAGGGAAAGGCCCCGGCCGGCAGCCCCCGAAGATCGCGAGGCGCGCACCGGGGCCCCGTTTTGAATTCAAACAATGAGAAAGGTAGCGACCCCATGAGTTTGCATGGATCCAAGATTGCGCTGTTGATCGAAGATGAGTACCAGATCCTGGAAGGCTGGTACCCGCTGCTCCGCCTGCA
>NZ_JBWZCI010000031.1:0-39929 GCF_059383495.1 Pseudarthrobacter sp. RHLT3-21
TCATACACGGCCGGCATGAGCTTCTTACGGGCAAGATCCCCGGTCACCCCGAAGAGCACCAACGACGACGGACCGGCAATCCGATTCAGACGACGGTCACGAGGATCCCTCAACGGGTTGCGGCCAGATTTTCCGGAACGTGTCGCGGAATTCCTGCCGTTTTCAGTTTCTGGCATGTTTGCTGTTGAGCCTTAGTTTTCGGTGACGGAAGCTGACCGGGCGGCAAGTGCTGCGATGATCTCCTGCAGCTGTGCAACTCCGGCGGCGCGGTCGGTCAGGTGCAGTCGCAGGACGGGGCGGCCATGTCCGGCCAGGACCTGGGCATCGCCCGCGGCCTGGGCGGAAATCAGTTCCCCGAACGTGAACGGTCGGTCCGGGATGGCCAGGTCTTCCGCAGGCGCGGCCGTGACCTGAAGAAAGACTCCGATCGCGGGTCCGCCCTTGTGGAACTGACCGGTGGAGTGCAGGAACCGCGGACCCCAGCCGAACGTGACGGGACGGCCGCTGACGCCGGCAAGAGGGTCGCGGATGCCTTCCAGCTCCGCGAAGGCCAGCCGGTCAAAGTAGGCCTGGACACTGAGGTAGCTGTCCTCGTTGAGCGTTCCGAGGAGGGCGCCGACGGCTTCCTCCGCAGTGGCTGCACTGCCCAGCCAGTCCCCGCCGCGGACCTCGATGGCGCCGTCAACAAATTCGGCAGGGGTCGGTTCGGGCTGGGCGTCCAGCAGGCCGCGGGCGGCAACCTTGGCTGCCTCCACGTCCGGCTGGTCAAACGGGTTGATGCCCAACAGTCGTCCGGCCACGACGGTGGCGAACTCCCACACCATCATCTGGGTGGCCAGGCCACCGGCGATGGCTACCTCGTTCTCACCGAGTTCGACGTCGGCATCCGCGGCTACCAGCCGCACTACCAGGACGTCCGCTGCACCGGAGGTGACCTCCGGCGACGTGGGTCCGGCCACCACCGGCAGGACGCCGGTGCCGAGCTTGCCGGTGGATTCGGCGATGAGCTGTTCGGCCCAGTCCGCGAAGCCCACAATGCCCGAGCCGTCCTCCGCGATGACAATCTTGTTGCGCAGCGGATTAGTTCCGCCCAGGGCCGCTCCGAGGGCCAGCCCGATGTTCTCGGCGGCGTCCTCGTTCAGGATCTCGGCGGCTTCCTCAGCCTCATCCAGGAAAGCCTGGATGTCCACGCCGGCCAGGCCCGAAGGGACCAGCCCGAATGCTGTGAGGGCTGAGTAGCGGCCGCCCACGTTGGGATCGGCGTTGAAGACAGCACGGTAGCCGGCCTCACGCGAGGCCTTATCCAGCGGGGAACCGGGATCGGTGACAATGATGATCCGGCTCTTCGCATCGATGCCGGCCTCGGTGAAGGCGTGCTCGAAGATCCGGCGCTGGGAGTCGGTCTCCAGGGTTGAACCGGACTTGGACGAAACCACAATCGCGGTTTCGGCCAGCCGGTCTGCGAGGGCAGCACGGACCTGGTCGGGGTCGGTGCTGTCCAGCACTGTCAGCTCGACGCCAGCGGTGCCGGCGATGACCTCGGGAGCCAGTGAAGATCCGCCCATGCCGCAAAGCACGATGCGGGTCACGCCGTCAGCCTTGAGGGCATCACGGAGTTCGAGGATGCCGGCCACGAGGGCCTGTGAGACGGTGGCCGCCTCAACCCAACCGAGGCGGACAGCGGACTCGGACTCGGCGTCGGGACCCCACAGGGTGTGGTCCTTGGCGAAGATCCGGGTGGCAATGCGGTCCGCCACGAGGGCGGGCAGGTGCTGCTCGAGTGCCTGCTGCGCGGCACCGGTGGCGTCGTAGCTGAGAGTGCTCATAGTGGGTTAGGAAGCCTTCCGTGCAGAGGCAAGGGCACCTTCGACGTCGGCCAGCAGTTCCTTCCAGCTGGCCACGAACTTGTCCAGGCCCTCTGATTCGAGGAGCGCGACAACCTCGTTGTAGGAGATGCCCAGCGCGTCCAGTGCGTCCAGCGTTGCGTTGGCCTCCGCGTAGGTGCCGGAGACAGTGTCACCGGTGACGACGCCGTGGTCAAACGTTGCGTCGAGGGTCTTCTCCGGCATGGTGTTCACGACGCCGGGGGCTGCCAGCTCGGTGACGTACAGGGTGTCGGGGTAAGCCGGGTCCTTGACGCCGGTGGAGGCCCACAGCGGACGCTGGGGGAGCGCGCCGGCTGCAGCCAGCAGTGCCCAGCGCTCGGTGGCGAAGAGCTCCTCGTAGACCTGGTAGGCCAGGCGTGCGTTGGCCACGCCTGCCTTGCCCTTGAGTGCCTTCGCCTCGTCGGTGCCGATGGCGTCAAGGCGCTTGTCGATTTCGGAGTCCACGCGGGAAACGAAGAACGAAGCGACCGAGTGGATCCTGGACAGGTCGTGGCCGTTTTCCTTGGCCTGCTCAAGGCCGGACTGGAAAGCGTTGATGACGGCGCGGTAGCGCTCGAGCGAGAAGATCAGGGTCACGTTGACGCTGATGCCCTCGGCCAGGGTAGCGGTGATCGCTTCGAGGCCTTCAAGGGTTGCAGGGATCTTGATGTGGACGTTGTCCTTGTTGACCTTCTTGTATAGGTGCTTGGCTTCGGCAATGGTGCCGGCCGTGTCCCAGGCGAGGCGCGGGTCAACTTCGATGGACACGCGGCCGTCAACACCGTTGGTGGCTGCTGCCACCGGTGCGAAGAGGTCGCAGGCGTCAGCGACGTCGGTGGTCGTGATCTCGAAGATCGTCTCTTCGACGCTGGCGCCGGCTGCTGCCTGGGCCGCGATGGTGGCGTCGTAGTCCGTGCCGGCCGTGATGGCGGCGTGGAAGATGGACGGGTTGGTGGTCACACCAACAACGTTCTTCTCTTCGATCAGCTTCTGCAGCGTGCCGGTATCAAGGCGGCTGCGGGAAAGGTCATCGAGCCAGATGGATACTCCGGCGTCGGAGAGCTGCTGTGTAGGGGTAGTCATAGTGATATCTCCTAGAATCTGGTTCAGGCCTGCAGGCCAGCGAGGGAGTCCTTGGCAGCGGCGGCGACAGCCTCCGCGGTGATGCCGAACTCCTGGAAAAGGCGCTTGTAGTCGGCGGAAGCGCCGTAGTGCTCGAGCGAGATGGAACGTCCGGCGTCGCCGACGAATTCCCTCCAGCCCAGGGCCAGTCCGGCCTCGACGGAGACGCGGGCCTTGACGGCAGCGGGGAGCACGGCCTCGCGGTAGGCGGCGTCCTGCTTGTTGAACCACTCGACGCAGGGCATGGAAACAACGCGGGCAGCGATGCCTTCAGCCTGGAGGGCTTCGCGGGCCTGGACGGCCAGCTGGACCTCGGAGCCGGTGCCGATCAGGATCACGTCGGCGTGCACGGTGGCGCCGTCCTTGGATGCTTCAGCAAGGACGTAGCCGCCCTTGGCGACGCCGGAAACTGAACCGAACGTATCGCCGTCGGCTTCGTTTTCTCCACGGGCGTAGGTGGGGATGTTCTGGCGGGTCAGCACAATGCCGGCCGGGTTTTCGTGGTTCTCCAGCATGGTCTTCCATGCCACGGCGACCTCGTTGGCATCGCCGGGGCGGACCACGTCCAGGCCCACGATGGCGCGCAGGGAAGCGAGCTGTTCCACCGGCTGGTGGGTGGGGCCGTCCTCACCGAGGCCGATGGAGTCGTGCGTCCAGACATACAGGGACGGGGCGCCCATGAGTGCGGAGAGGCGGATGGCGGGGCGCTGGTAGTCGCTGAAGATCAGGAACGTGCCGGAGAATGCGCGGGTCCGGCCGTGCAGGGCGATGCCGTTCACGATCGACGCCGCTGCGTGTTCACGGATGCCGAAGTGCAGGACCCGGCCGTAGGGGTTGCCGGACCAGGTATCGGTCTGCTTGGAGGCGGGCACGAACGAGGGCGAGCCTTCGATGGTGGTGTTGTTGGACTCGGCGAGGTCGGCGGAGCCGCCCCAGAGTTCCGGCATGACCGGTCCGAGTGCGTTCAGCACCTTGCCGGAAGCCGCGCGGGTGGAGACGTCCTTGCCGGCCGGGAAGACCGGAAGTGCGGCGTCCAGGCCGTCGGGCAGTTCGCGGGCCTCGATGCGCTGCAGGAGTGCTGCGCCTTCGGGGTTGGCTGCCTGCCAGGCGTTGAAGGACTCATCCCATTCCTTGCGGGCCGCGGCACCGCGGTCAACTACGGAGCGGGCGTGCGCCAGGACGTCCTGGTCCACCTCGAAGGACTTGGCCGGATCGAAGCCCAGAACCTCCTTGAGGCCGGCGACTTCATCTGCGCCCAAGGCTGAACCGTGGATCTTGCCCGTGTTCTGCTTCTTCGGCGCCGGGTAGCCGATGATGGTGCGCAGCGAGATGATGGACGGCTTGGAGGTCTCAGCCTTCGCGGCGACCAGGGCCGAGTACAGCTCCTGGACGTCTTCGACGTATTCGCCCGTCTCGGTCCAGTCGACGCGCTGGGTGTGCCAGCCGTAGGCCTCGTAACGCTTCAGGACATCTTCGGTGAAGGAGATGTCGGTGTCGTCCTCAATGGAGATGTGGTTCTCGTCGTAGATCACTACGAGGTTACCCAGTTCCTGGTGCCCGGCCAGGGAGGAAGCCTCGGAGGTCACGCCTTCCTGGATGTCGCCGTCGGAGGCGATGACCCAGATGATGTGGTCAAACGGGGACGTGCCCTCGGCAGCGTCGGCGTCGAACAGGCCGCGCATCCGGCGCTGTGAGTAGGCGAAGCCCACCGAGGAGGCCAGGCCCTGGCCCAGCGGCCCGGTGGTGATTTCGACACCGGCGGTGTGCTTGTACTCCGGGTGCCCGGGCGTCAGGGAATCCCAGGTGCGGAGCGCCTTAAGGTCGTCCAGTTCCAGGCCGTAGCCGGACAGGAACAGCTGGATGTAAAGGGTCAGCGACGTGTGGCCGGGAGACAGGATGAAACGGTCGCGTCCCAGCCAGTCCGGGTTGCGCGGGTCGTGGCGCATCAGCTTCTGGAAGAGAAGGTATGCGGCGGGCGCCAGGCTCATGGCCGTGCCGGGGTGGCCATTGCCGACCTTCTCCACGGCATCCGCAGCCAGAACGCGGATGGTGTCCACTGCGCGCTGGTCCAAGCTGGTCCATGACAGTTCTTGCTCTTCCAAATGTGGCACGAAAACCGGGCCCCTCTCTTTGCTGATGGTGGGCGGTACACGGGATCGGTTCAGGGGCACGCTGTGGCGCCCGCTGCGGTGTGTACCAGCCGTTCACCATCGAAACGTTGATCTATCATTCAGCAGGGCTGTGGGAACGCGTTTTCCAACGCCTTGCCGCCTCGTGCTGATCTGGTGACAGCTTAGCTCCATTCCACTCTCCGGTCAGTGCAAATCTCACCTTTTGGACGCAATTTCCCCTTATGTGCATCGCCATTTCGTGAGGTTGAGTTAATCTGCTCGAATCACCCTGCGCGCAATCATCAGGGCCTAATCAGGGGGCATCTGTTACAAATGCGCACGGTATGATATTTGGAGGCCGATGCCGGTTGCCGGGCCCTCATTAGGGCGGTGGCAGACCCCGGGCGTTGCCGGGACCTTCTTCTGATGACCATTGGCGGGCTGCCCGGCGAACGGCCGCAAGACACAGCTGCACCGCCAGACAGAACTGCCAACCAGAACGGGTGACTGCCACCGTGAGCACAACAGATACGCCGCTTAATGCTTCCCGCACCAGAGGGGGAGCCGGGTTCGCCCGTAAGGCCAAGGCGTATTTCGCCCTCACCAAGCCGCGTGTCATCGAGTTGCTGCTGGTCAGCACCCTGCCCACCATGATCTACGCCGAGCGCGGTTTCCCGCCCATCGGGCTGATCCTGGCCACCTTGGTAGGCGGCGCCTTTGCTGCCGGCAGCGCCGGTGCCTTCAACTGCTACCTCGACCGCGACATCGACAAACTGATGCACCGGACCGAGAACCGTCCGCTTGTCACCGGCGAGGTGACGCCTCGTGAGGCGCTGGTTTTCTCCTGGCTGCTCGGGGCGGCCGCCATTGTTATTCTCTGGTTCGGGGCCAACCCGCTGGCCGCGTGGCTCGGGCTGGGCGCGATCTTCTTCTATGTGGTCATCTACACCATCATCCTTAAGCGCCGCACTGCACAGAATATTGTGTGGGGTGGAGCCGCGGGCTGCTTCCCGGTGCTGATTGCCTGGGCCGCCGTGACCAACACCGTCGAGTGGCCGGCCGTCATCCTGTTTATGGTCATCTTCCTCTGGACGCCGCCGCACTACTGGCCGCTTTCCATGCGTTACGGCGAGGACTACCGCAACGCCAACGTGCCCATGCTTGGGGCCATTGCTGGCGCCAAGGTGGTTTCCGTCCAGGTAGTCCTCTACGCCTGGGCCATGGTGGCCTGCTCGCTGCTGATGGTCCCGGCCGGCGGCGCCGGCTGGGTCTACACCGCCACCGCAGTCCTGGCGGGTGCCTGGTTCCTGTACGAGTCGCACTCCCTGTACAACCGGGCGCAGCGCGAGGACATCTCGGACAAGCGCGCCATGAAGGTCTTCCACGGATCGATCAGCTACCTGACGCTGCTGTTCATTGCACTGGCAGTGGATCCGTTCGTCGGATCAGCGATCATCGGTTAGCAACACCCCACCAAACACTCTCGCAGTTCCTGCAGGTTTTTCAAGGATCCTCTCTCACCCAGGTGAGAGAGGCCCTCCTTCGTTTGTGTGCAGGAAGTGAGAGAGGGTCTTAAATGCGGAGTGCCACGGTTCGTAGGGAACCGTGGCACTCCGTCGGGGTCAGGCGGTGGAGGGTTACGTGACCGGGCTGGTGCGGGCGAGGTCGGCGGTGTTTGTTGCCGCGCTCATCAGCAGCGCCGCGCCGAGCATGTGCGCGCCCACCAGCAACGCGGGGATGCCGTTGTAGTACTGGGTGAATCCGATGACGGCCTGCAGCAGGGTCACAGCCAGGAGCAGCAGGACGGAGACGCGGAACGGCCCCTGAATCCGGCGGACAACCACAAGCACCAGCGCGAACAGGGTTCCGGCCGTGATCACGTACGCCGGAACGGCATGGATGTGGGAGAACAGGTCCCAGTCGAGGCCGTTGCGGGGCGCGTCGGCATCACCGGCGTGGGGGCCGGAGCCGGTCACTACTACGCCGAGCATCACGGCGAGAGCGGAGAAAAGCCCGACGGCGGCAGCCACCGGACGCAGGACGCCCGGCAAAGCGGGGAGCTGTGCGGTGGCGTGGCGGCCAGTCCTGCCGTAGGCCCGGTTGACGAGCAGCGTGGCGATCACCACGAGGGCCATGGAAACGAGGAAGTGCAGGCCCACCACCCACGGATTGAGGTTGGTCAGCACGGTGATGCCACCGATCACCGCCTGTGCCGGAATGCTGGCCAGCAGGCCAAGCGCCAGCAGGAAGAGGTCCCTGCGTTCCTTGCGAAGGTTCCACAAATACACGAGCATGGCCAGCGCAACCGCTGCCAGGGCAAACGTCAGGAGCCGGTTGCCGAACTCAATGAAGCCGTGGATCCCCATTTCGGCAGTGTTGACCAGGGAGGTGTCCGTGCAGCGCGGCCAGGTGGGGCAGCCGAGGCCAGACGCGGTCAGCCGCACCGCACCGCCGGTCACCACCAGCAGGGTCTGGCCAACGAGGGACGCCACTGCGAGGCGGCGGACGCTGGCGTCCACGGTACGGGGCAGCCTCGCGACGAGGCGGCCGGCGATCTGGGGGAGGCGTGAAGCCGTGCTCACGGATATCTCAATTCCACTTGAACCAACGGATGGCTGCTGCTCCGGCAAGAACAGTCCAGAGCAGCAGGATAAGCGCGGCGCCGCCGTTCAGCGAGCCGTGCAGGAAAGCTTCGCGCATGGCCTCGCCGAGTGCGCCGGACGGCAGGTACTGGACCGCTCCCTGCGCAAGTGCGGGCAGTCGTTCCGCGGGAATAACTATCCCGCCCAAGGCGCCCAGCAGAATCCACAGCAGGTTGGTGATAGCGAGGGTTGCCTCGGGCCGGACGGTGCCGGCCACCAGGAGCCCCAGCGCGGTGAACGCCACAGCGCCCAGGGCCAGCAGCGACAACCCGGGAAGCCAGCCGGCGGCAGGCGGCTGCCAGCCCAACGGGAGCGCCACCAGTGTCACCACTGCCACCTGGATGCAGAGCACCGCCAGGACCGCCAGGACCTTACCCGCGATGAGGCCTTCCCGGCCCAGGGGTGTGGTGGACAGGAACCGGAGAACTCCGTACCGCCGATCGAAACCGGTGGCGATTCCCTGTCCGGTAAAGGCCGTGGACATTGCGCACAACGCCAGGATGCCGGGAACAGCCACATTGATCCGGCTGGCTCCGAAGCCGTCAAGGAAGGGTGTGACGGTGAGCCCCACCAGCGCCAGAAGCGGCAGGACGACTGCGAGGATCAGCTGCTCGCCGTTCCTGAGCATGGTCAGTGACTCGTACCTGCCCTGCAGCAGGATGCGGCGCAGCAGGGTGGCAGGTGCTCCCTGGGTGGCAGCGGCTGCGGGAGCCGTCATCGGATGTCCTTTCCCGAGATGTCCAGGAAGACATCCTCCAGGCTTCGTGCCGCCAGGCTCATGGAGCCGGGCATAACGTCGTGGGCTGCCCACCAGGCGGTCAGCGATGCGAGATCGCCGGGTGTCAGTGCACCCGAGGCAACGTAGCTCCCGGCCCGCGTTTCGGTGACGGCGATCGCGGCGGGCAGCACGCCGGCGAAATCCAGCCCCGGGGGCGCCTCGAACACCAGGGTGCGGACGTGGTCCGTGCCGGCCTCGACGGCGGGGTCCCGCTGAAGGAGTTGGGAAACAGTTCCCTCGGCGACGTTCCTGCCGGCGTCGATGATGTACACGTAATCCGCCAACCGCTGGGCGTCGTCCATCAGGTGGGTGGTCAGGATGATGCCCATCCCGCCGGTTCGCAGTTCCGAGATCAGCTCAAAGACCAGCTGCCGGGACTGGGGATCCAGGCCGGCGCTGGGCTCGTCCAGGAAGAGGACTTCCGGATTGCCGATCAGGGCCGCAGCCAGGGCGAGCCGCTGCTTCTGCCCACCGGAGAGTCTGCGCACGGAGGTCCTGGCGAAAGTATCAATACCGAGCCGTTCCACCAGTTCGTCAACGGAGCGGGGCCTCGCGTACATTCCGGCGATGTGCCGCAGGAGCGGGATGGGACGGGCCGACGGCGGGAGGCCGCCGTCCTGAAGCATCACGCCTACGCGGGACCGCAGGTCAGCGCCCGATCGGCCCGGATCCTGGCCGAGCAGCGAGATGCTGCCGCCGCTGCGCTTCTGCAGGCCTTGGGCGCATTCGATGGTGGTGGTTTTTCCGGCACCATTGGCGCCCAGGAGGGCCGTGACCTGGCCGCGTTCGGCCATAAGGGATACGCCGTTGACCACCCGGAGCATTTTTCCGTCCAGGCTGGCCAGCGGACCAACATCCTTAATTAACCCGCTGATGGACAGAACCGGGGATTCGGGGGATCGCACCCCAGCATTCTACGCGATGTAGTACTGGCGGGGCCGCAGGGGAGTCCGGCCGCAGGTCAGCCTGACCTTACTAGTATGGGGGACTAAATTACGACATGATTGTGTTGTGTATTCCATGACCAATGCTGCTGCTGTGCCGTTTGCCGGGCACGGAGCGCCGCGTACTGTCGCTGACCGCGGCCACGTGGCCGCTGTGCCGGTGGCGGACTCCGACGAGCGTACCCGGGACCGGGTTCTTGGTGCCGTGCTTGAGCATGGCCCCATCAGCGCGGCGGAACTCGGTGACATGCTCGGTTTCACGCCTGCCGCGGTCCGGAGGCATCTTGATCATCTGGCCCGCAGCGGGGTTATTGAGGTTAAGCGCGTGGCCAAGGCCGGCGCCGGCGCGGGGCGTCCCGCCCGCCGCTATGTCCTGAGCTCGCAGGGCCAGTCCACGCTTGGCAACGATTACCTCGACATCGCCGCCCTCGCGCTCAAGCAGCTCCAGGCAGTGGCGGGCGAACAGGCAGTCCGCGCGTTCGCCGTCGAACGTTTTGCCGACATGGAACGCCGTTACGCACCGGAGGTCGAACTGGCCGGACCGGACATCACCGCCAGGGCGCAGGCGCTGTCCGCGGCGCTGAGCCGGGATGGCTTCGTAGCGTCGGCCGCCTCGATCGAGGCCAAGGCCCCGCTGCCGGCAGCACTGTCCAGTGTCCAGCTGTGCCAGGGGCATTGCCCCATCCAACAGCTGGCAGCCCAGTTCCCCGTCTTCTGCGATGTGGAGACTGAAGTGTTCTCCCGTCTCGTCGGCGTTGACGTGCGCCGCCTGTCCACGCTGGCGCGCGGCGGACACGTCTGCACCACCCACATACCCACAGGCCGGCTGGCTGCCGGGGGACCCCAGGTCCCGCAGGCAGCCCCCGCCAGCCTGGATGAAGCAACCAACCATCAGCAAGAAAGGCCGTGATGACGGACCAACTATCAGAGAAAGCGGTAGCCGAAGACACTGTGATCTCGGAGATTCTGGAAAAGAATCCCGAGCTCCACGGCATCGGCACGTACGAGTACGGCTGGTCTGACAAGAACGACGTCGGTGCCAACGCCCGCCGCGGTATCAATGAAGACGTCGTCCGCGACATCTCGGCCAAGAAGAGCGAGCCGAAATGGATGCTCGATCTTCGCCTCAAGGGCCTGAAGTACTTCGACCGCAAGCCCATGCCCACCTGGGGTGCAGACCTCTCCGGCATCGACTTCGACAACATCAAGTACTTTGTGCGGTCCACCGAGAAGCAGGCCACCAGCTGGGAGGACCTGCCCGAGGACATTAAGAACACGTACGACAAGCTCGGCATCCCCGAGGCCGAAAAGCAGCGCCTGGTTTCCGGCGTCGCCGCCCAGTACGAGTCCGAGGTCGTCTACCACCAGCTGCGTGAGGACCTTGAAAAGCAGGGCGTCATCTTCCTGGACACCGACACCGCGCTGCGCGAACACCCGGAGATCTTCCAGGAGTACTTCGGCACCATCATTCCCGTGGGCGACAACAAGTTCGCGTCGCTGAACACGGCCGTCTGGTCCGGCGGTTCCTTTGTGTACGTCCCCAAGGGCGTCCACGTGGACATCCCGCTGCAGGCATACTTCCGCATCAACACGGAAAACATGGGCCAGTTCGAGCGCACCCTGATCATCGCCGACGAGGACTCCTACGTCCACTACATCGAAGGCTGCACCGCTCCGATCTACACCTCGGACTCGCTGCACTCCGCCGTGGTGGAAATCATCGTGAAGAAGGGCGCCCGCGTCCGTTACACCACCATCCAGAACTGGTCCACCAACGTGTACAACCTGGTGACCAAGCGTGCCATCTGCGAAGAAGGCGCCACCATGGAATGGGTTGACGGCAACATCGGCTCCAAGGTCACCATGAAGTACCCGGCCGTCTACCTGGTAGGCGAGCACGCCAAGGGCGAGACCCTGTCCATCGCCTTCGCCGGCGCCGGACAGCACCAGGACACCGGCTCGAAGATGGTACACATCGCGCCGAACACCAAGAGCTCCATCATTTCCAAGTCCGTGGCCCGCGGCGGCGGGCGTGCTGCCTACCGCGGCCTGGTCCAGGTCCGTGAAGGTGCCAAGCACTCGGCGAACACCGTCCGTTGCGACGCGCTGCTGGTGGATACCATCAGCCGTTCGGACACCTACCCGTACATCGACATCCGTGAAGATGACGTGGTGATGGGCCATGAAGCAACTGTTTCCCGGGTCAGCGAAGAGCAGCTCTTCTACCTGATGTCCCGCGGCATGCGCGAAGACGAAGCCATGGCGATGATCGTCCGTGGCTTCATCGAGCCCATTGCCCGCGAACTCCCGATGGAGTACGCACTTGAGCTGAACCGCCTGATTGAACTGCAGATGGAAGGGTCCGTCGGATAACGATGACTGAAATCACTACTGAAAAGGCCCGCATCGGCGCGCCCTCGGCCCAGCCGTTTATTAACGGTTTCACGGAGGAGGGCGAAAGCCTGTCCCCGATCAATGCCAATGCTTCCAAGGCCCCGTTGGCCGGCGAAGCGGTCAAGCGCCACTCGCACGGCGGCGGCGTCGGCATTCCGGACAGCTCACGCGCCGGCCGGCTGACCTCGTACAACCTCGCGGACTTCAAGCCGCTCACCGGGCTTGAGGAAGACTGGCGCTTTACCCCGCTCAAGCGCCTGCGCGGCCTGCACAGCGAGGTCCTGGCGGGAGCGGCTCCCACCGTCACCGTCAGCGGCCCGGAGCAGGTCACCGTTGAAACCGTGGCCCGCGGCGACAAGCGCATCGGTTCCGCAGGCATTCCGGAGGACCGCGTGTCCGCCAATGCCTGGGAGAACTTCAGCGAAGCCACTGTCCTCACCATCCCGGCCGAGTTTGAAGCCGACACCGAGGTTACCGTCGTGATCGAGGGCACCTCCACGGAGGCAGCAGCCCAGCACCTGGTGATCGTGGCCGAGAAGTTCTCCAAGGCCGTTGTGGTCCTGGGCCACCAGGGTTCGGCCGTTGTGTCCGAAAACATCGAAATCGTTGTTGAAGATGGCGCCAACCTCACGGTTATATCGCTCCAGGAATGGAACGCTGACGCCGTCCACGCCTCCTCCCAGCAGGCAAAGATCGGCCGTGACGCCAAGCTCAAGCACGTGGTGGTCAGCCTCGGCGGGGACCTGGTCCGCGTCACGCCGTCGGCCCGTTTCACCGCCCCGGGCGGCGAAGTCGAAATGTTCGGCCTCTACTTCGCCGACGCCGGCCAGCACCTGGAACAGCGGCTCTTTGTTGACCACGCTGTGGCGAACTGCACCTCCAACGTGCTCTACAAGGGCGCTTTGCAGGGCCGCAATGCCCACGCTGTGTGGGTCGGCGACGTCCTGATCCGCAAGGAAGCCGAAGGCACCGACAGCTACGAGGCCAACCGCAACCTGCTGCTCACGGACGGCGCCCGCGCCGACTCCGTGCCGAACCTCGAGATCGAAACAGGCCTGATCAAGGGAGCCGGCCACGCAAGCGCCACCGGCCGGCTGGACGACGAGCACCTGTTCTACCTCATGGCCCGCGGCATCCCCGAGGATGTTGCCCGTCGCCTGGTGGTCCGTGGCTTCCTGCACGAGATCATCCAGCAGATCAAGGTACCGGCCCTCGAAGAGCGGCTTACCGACGCTGTTGAGCGCGAACTCGCCGTGACGAACAACTAGACGGCCCGGGATTACACAGATGACTGACCAGCCAAAGGGCGAATTTGTCTGTAAGACGGATGAAATCCAGCTCAAGCAGGCGCTGCGGATCCTGATCGACGACTACCCCGTAGCCATCGTGAAGGACTCCATGGGAGACATCCACGCCATCGGGGACACCTGCTCGCACGCGGACATCTCACTGTCCGAGGGCGAAGTGGAAGGGTGCATGATCGAATGCTGGGGCCACGGCTCCCAGTTCGACCTGCGCAGCGGTGAGCCGCTCCAGCTGCCCGCCTACGATCCCGTCCCGGTGTTCGCCGTCGAGATCGTCGGCGACGAGGTCTATGTGGACTTCACCAACGTGCTCAACGGAGCGGAAGCCCCGAACTTCAGCTAGCAGCATCAGCCGGACAGATCAGCCGCCAGCGGCAATACCAAGCAACAGAACCAAACTTCCAGATACAGACCGCACCACCGCCGGAGGGCGCGGTGCAGAGGAGAACAAGACCTATGTCTACTCTTGAGATCAAGGACCTGCACGTCAGCATTGACACGGAGCAGGGCACCAAAGAGATCCTGAAGGGCGTCAGCCTGACCATCAAGACCGGTCAGACCCACGCCATCATGGGCCCCAACGGTTCGGGCAAGTCCACCCTGGCATCCACCATTGCCGGGCACCCGCGCTACAAGGTCACCAGCGGAACCATCACGCTCGACGGCGAAGATGTCCTCGCGATGACCGTTGACCAGCGGGCCCGCGCTGGCGTCTTCCTGGCCATGCAGTACCCCGTGGAGGTCCCCGGTGTCAGCATGACCAACTTCCTGCGCACCGCCAAGACCGCCATCGACGGTGAAGCACCCAAGCTCCGTACGTGGACCAGGGACGTCAAGGCGGCCATGGCCCAGCTGCGCATCGACGCAGACTTCGCCGAACGCAACGTCAACGAAGGCTTCTCCGGCGGCGAGAAGAAGCGCGTCGAGATCCTCCAGCTGGAACTCTTCAAGCCGAAGTTCGCCATCCTTGACGAGACTGACTCGGGCCTGGACGTTGACGCCCTGAAGGTTGTCTCCGAAGGCGTCAACCGTGCACACGAAGCGGGCAACATGGGCACGCTGCTCATCACGCACTACACCCGTATCCTGCGCTACATCAAGCCTGACTTCGTCCACGTATTCGTAGACGGCCAGGTTGTCGAAGAGGGCGGCCCGGAGCTGGCAGACCGTCTCGAAGACGAAGGCTACGACCGCTACGCCACGGGCGCCAGCGCAGCCACCATCGCTGCTGCTCAGGCCTAGTTAGGACTTGCCATGACCGAAATCAATGCGGCCCGCACGGGCCTCGAGGATGTCGAAGAGGCACTCAAGGACGTCATCGACCCGGAACTCGGTGTGAACATCGTGGACCTCGGGCTGCTGTACGGACTGAAGTACTCAGACGACGACGGCGCGCTGCTGATCGACATGACGCTCACCACGGCCGCCTGCCCGCTCACCGATGTCATCGAGGAGCAGGTCGGCAAGTCCCTGGACGGTGTCGTCGACGACTGGCGCCTGAACTGGGTGTGGATGCCGCCTTGGGGTCCGGAGCGGATCACCGATGACGGCAAGGACCAGATGCGGGCCCTCGGCTTCAACATCTAAATCTTCACCGCTTAAAGTACGACGACGGCCGGTTACCTCCCCAGCGGAGGTAGCCGGCCGTCGTCGTACAGCCATCGATTGCTCCGTAAGCGCCCTTTTTAGCTCTCAAAACGGCCTCTACGGAGCAACGGATGGAATCAGAGGGTGGGCGCCGAGAACGTGTCGCACTGGTTGATGTCGCCGGTGGTGTAGCCCTGGTAGAACCATTTCTGCCGCTGTTCGCTGGAGCCGTGCGTCCACGCCTCGGGCGAGACCCGGCCGGTGGCGGCTTGCTGGATCCGGTCATCGCCCACGGCCGAGGCTGCGGACAGGGCGTCGTTCAGGTCCTGCTGGGTGATCGGTTCAAGGAACGGCTGGCCGTCGGGTCCAGGCTGCGTTGAGGCGTGCTTCACCCAGAGGCCGGCGTAGCAGTCGGCCTGCAGCTCCGTTCTGACAGCACCGGACTCCGGCCCCTGCGGATCCTGTTGTGCACGGTCGAGGTACCCCAGTACGTTCTGGATGTGATGGCCGAATTCGTGAGCCACCACGTACTCCTGCGCCAAGGGACCTCCCGAGGATCCGAAGCGGTCCACGAGATCCTGGAAGAAACCGGGATCGAAGTAGGCGGTGCTGTCGGTGGGGCAGTAGAACGGACCCACCGCGCTGGAAGCCGTCCCGCAACCAGTGCTGACGGCCTCATCGAAGATCACCGTCTTCGGCTGGGGGTACTGGACGTTGTAGTCCTGGAGATAGGCCGGCCAGAACGCGTTCAGGCTGTTGACCGTGCCGGTGATCCGGCAGTCCAGCCGTGCGTCGGCGTCGGCCCCCGTGGTGCAGGCCGGTGACGTGCCCTGGCTCTGTTCAGCCGTGCCAGCCCCGCCGGTCAGGCCTTCGAGCAGGGCGGGATTGACGCCGAGGAGGACCGCAAGGAGCAGAATGATCCCGCCCCCGATGCCGCCGCCGACCTTGGCGCCGCGGCCCATACCCCGCCGGTCCTGGACCTGGGAAGGGTCCAGCTGCACGTTGTCATTGAAGCTCATGAAGTCACAATAGCCCTTACCGGCATCACCGCAGCGGAGCCGGCAGGTAAAGTTGAGACGATGCCTTTTCTCGACAAAATCCAGCGCTGGGCCGAAGAACGCCCCCATGACACCGCCGTTGTGGTGGCGGGCCGGCGCCTGCGCTGGGCTGAGCTCCGGGACGCCGCCGCGGCCGCTCTTCCAGAGACAGCAGCCGTCACAGTCCTTGCGGAGGCCAACTCCGTTGACTTCGCGGTGAGGTTCACCGCAGCCGTTGCCGGCGGGCGGCAATGTGCCGTCCTGGATCCGACCTGGCCGGCGTCCCTGCACGAGGAGATCGTTCATCGGCTGGCGGAATCACCCACACCGGGCACAGTTTCCGCAGCGGATGCCTTGGCGGACGGGCCGCCGGATTCGACGTTCCTGATCGGACTCACGTCCGGCACCACCTCCGTGCCCAAGGCATTTACCCGGTCGAGGCAGTCCTGGCGGCAGTCTTTCGACGCGTCCATTGAGTTCTTCGGCCTCGCCCAGGACGATGTCACGCTCGCGCCCGGACCCCTGGCCGCCAGCCTTAACCTCTACGCCCTCGCTGAGTGCCTCTACGCGGGCTCGGAATTCCAGACGCTGGAGAGTTTCGACGTCGGTGGTGTCCACGCCGCCATCACGCACGACGCCGTGACCCGGCTTATTCTCGTGCCCACCATGCTGCGATTGCTGAGTGAACGCGGACTGACCGGCGGCGTCGATGCCTCCGGCATCCGGTCCATCATCTGCGCCGGCTCGAAGCTGGATGCGCGCACCCTTGAAGCGGCACGGCGCTGGGCGCCGAACGCCACCATCTTCGAGTACTACGGCGCATCTGAACTGAGCTTTGTCTCGGGTGTGGGGCTGGCGGCGGGGGAGTTGCTGGACGCAGGGGGAACAGGCATCGGACACCCGTTCCCGGGCGTGGACGTCAAAATCCTGGACGATGACGGTTCCGAACTGCAGGACGGCGCAGCCGGCAATATCTGCGTGCGCAGCGGTATGGTCAGCAACGGCTACCTGTGGGGTGACGACGGTCAGGCGCTGCGCTCCTTCAATGGCTGGTTCACGGTGGGGGACCAGGGCTACCTCGCCGACGGCGAACTGCACATCCTGGGCCGGCGCGCCGACATGATCCTGACCTCGGGAAAAAACGTATATCCGCACGAAGTGGAACTCGCCCTGGCGGCCGTGCCGGGGGTGGCTGCTGCGGTGGCCGCCGGAATACCCGATGACCTCCGCGGCCAACGGGTGGTTGCCGGCGTCATTCCGTCCCATGGCGGAGTCACGGCCATGCAGCTCAAGGCAGGACTCGAAAACATCCTGCCGCGGGACAAGCGGCCCCACCAGTACTTCGCGCTCTCCGAACTTCCCACCACGGACCGTGGCAAAGTCAGCCGGAGCATCCTGCTGGACTGGATCGGCTCCCACGACCCACGGGCGCGGCACCTTGACCGCTGACCCGCAGCCCCATGGCTTGCTGCCAGGTGACCTTGTGCCCGCGGACCGGCAGCCCGTGATCATCGCGGCGCGGCGTACCGCGATCCGGCGCGCCAACGGTGCGCTGAAGGAACTGCGTGCGCACCAGCTTCTGGCGCCGGTCCTGGTTAACCTCCTGGCAGACACCCAGGTACCGGCCGAAGCGGTCACGGATGTGGTGATCGGCAACGCCGTGGGCGGCGGCGGCAACGTGGCCCGACTGGCCCTTCTTGAGGCAGGGCTGCCGGTCAGCGTGCCGGGACTGACCGTCGACCGCCAGTGCGGATCAGGCCTCGACGCGATCGTCCTGGCCGCCCGGCTGGTGGCCGCCGGCGGAAACCCCGTGTATCTCGCCGGGGGCGTGGAAAGCATCAGCACGGCTCCGCTGCGGGCCTACCGGGACAACGACGGCGAGCCCGCCTTTTTTGCCCGGGCCCAGTTTGTGCCGGACAGCTTCGGCGACCCGGATATGGGGGTGGCGGCCGAGAACGTTGCTGCCCGGTTCGAGGTCAGCCGGGAACGGCAGGATGCCTCGGCGCTGCGCAGCCACCAGCGGGCGCTGGCCGCCGCTAAGGCAGGCTGTTTCGCCGCCGAAATCACTACGCTGGAAACGCCGGCTGGACCCATCAGTGCCGACGACGGCCCCCGCACCGGCCTGACAGCCGCCGTCCTGAAGCGGTTCCCGGCCGCTTTTGTGCCAGGGGGGACTGTCACCGCCGGGAACTCATGCTTCGACGCGGACGCCGCTTCCGCCGTCGTCGTCACTTCCTTGAAGCGGGCCCGGGAACTGGGAGCCACAGACGGGCTTCTGGTGCTGGCCACCGACACTGCCGGCGTGGACCCCGAAGTACTGGGGATCGGCGCAGCGGTTGCCGCGGAGCGGCTCCTGCTGGCGAGCGGACTGTCCGCGGACAGAGTTGACCTGGTGGAGTTCAACGAAGCCTTCGCGTCCCAGACCCTTGCCTGCCTGGACCAGCTGGGCATTGATCCGGAGCGGGCCAACCTTGACGGCGGGGCGCTGGCATTGGGCCACGCCTACGGGGCGTCCGGGGCGGTACTCGTGACCCGGCTTCTCGCGCAGGCCCGGCGTGCCGGGAACCAGGGATCCCTGGCGCTGGCCCTGATCAGTATTGCCGGCGGCATGGGAACGGCGGCGCTGCTGCGCTACGAGTTGCTGGCCGGTGAGCAACAGGTCCCCTAAGCCGCACGGGAAGGCCCAACGGCCGTTCAGTCTTCTGCGTCGCCCAGCCCGCGTGCAGCCAGCGCTTCGCCGGTCTGGCGGGCGAAAGCCACGGTGGTGATAAAGACGGGCAGCACGAGGGCACGCGGGTTACGCTCAAGGCCGCGGGCCCGGGCGGAATCCCTGACGTCTGCAAAGGCGCCGGCGATATAGGGGATGCTGCGGAGCATGATGGCGATGGTCAGCGCAAAACGCTCGGGGTCCGCGCCGAAGCGGCGGAACGGCGTGGCCAGCGATACAACGCCGTCCAGGATCCGCTGCATGGGCGTGGTAGCCGTCAGCAGGGACGCCGCCACCACGCAGACCAGGATGTTAAGGACAATCCGGGCAGCCGTGGGTCCACCCAGCTGCCACCACTGGAACAGTCCGATGACCACCAGCACCAGGGCAACGGGACGGACAGCACTGACCAGCCGCCGGGCTCCGGCTCCCGTCAGGAGAAACAGGACGCCGAGCGCGGCCAGCACCGCAGCGGAAACCAGCCAGTCGACCACCAGGAAGGACACCAGTCCACAGCCCACCACCAGCAGGAACTTGCATGCCAGCGGCGTCCGGTGGATGATCGAATTCCCCGGGACGTAGTTGGCCAGCAGGAAGCCGTGCCCTCTCACGGAGCGGCCAGGCCGTTGGTGACCAGCGCACGGTACGCGTCGACGGCCGCGGCAGCGCCGCCGTCGAACATTACGCGTCCCGCCTCCACCACCAGTACGCGGTCCATTTCCAGGGCGAGGTCGAGGTCGTGTGTGGACATCACGATCTGCTGGTCGAGGCCGGACAGGGTACGGCGCAGGAGTTCGCGGTTCCGGAGGTCCAGGAGCGTGGACGGTTCATCCAGCACCAGGACCGCGGGGTTCACGGCCAGTACCGCAGCGAGGGCCATCAACTGGCGTTCACCGCCGGACAGTTCGTAGATGCTCTGGTCCGCGAGCGGCAGCAGGCCGAGGCGCTCCAGGGCCGCTTCCGCCAGCCTGCGCCGCTCCGCGCCGTTGCGGACCGGGCGGCGCAGGGAAAGCTCCACGTCCTCGCGGCCTGTCGGCATCACCAGCTGCGACAAGGGATCCGTGAAGACGAACCCCACCTGCCGGCGGACTGCCCGCACCGCCCGGACAGTATCGGCGCCGTCCACGGACACGCTGCCGGAACTTGGCTGGACCAGGCCGTTAATCAGCCGCAGCAGCGTGGACTTGCCGGACCCGTTGGCCCCGATCACGCCAATGCGCTGTTCGGTCAGCTCAAGCGTGACGTCCTGGAGCAGGGTCTTCGGTTCCGGGAGGGTGTCAACGGCAACGGCCACAGTGGCCTGCCGGAAAGAAATGGTTGCCATGGCGGGGCTAGTTGTTGATCCGCTTCACCCGGCGGACCAGGACGTCGGGAAATGCCCGGTGCAGTGCCACGGCGATGACCGCGGCGAGGACGTTCTTAATCACGTCACCGGGGTAGAAGACCAGGTCTGCAAGGAAGGCTTCACCCAGTGTGGCTTTGGTGTTCAGGGCGATCCCGGCAACTCCGAGCAGGTGCACGACGGCGATGCTGGTGATCATCGCCGAGGCGAAGAACCAAAGCGCCCGGGCACGTGTTGTCCGCCGGATCACCACGGTGGCCAGCCAGCCTACAACGGCTGCTGCGATGGGGAAAGCAATGATGTAACCGGCCGACGGTCCGGCCAGGATGCCCAGGCCGCTGCGGCCCTGGCTGAAGATCGGGAGGCCGGCCAGGCCCAGGAGGGTGTACAGGCCGACGGCGGCGAAACCCCGGCCGGGGCCCAGCATCAGTCCGGTGAGCATCACCGCAAGGGTCTGGAATGTGATGGGGATGCCGAACACGTTCGCCGCGATGCCGGGCACCAGGGCGGAGCCGGCAACCAGCGCGGCGAAGACGGCGATCAGGCCCAGGTCGGTGGCGTTCCACCGGCTCCGGAGGCGGGAAGCGGTGCCGGAGACGGCGCTGTCAGTCTGGCTCATGGGGTGTTCCTGTCGTGGTTGTACAAGCGAAGCATGGGGATGATCCTGACGTTACCGGCCGCCGTCGGGCGCCATTTTGTAGGGGACCTACTAAGCGGGATGCCCGGGACTGACGGCAGGGCACAAACGTTGAGCCAACGCACGACGGCGGTGCAGCGGTTATGGGGCCAAGCTGGGGCCGGTAGACTTGGACAGGCCGTTCTGTCGGCCATTCTGCCCGGCTGCTTCCAGACACCATCCGTTGAGCTGCGGCGTTTCCCTGTTGTGAAAGGCCTTACCTGCTGTGATTACTGTCCAGGATCTTGAACTGCGCGCCGGCGCCCGGCTCCTCATGGACCAGGTGAGCTTCCGCATCGACAAGGGCGACAAGATCGGCCTCGTCGGCCGTAACGGCGCAGGCAAGACTACCCTGACCCGGGTGCTCGCGGGCGAAGGCCAGCCCGCCGGCGGCAAGGTTACCCGCAGCGGCGAGATCGGCTACCTGCCGCAGGATCCCCGGACCCCGGACATGGAACAGCTGGCCCGCGACCGCATCCTCTCCGCCCGCGGCCTGGACGTCGCCGTCAACAAGCTCAAGCAGACCCATGAGGACATGGCCAGCGAGGACCCCGAGATCCAGCGCAAGGCGATGAACCGCTATGACCGGCTGGAATCCGAGTTCCTGGCCGCCGGCGGCTACGCGGCCGAGGCCGAGGCCGCCGCGATCTGCTCCAACCTGGCCCTCCCGGACCGACTGCTGAACCAGCCGCTCAAGACCCTGTCCGGCGGCCAGCGCCGTCGTGTGGAACTCGCCCGCATCCTGTACTCGGACGCCGAAACGATGCTCCTCGATGAGCCCACCAACCACCTCGACGCGGATTCCATCACCTGGCTCCGCGAGTTCCTGAAGAACCACCAGGGCGGCCTGATCGTGATCAGCCACGACACCGAGCTGCTCGAAGCCACCGTCAACAAAGTGTTCCTGCTGGATCCCAACCGCGCCAAGGTCGACTTCTACAATATGAACTGGAAGCGCTACCTGCTCCAGCGCGAGACGGACGAGCGCGCCCGCAAGCGTGAGCGCGCCAACGCGGAGAAGAAGGCCCAGGTCCTCTTCGACCAGGCCAACAAAATGCGCGCCAAGGCCACCAAGGCCGTCGCGGCGCAGAACATGGCCAAGCGTGCCGAACGTCTGCTGGGCGGCCTCGAAGCCGTCCGTGCGACCGACCGCGTGGCAGCCCTGCGCTTCCCGGATCCGTCACCCTGCGGCAAGACCCCGCTAACCGCGGACGGACTCAGCAAGTCCTACGGCTCGCTGGAGATCTTCACCGACGTGGACCTCGCCATCGACCGCGGCTCCAAGGTGGTCATCCTGGGCCTCAACGGCGCCGGCAAGACCACCCTCCTGCGGATGCTTGCCGGCGTCGACAAGCCGGACACCGGCGAGGTCGTGGCGGGCCACGGCCTGAAGGTGGGCTACTACGCCCAGGAGCACGAGACGCTCGACGTGGACCGCACCGTCCTGCAGAACATGCGCTCCTCCGCCCCGGACATGAACGACGCGGAAGTCCGCAACATCCTGGGCTCGTTCCTGTTCTCCGGAGACGACGTCGACAAGCCTGCCGGTGTGCTCTCCGGCGGCGAGAAGACGCGCCTGGCCCTGGCCACCATCGTGGCCTCAAGCGCGAACGTGCTGCTCCTTGACGAGCCCACTAACAACCTCGACCCGGCCAGCCGCGCCGAAATCCTCGGGGCCCTGAGCAACTACACCGGCGCCGTCGTCCTGGTCAGCCACGACGAAGGGGCCGTTGAAGCCCTGAACCCTGAGCGTGTTGTGCTGTTGCCCGATGGGGTCGAGGACCACTGGAACGAAGACTACCTGGACCTGATTACGCTCGCTTAGTCCTGGTTGTCGTGATTGCGTTCGCTGCGCGACGCCGGTGATTTCCCGCGTGCTGGCTCGTTCCTCGCTTCTGACGCACGCTACATAAATCACCCACGCCGCTCCGCTATTGCCTTAATCACCGGTCAGCTCGGATCAGTCGTCAGCGGACCGTCAGTTCTTCGGCGTTTGTGATTCGCAGTAGCTCTTTGTAGGTGATGCTGAACATTGAGTTGAGGTCTCCTGCTCCGGCCCAGAGGAGATTTTGTATTCCGAGGGACTTGTCCGGCCCAGTTCTGATATACCGCCGGGTTTCCGGGCCGTTGCAGCGGCAGGCCGATGGTGAAGCCTGTCCTTCAGTCCCCGCGCCTTTGCGCACCCAGGCACTAGCGAAGCAGCGTGGGTGATTTATGTAGCGTGCGTCAGAGGCGAGGAACGAGCCAGCACGCGGGAAATCACGCGCGTTGCGCAGCGAACGCAACTGACGAAAGCGAACGCAACCACAGGGCATTTTTCACATTCGCCACTGGGGCGGCAACCTCCACACTGCGCATGCGTCAGTAGCCCTGCGCGTCCAGGAGGGCGTCTTCCTCTTCTTCGGCAGTCGCCTTCCTGCGCTTGCGGGCAACGGGTGGACGACGGCGGGCTGCCGCAGCCGCTGAGTGGACTGAACTGCCCGAATCCGTCAAGCCTTCTTCGCCTTCTGCGGCGTCCTCGGCGTCGATCGCGGCATTTCTGGCCTGCTGCCGGGCGGCGTAGCCGAAGCCCACGAACATCAGCACGCCGAATGCGAACCACTGCAACGAATAGGACAGGTGTGTGCCTTCTTCGGTGGCCGGCTTCGGGAACGGGAACGGCATGTCAGCGGGGGCGGGAGATTCAGACGCCAGCTGTCCGTAAGCCCCGGTGAGCACCGGATATCCCAGCTGGTCCGCGTAAGTGGGAAGGTCGATGGAGGCAAGCTGGCCGTCGGGGGCGCCACGGTCCAGTTGTGGCTCGCCGTGCTTGAGGCGAACCACGGCGGTCACGGGGCCGGCGGGAGGCGCCGGGATGGAATCGGGGCTGCCCGGGTTCTTGTTGCCGATGGGTAGCCAACCCCGGTCGATCACCACGGTTTCACCGGTCGCCAGCCTGAACGGGACAACCACCTCATACCCTGGCTGCCCGTTCAGCGGACGGTTGCGGACGATCCGCTGGCCGTCGGGATCGTAGGTGCCCTGGAGTTCCACCTGGGTCCATTCCTTTACCGGGTCCAGCGCGGCGAACTCGTCCCTTGCGTCGTCGAAGGAGATGGGTGTGGCGGAATAGTTGGTGACCACGCGGTTGATCTCCGCCAGGGTCTCGGCGCGGCGGTCCATCTGCCAGCGGCCAAGGAAGACGCAGGCAGCGGCGAAGATGGCGGCCAGCAGGAGGTATCCCAGCCACTTGCTGGAAAAGAGGAAGCGGTACATTCAGCAGTCCTGCCCTACCGGCGCCTGGCCGGTGTCCTGCCCCGCATCCAGGATCAGGGTTTCCTTCCAGAGCCCGCGGGTCTGGAGGTAGTCTTCCAGCCAGTCACGGTGGTCCTCACAGGCAAGCCAGGTTTTGCGGCGTTCCGGCGTATGGATTTTGGGATTGTTCCAGAGCAGCTGCCAGGACGCTTCCGCGCGGCAGGCCTTGCGGGAGCACATGGCAGCCATGGCCGGCGGGGGACCAGCGGTCCCTGCGGCCAGGTCGAAAATGTTCATGAGGCGCGCCGTTCCTGTCCGTGCGTGGGTTCGTCGTCGTCATCAATGAGCTCGCCCTGGATGACCGCGGGCGTGGCGCCGTCCTGCTCCGGCGGCCACGACTGGCTTTCAAGTTCGGTAAGCGGCGCCGAGTCGAGCAGTGAGTCGCTGTGGACCTCTGCCTTGTCGCTGCCGTTGGCAATCACTACCGCGATCCAGGGGAGGAAGACGGCGCCGGCGACCATCAGGATCTTGAACCAGCCGTCCACCACAAAAATGAGGATGAGGCAGACCATGCGGATTCCCATGGCCACCGCGTACTTGATCATGCGCTGGCGCATGTCCTCTGAGTGGGCACCCGCAGCGTCCGTAATGCTATGGACCCCGGAATCACCGGAGAACCGTTCGGGATCTCCGGGCACGGATTGTCCAGCATGGTTTTCAAGGGTCACGGCTGATTGATCACGCTCCAAAGGCTTGCCTCAATTCTCTCACCATCGGCGGCGGCCCCCAAACGCGGGCTAAGATCGAAGGCAGCAAAATCACACCCCCGTCCTACCGCGGCTGCACCTGCCGCAGAATCCCGGAGCGTTTAATGTCTGAAGCAGCTACACCGGCCCGCAGTGTCCTGATCACCGGTGGAAACCGTGGCATTGGCCTGGCCATCGCGCAGGCTTTTCTGGCCAACGGTGACAAGGTGGCCGTGACTTACCGGAGCGCGTCGGAGCTGCCGGCCGGAATTCTGGGCGTGAAGGCCGATGTGACTGACGAGGCTTCTGTGGATGCGGCCTTCACTGAGGTGGAAGCTGCGCACGGTCCCGTTGAGGTTTTGGTGGCAAACGCGGGAATCACCAAGGACACGCTCCTGATGCGCATGAGTGAAGATGACTTCACGTCCGTGATCGACACCAACCTCAATGGCGCTTTCCGCGTCATCAAGCGCGCCTCGAAGGGAATGATCCGGATGCGCAAGGGCCGCGTGGTCCTCATTTCCTCGGTCTCCGGCCTGTATGGCGCGCCGGGCCAGGTCAACTACTCGGCCTCCAAGGCGGGCCTGGTGGGCATAGCCCGGTCACTAACCCGCGAGCTAGGTTCACGCGGGATCACTGCAAACGTGGTTGCCCCCGGATTCATCAACACGGACATGACGGCGGAACTGCCTGAGGCCACCCAGAAGGGGTACCTTTCCAGCATTCCCGCGGGCCGGTTTGCCGAGGCAACGGAAGTGGCGAACGTTGTCCGTTGGATTTCCAGCGACGAGGCGGCCTACATTTCCGGCGCCGTCATTCCCGTTGACGGCGGACTCGGCATGGGCCACTGACCACGGGACCCTGACCCCGGTTTTCAGGTGCCGGCGCGGATTGCAGACGTATGCGAGTCCGCGCCGGTTCCGGAAGGCGGGCGGGAGGCGTCGCAGAACTAGCCTGACAGGGCTTCTTTGTGGGGGTCACACAAGCCAATGCGGGGCAGGCGCTGGCATGATGGACTGCAGACCTCAAGCGATTTAGACGTTTCGAACAAAGGAGCCCATATGGGACTGCTGGACAACAAAACCGCCATCGTGACCGGATCCTCACGGGGAATCGGCGCCGAAGTGGCCAAGAACCTCGCTGCGGAGGGCGCCGCCGTCGTTGTTAACTACCGCCAGAAGGCGCCGCGTGCCAACAAGGTGGTCGCAGGAATCGAAGCTGCCGGCGGCCGCGCCACCGCCGTAGGTGCGGACCTCACCACCCAGGAAGGCGTGCAGGCCCTGGCCAGCGCGGCCATGGAGAACTTCGGTTCGCTGGACGTCCTGGTGCTCAACGCTTCGGGTGGTATGGAGTCCGGCATGGCAGACGACTACGCCCTCAAGCTCAACCGCGACGCGCAGGTCAACATGCTCAACGCCGCCGTGCCCCTGATGAAGGAAGGCTCACGCGTGGTCTTCGTGACCAGCCACCAGGCCCACTTCATCAACTCCGTTGCCACCATGCCCGAATACGAGCCCGTGGCCCGCAGCAAGCGTGCGGGCGAGGACGCCCTGCGTGAGCTCCTGCCGAACCTGGCCGAAAAGGGCATTTCGCTGGTGGTTGTGTCCGGCGACATGATCGAAGGCACCGTCACCGCGACGCTGCTGGACCGGTCGAACCCGGGCGCCATCGAAGCCCGCCGCGCCGAGGCCGGCAAGCTCTACTCCGTGGAGGAGTTCGCTGAAGTGGTGGCCAGCATGGCAACGGCCGACGTCGAATCCGGCCACACCGAGTACGCCGGCGGCTCCGACTACTTCGGCAAGGGCGCCGAGTAGCGCTTCCGGGCATCCCATAAAGGGCCTCATTCCCACGCGGCAAACCCCATCACCACGACGAGCCCCGGGCAGTACTCCAGCCCGGGGCTCTGTCTGTCGTGAAGCCTTGCCTGCCTGTCGAGGGCGTTGGCGAGGGCGTTGTCTATGGGAGCCGGGCCGCCTAGGGTCTTATGCATGGCACAACAACGTAGCTATCCGGCAGGTGTTCCCTGCTGGGTGGACAGCCAGCAGCCCGACGTGGAAGCCGCCATGCACTTATGGCGGACTCTTCGGGTGGGAGTTCGAGGACACGGCCCTGTACGGCGGCACTGGCAGGCACGTCATAGCCACCCTTGACGCCCAGGAGGCGGGCGCCATCACTGGCCCCGGAACCGGTGTCGCCGCGTGGAACACGTACGTCTCCGTCGACGAAGCGGATGCTGCCGTGCGCCACCTGCTCTCTGTCGGCGCAACACTGAAATCGACTCCTGCCCATGCGGGTTCAGGAGGCGTGCAGGCGGTGCTGGCGGATCCCGAAGGCGCCGAGTTCCGGATCTGGCAGGCCCGCGGGCGTCTCGGTGCCCAGGCGGTCAACCTTCCCGGCGGCTGGAATTTCAGTGACCTCCACACAACAGATCCTGAGGCGGCGGTCGCCTTCTACACCAAGGCATTCGACTGGCAGTTCGACAACCTCGGCTTCGGAACGATGATCCGCCGCCCCGGATACGGTGATCACCTCGAGGCCACCGTCGACCCCAACATCAGGGTTCGCCAGTCGGGCGATCTCGTCCCCCGCGGCTTCGAGGACGCTGTTGCCTGGCTTGCCTCCGCGGCACCCGGTGAGCGGCCGCAGTGGCACGTGACGTTTACTGTCGCAGACCGGGACCGTTCGGCTAGGGATGCGGAGCAACTTGGCGCCGTCATCCTGGGGCAGGACGATACCGAGTGGACGCGCACCGTCCTGATCCGGGATCCCGGCGGAGCCGTATTCACTGCGAGCCAGTTCACTCCGCCGACGGGCTGAGCGGACCGGCTGACCCGACCCGGCTGGCGGGACGGAGTCTGTGGCTCAGACGCCGGCGATATGGCGCACTGCGTCGAGGTACGGCATGTTGATCGCGGAGTCGGCAACGGCCCGGACCGCAGGCTTGGCGTTGAACGCCACTCCGATCCCGGCGGCCCCGAGCATGTCCAGGTCGTTGGCGCCGTCGCCCACGGCAATGGTGTGTTCCATCGCGATGCCTTCGGCAGCCGCCCACTCGCGCAGGTACTTTTCCTTCGCCGCACGGTCGATGACGGCACCAAGCACCTTGCCGGTCAGGGCGCCGTCCACAATTTCGAGTTCGTTCGCCAGCCAGTAGTCCAGGCCCAGATCCTCCGCGATGGGACGCAGGATCTGGTTGAAGCCACCGGACACCACTGCCACTACGTGGCCGGCAGCTTTGAACGCCGCAACCAGCTCAGCGGCACCTTCGCTCAGCTTCACTTCCGCCCGGACGGAATCAACGACGGCGGCCGGCAGTCCTGCGAGCACGGCCACCCGCGCGTGGAGGCTCTGGGCAAAGTCCAGTTCTCCGCGCATCGCGGCTTCGGTGACTGCCGCGACTTCCTCCCGCTTGCCCGCATAGGCCGCCAGGAGCTCAATGACTTCCTGCTGGATCAGCGTCGAATCAACGTCCATGATCAGCAGCTTCCGCGGAGCCGCCCGCAAACTTGCGGGAACAATGGCGGTGTCCAGGCCATCCTGCGCCGTCTGAGCCAGCGCCCTGCGGAGGGCGGAAATACCGGCGGCCGTGCCGTCTGCGATGGCGAGCTCGGCCGTGTGGACCTCAAACCTGCGGTCCCCGCCCCTTGATTCGGATTGGAGAGTGGCACCACTGCCCGTCAGGGCGGCCCGCAGCTTGTCGAGCCCGGAGGCAGTCAATTTTGGGCCATAGCTGACCGCAGTCACGTTCGAAGTCATGGTTGCAATCTTAGTCAGCGGGGGAGAGCCACCCGAATTGATTGCGCCAGGTTGATGGCGGACCCCGCGGGCCAGCCGGCAGACGGGGGGGCGATGACCGTGGCTGTGACCAGTGTCGCTGTCCAAGTTTCAGTTATCAGTCCGCCCCTGTTTTGTCCTAGTGTCTACTCCTATGAGTGATGTTCTTGAATTGGCCGCCGTCAGCGTTGTCCGTGGGGCTAAAACGCTCCTGAACAAGGTGGATTGGCAGGTCAAGGAGGGCGATCGCTGGGTCATTCTCGGACCCAACGGCGCAGGCAAGACCACTCTCCTGCAGATTGCTGCAGCCCGTCTTCACCCCACCAGCGGCATGGCCGGCATCCTGGACGAAATCCTTGGCTCCGTGGACGTGTTTGAACTCCGTCCCCGTATTGGACTGTCCTCTGCTGCACTGGCCAATCAGATTCCCGGCCACGAAACGGTCCTCAACGTTGTTGTCACCGCAGCGTACGGCGTCACGGGTCGCTGGCGCGAGGGCTATGAAAAGGCTGACGAGCGCCGGGCCTTCCGGCTGCTGAATGACTGGGGCATGGGTCCGTTCCTGAACAGGGCTTTCGCGTCCCTGTCCGAGGGTGAGCGCAAGCGGGTGCAGATTGCCCGTGCCCTCATGACCGACCCGGAACTTCTCCTGCTGGACGAACCTGCGGCCGGCCTGGACCTGGGTGGGCGCGAGGACCTGGTGCACCGCCTCAGCGAACTGGCCCGTGATGAGGCCGCTCCGGCCATTGTCCTGGTCACCCACCACCTCGAAGAAGTGCCGCCTGGCTTCACTCACGCGATGCTGCTCCGTGACTCCAACGTGGTGGCAGCCGGACCCCTCGAGGGTGTGTTGACGGCGGAGCACCTCAGCAAGACCTTCGGGGTGGATCTGGAGGTCAGCGTCAACGCTGGCCGCTACACTGCCACCGCCCGCCATTAGGCCGCGGCGCCGCCAACCGTGGATCTTCTCAGCAGCATCTTTGTGTTTTTTGCCGGCCTGTGGGCCGGTACCATCAACGCCGTTGTAGGCTCCGGAACCCTTGTCACGTTCCCGGTTCTGATCGCCCTCGGAGTCACTCCCGTGGTGGCTTCCATGAGCAACGCGATGGGCCTTGTGGCCGGCACCGCAGCGGGGGCTTGGGGGTACCGCCGCGAGCTCAAGGGCCGCGGCTTGCAGCTGCTGAAGCTTCTGCCGGCGTCGCTCCTGGGCGGCATCACTGGAGCCTGGCTGCTGCTGCACCTGCCGGAGAAGGTCTTCCACTACGTCGCGCCGGTCCTCCTGGTCCTGGCCCTGCTGATGGTGGTGTTCCAGCCGCGGCTGCAGGCCTGGGTCCGCAATCGCGAGGAGAACCCCGAGCATGCCGTGCGGGACAAAAGGCACGGCGTCCTCCTGATTGTGCTGGTGTACCTGGCCGGCGTCTACGGCGGCTACTTCGTGGCCGCCCAGGGCATCCTTTTGGTGGGCATCCTAGGCGTGTTCCTCACCGGAACCATCCAGAACGCCAACGCCATGAAGAACATCCTGGTCCTCGGCGTGAACCTCGTGGCCGCGGTGTCCTACCTGCTCTTCGCGTTTGACCGGATCAACTGGCTGGTGGTGCTCCTGATTGCCGTGAGCTCCACGATCGGCGGCCTCCTGGGTTCCAAAGTGGGACGGCGGCTGTCCCCGGCTGTGCTGCGGACTGTCATCTTTGCGCTCGGCCTGATGGCGCTGGGCTTTATGATCGCCAACCTGCTGAAATAATCAGCGCGTGACAATCCACTATCTTGAATCCGCCGGGGATCCCCGAGTCTCCGACTACACGCAACTGACGGACGTACACCTGCGGAAGCTCCGTGAACCGGCCGAAGGAATGTACATCGCCGAATCCTCCCGGGTCCTGCGCCGGGCATTGGCGGCCGGCCACCGGCCACGGTCGTTCTTCCTGGCGGAGAAATGGCTGGCTGACCTGCAGGATGTCCTCAGTGCCTACCCGGACGTTCCCGCTTTCATTGGGAGCGCCGCCCTGCTCGAAGAGATCACCGGGTTCCACCTCCACCGAGGCGCCATGGCAGCCATGCAACGGCCGGAACCGGTGCCCCTCCACGACCTGCTGGCCGGCGCCCGACGGGTCGCGGTCCTGGAGGACATCGTGGACCACACCAACGTAGGCGCCATCTTCCGGTCAGCCGCGGCCCTGGACATCGATGCCGTCCTGATTTCCCCGCGCTGCGGCGATCCGCTCTACCGCCGCAGCGTCCGGGTCAGCATGGGAACCGTCTTCCAGGTGCCCTGGGCACGGCTGGAGTCCTGGCCGCAGGACCTGTCGCTACTCAAGGAGGCCGGCTTCATGGTGGCCGCGCTGGAACTCACCGGGGACGCCGTGGACGTGGACGGGCTCGCCGCGCGCAATCCGGACCGGCTGGCCCTGGTGCTCGGCACCGAAGGCGCCGGCATGAGCGCCGGGACGCTCGCCGCCGTCGACCTCGCCGTGAAAATCCCCATGCGCGCCGGCGTGGACTCCCTCAACGTGGCGGCGGCCTCCGCAGTGGCCTTCTGGGAACTGCGGCCCCGGGGTTCGCAGGGTCCGCGCTGATCCGCTATTATTAACAGCTGGCTGTCCTGCGCCTTCTGCCTTGCGGCAGGGAAGCAGGCACCAGCCATCCCATTCATACCTGGCAGCTGGCAAAATCCAGTTGTGCGAACAAAGGCCCCATTATGAAGTCTGATATCCACCCGAAGTACGAAGCTGTCGTTTTCAACGACCTGGCTTCCGGCGTCAAGTTCCTGACCAAGTCCACCGTGTCTTCCAAGAAGACCATCGAGTGGGAAGACGGAAACACCTACCCGGTTATCGACGTCGAAATCTCCTCCGAGTCCCACCCGTTCTACACGGGCAAGCAGCGCGTCATGGACTCTGCAGGCCGCGTCGAGCGCTTCAACTCCCGCTTCAAGGGCTTCGGCGGCAAGAAGTAATTCACTTCACCCCAAGGTTCTTTGACAAAGCCCGCACCGGCAACGGTGCGGGCTTTTTGCGTTTCGGGGAGCCTGGCTCGTGGGGCAGGATGGATGGCATGACCAACACGCCATTTGCCGCTGAAGACCGCCCCCGCAGCCACCACGGTGAGTACAAAGTCCCCGGTGGCAAACTTGTGGTGGTGGACTTCGATGTTGTGGACGGTGTCCTGGCCGACGTCTCCCTCAGCGGCGACTTTTTCCTCGAACCCGACGAGGCGCTGCCGGCCATCAACCGGGCGCTGACAGGACTTCCGGAAAACACGACGGCGGCGGAGCTGTCCGCGGCCGTCACCGGTTCGCTGCCTCCCGGCGCCGTCCTGTTCGGCTTTTCTGCCGACGCCGTGACCGTCACTGTCAGGCGCGCCCTGGCGAAGGCAACGTCCTGGACCGACCACCACTGGAACATCATCGCCCCCACGGTACTGCCCACGCATATCAACGTCGCCCTGGACGAGGTGCTGACCGAAGAGGTGGGCGCAGGCCGTCGCAACCCCACCCTGCGGTTCTGGGACTGGGAGGAACCGTCCGTGGTGATCGGCAGCTTCCAGTCCGTCCGCAACGAGCTCGATGCCGCCGGCGTCGCCCGGCACGGCATCACCGTGGTCCGCCGGATCAGCGGCGGCGGAGCGATGTTCATGGAGGCAGGCAACTGCATCACTTACTCCCTCTACCTGCCGCAGACGCTGGTGGACGGGATCAGCTTCGCGGACTCATACGCGTTCCTGGACGCCTGGGTCATGGCCGCACTCGAGAAGATCGGGGTGACGGCGTTTTACGTGCCCCTGAACGACATCGCCACCGACCAGGGCAAGATCGGCGGTGCTGCCCAGAAGCGCCTCGCCAACGGGGGCATGCTCCACCACGTCACCATGAGCTACGACATCGACGCCGACAAGATGGTTGAGGTCCTGCGCATCGGCAAGGAGAAACTCTCGGACAAGGGGACGCGCAGCGCCAAGAAGCGGGTTGACCCGCTGCGCCGGCAGACCGGGCTGGCCCGGACGGAGATCATCGCGGCCATGATGGAAGTGTTCAGCGAACGGTACGCCGCCACCCCGTCCGAACTCACTGCCGCCGAGCTCACTGCCGCCCGGGACCGGGTGGCCACTAAGTTCGGCGCCGAGGATTGGCTGCACCGGGTCCCGTAAGCCCTTGCCGGCGTGACCTACTGCAGTTGTGCGGTGAGCGCCCGGAGCAGGTGGCTCCGCTGTTCCACAATGATGCGGCGCAGCGCCCGGGGCGCGTCAGTATTGCCGGTCAGCCAGGCATCCGTGCGGAGCACCACAGGGTGCTCCGCTGGCAGGGTCCCCGCCGGCAGATCCTGCGCCATGGGATACAGTCCCCGGACGATCCGGCTGGCGATTTCGATGCTCCGGTTGTCCCAGACACCGCGGAGGCACTCAAAGTAGGGCTCCGCATAAGGGTCCAGGAGGGCAGCCGGAGCCGTGGCAAAGCCCACGATGGTGGCGCTGAGAAGCTGGTTCGATAGCTCCGTCCCCTCCACGGCCTCCTTCCAGGCGGCGGCCTTCACGGCAGGCTCCGGACGGGCGGACAGTGCCGTGGCCTGACCCGCCCGGCCCGAGGCAGTGGTGTCCCGATCGAGTTCTGCGTCCAGCTCTTCGGAGGTGGCCTGCCCGTTGGCCGCCAGGGCGTGCCAGAGGCTCCAGCGCAATTCGGCGTCCACGGCCAGGCCGTCCACCACCACTGTGCCGTCCAGGAGGCCCCTGAGCCGGGGGAGGAGGGCAGCGTCGTGACGGCTGACGGCGGCGAGTGTCCGCGCCCAGGCCAGCTGGTGGTCCGAGCCCGGCGCTGCCTTACGCAGCTGGGCGTCCGCCGCCGCCAGGAAGGAGCCACGCACCGCGCCGCGTTGGGCGAGGGGGGTGTAGCGTTCGACGGCGGTGGAGGCGTTCTCAAGGATGTTCAGCAGCACGCCGACTCCCGTTTCGGACGGTCCGAATGCCGTTACGGACTCCACGTAGCGGGAGGCCGGGCTTTCGCCGTCGCGGGCGGAGTTCCACAGCGAGGTCCAGCAGAGGGCGCGGGCCATGGGATCGGCGATCCGGTCCAGGGAGGCCAGCACCGTGGCTTCCGAGGCCGGGTCCAGCCGTACTTTGGCATAGGTCAGGTCGTCATCGTTGACGAGCAGGAGGGCAGGCTTCGGCTGGCCGGCCAGCTCCGGGACGTCCGTCCGCGCTCCGGCAACGTCCGTTTCGACACTCCCGGTGCGGGTCAGGGCGCCGTCGGCGTCGAAGTTGTACGAGCCCACGCGCAGCCGGTGCGGCCGCAGTTCCTCCCGTCCGGTAACGGGGTCTTGCGCCTCCTGGACGATCGTCACGGCGCCGAGGACGCCGTCGTGCGTGTCCGTTTCCAGCGACAGCGTGGAGATGCCGGAGGTCTGCAGCCAGGCGGCAGCCCAGCCGGCAAGGTCGCGGCCGGAAGCCGCGCTGAGGGCTTTCAGGAGGTCCGCCAGGGTGGTGTTCCCGTAGGCGTGGTCGCGGAAGTACTGCCGTGAGCCGGCGATGAACGCGTCAAACCCCACGTACGCCACCAGCTGCTTGAGTACGGACGCGCCCTTGGCATAGGTGATGCCGTCGAAGTTCTGCTTGGCGGCCTCCAGGTCCGGGATGTCGGCAACGATCGGATGGGTGGTGGGCAACTGGTCCTGGACGTAGGCCCACGCCTTGCGCTTGTTGGCGAAGTTCACCCACGCGGTGTCCCAGTCGGTGGCGCGGTCCACGCCGAGGGTGCCCATATAGTCCGCGAAGGACTCCTTCAGCCACAGGTCGTCCCACCACTGCATCGTGACGAGGTCGCCGAACCACATGTGCGCCATCTCGTGCATCAGCGTGTTCGCGCGGGCCTGGTACTGGGCGTCGGTGGCGCGGGAGGTGAACACATAGCTTTCAGTGAAGGTCACCAGCCCCGGGTTTTCCATCGCGCCCAGGTTGTATTCGGGGACAAAGGCCTGGTGGTATTTCCCCCAGGGGTAGGGATAATCGAAAAGCCGGTTGAAGAAGTCCAGCCCGTTTTTGGTCAGGCGGAACAGCTCGGCGGCATCGAAGGATTCCGCCATGGAAGCCCGGCAGTACAGGGCCAGGGGCACCTCCAGCGGCGTGCCGTCGTTGAGTGTGGCACTCCAATGGTCCTGGGCTTTGAAGTATGGGCCGGCGAGCACCGTGGTGATGTAGGTGGACATGGGGCGGGTGGCGGCGAAGTCCCAGCGGCTGGTGTCCGGATCGCTGGTCAGCTGCGTGCAGGCAGCTTCCACGGCGTTGGAGGCCACCTCCCAGCCGGACGGTGCCATCACGTGGAAGGTGTACTCGGCCTTGAGGTCGGGCTGTTCAAAGTTCGCGAACACGCGCCGGGCGTCGGCGGGCTCGTACTGCGTGTAGAGGTAGCACTGGCCGTCCGCCGGATCCACAAAGCGGTGCATGCCCTCACCGGACCGGCTGTACAGGGCGGTGCCGGTGACGGTGACCTGGTTTTCTGCCTGCAGGTTGTCCAGCCGGATCCGGGAACCATCCACAACATCGGCCACGGGCAGCCATTTGCCGTTGAGGAACACGCTGTGGACCTCGCCGGCGATGAAATCCAGGAATGTAGACGCTACCTGCCCCTGGCCCGGCACGGCTGCGGAGAAGTTGATAACGCTGCGGCTGGTGTAGCCCGCCACGTCCGGGTCCGCTGCCTGCCGCACATCCAGGGAGACGTCGTAACTGTGGGTGCTGATCAGGGCTGACCGGTGAGCGGCTTCATTGCGCTGCAGATTCTCATGTGACACTCAGCTATCTAATCACGGGATCCGGGCCTGCGGCTCACCATTCGGCCGCCGGCCTAGGCGGTCATCAGCAGGGCCGCTGCCAGGCCCAGCAGCGCGATCAGCAGCCATGCCGCCAGCGCCGCAAGCAGTGCCCTCGCTCCGGTGTGCAGCAGCGTGCGAATCCGCACGGCGGACCCGAGCCCGAACAGCGCAGCCCCCAGGAGTATGTCCTGCAACCCGGCACCGGCGTCGAGCCAACCGTCGGAGAGCCATCCCGTGGACCGCAGCCCCACCATGGCCACAAACCCCACCACGAACAGGGGCACCAGCGGCGGCAGCGCGTGTTGGCCCGATGTGCTCATGCGGTGGTGCAGGCCCGCCACGGCAACTACCGGTGCCAGGAGCAGCACGCGTGTGAGTTTGACGACGACGGCGATGCCCAGTGCCGCGGTCCCGGCAGTTTGCGCCGTGGCCACCACCTGGCCGACGTCGTGCACCGACGCACCTGTCCAGGCGCCGAAAGCGAGCGGGCTCAATTGCAGGGGATGCATCAGCAGCGGCAGGATGCCGATCGCCAGCGTGCCGCACAGTGTCACCAGTGCCACCGGCAGGACGGTATCCGCATGCCGGATCCGGCGCACGGCCGCCATGGCTCCGATGGCGGACGCCCCGCAGATCGAAAAGCCGGTTGCCACCAGCAGGGCCGTTTCGCGCGGCAGCCGGAACAGCCGTACCAGCAGGTAGGTACCGCCGAAACTCAGCAGCACCACGCAAGTGATCAGGACCATGGCCAGCCAGCCCAGGCCCAGGATGTCCATGATGCTCACTTTGAGGCCCAGCAGGACGATGCCGCCCCGCATCAGGTGCTTGCCCGCGAAGTCCAGGCCCGGACGCGCCCGGCCCGCGATCCAGACGGCCGTTCCGGGCAGGTTTGCGGCGAGCAGGCCAAGTGCAACTGCAATGGTCATGGCCGGTAGGGCCGCCACCATGGCATGGACGGCGAAGGCAACGGCCAGGGCGGGGATGGCCGTCAGGAGGCCGGGAAGGAGCCTGCCGGAACGTATCTTCAGTCCACGAAGCCTGGCGCGCAGCGCGCTGCGGCGGCCCCTGTTCCCGCCGTCTCCGAATATCCCGGGATTACTTGTCTCTGGCACCCACTAACCTTGCCGGATAGGACACGGATACAACGAACCGGCATTGCCCCGGCAACACGCCACAATGGACGGCAGTAATGAATTCGAAACAAAAAGATGGTTGGCTAAAGTACATGTCAGACCTATTCCAGGATTACTCTGAGGCCGCCGTGCGCACGGGCGCCTACGACGAGATGTTCGCCCCCGGCCAGGAAGCACGCGAGTCGTACGGCCAGGTGGCGGATGCCCTTAGCAAGCTATCGCTGGCCGATGTCAGCGCGCGGGCTGATTCCATGGCACGGACCTTCCTGGACCGCGGTGTGACCTTCGACTTTGCAGGGGAGGAACGGCCGTTTCCGCTCGACATCGTCCCGCGCGTTATCCCTGCTGATGAGTGGACCGTGCTGGAAAAGGGCGTGGCGCAGCGCGTACGGGCCCTGGAAGCCTTCCTCAACGATGTCTACGACAAAATGAACGTGGTGGCCGACGGCGTCATCCCGCGCCAGCTCGTCACCACCAGCGCCCACTTCCACCGCCAGGTGCACGGCTTCGAGCCGGCCGGCGGAGTCCGCGTCCACATCTCCGGCATCGATGTGGTGCGCGACGCAGCGGGCACCTTCCGCGTCCTGGAAGACAACGTGCGCGTGCCTTCGGGCGTCAGCTACGTCCTGGAAAACCGGCGGGCCATGGCGAAGGGCCTGCCCGAAGCGTTTGGCCAGCAGCTCATCCGGCCCGTGGAAGAGTACCCCCGCCGGCTGCTGTCCGCGCTGCGCAAAACCGCGCCCGCCGGCGTCGACGATCCCACGGTAGTGGTCCTGACCCCCGGCGTCTTCAACAGCGCCTACTTCGAACACACGCTGCTGGCCGGCCTGATGGGCGTGGAGCTCGTCGAAGGCCGCGACCTCATCTGCCGCGGCAACCGCGTCTACATGCGCACCACGGCCGGTGAGCAGCGCGTGGACGTGATCTACAAACGCATCGACGACGAGTTCCTGGACCCGCTGCAGTTCCGCTCGGATTCCATGCTCGGCTGCCCGGGGCTGGTCAACGCCGCCAGGGCCGGCGGCGTGACCATCGCCAACGCCGTGGGCAACGGCGTGGCCGACGACAAGCTTGTGTACAGCTACGTTCCGGACCTCATCCGCTACTACCTCAGCGAGGAGCCTGTCATCGCGAACGTGGACACGTTCCGGCTGGAGGAGAAGGAATCCCGGGAATACGTCCTGGACAACCTGGCTGAGCTCGTGGTGAAGCCCGTGGACGGCTCCGGCGGCAAGGGCCTGGTCATCGGGCCGGACGCCTCCAACGATGAACTCGAAGCCCTGCGCAAGCGGGTCGTCGCTGACCCGCGCGGCTGGATCGCCCAGCCGGTCCTCCAACTTTCCACGGTGCCCACCCTCGGCGGGGACAAATTCGGCCCGCGGCACGTGGACCTGCGCCCCTTTGCCGTCAACGACGGCGACGACGTCTGGGTACTCCCCGGCGGACTCACCAGGGTGGCGCTCAAGGAAGGCTCCCTCATTGTGAACTCCAGCCAGGGCGGCGGCTCCAAGGACACCTGGGTGCTGGCAGACTCACCACAGGTGCCGGTGGAAACTGTTCCGCGGCCCACTATTTCCATCCGTGAGCGGGTATCCGTCTGGCCGGTGGAGAGCAACTGGCGCGACCGCCAGTCGGAGCAGCAGCAGTGAGCCGGGCCATCGAACCGGCACAATTGTTCACGGGTTCATCCCCACAGATTTCGGACGCGCAGGAGGTCACCGCGAATGCTTAGCCGTATTGCTGAGTCCCTATTTTGGATCGGACGCTATGTGGAGCGGGCCGACGGCACCGCCCGCATCCTGGACGTGCACCTGGAACGCCTGAACCACCTCCCCATGGACGAACGCCGCAGGGTTGCCCAGGAACTGCTCGCAGTGATGGGTGCCCGGCCGCAGAGCGAGGACTTCGGCCTGCCCGAACTCCTCCACGCCCTGGCGTACGACAAAACCAGCGCAACCTCCATTGCCGGGTCGCTGGGAGCCGCGCGCGAAAATGCCCGCCGTGCCCGTGAAACCGTGTCCTCGGGCCTGTGGGAGAGCCTCAACACCACCTACTACGGGCTGAGCCAGCACCGCAAGGACGTGGTGGGGACGTACCGTTTCTGCAACTGGACGCTGGAACGGACGGCCATGGTCAGCGGCCTGGCCGACACCACGGTGAGCCATGACGAAAGCTGGCTGTTCCTGGTATTGGGCCGGTCCCTGGAGCGCGCGGACATGACCGCACGGATGCTCTCCACCCGGGATGTCCTCTCTGCAGGCATGTCCTGGGTCAACATGCTGCGGTGCGCTGGGGCCTATGAGTCGTTCCTGCGGACGCGCCGGGCCGCGTTCGGGGACCAGCACGCCGCCGAGTTCCTCCTGCTTGACCGGCTGTTCCCGCGGTCCATCGTCTACGCCCTGCGGGACGCTGATGAGTGCCTCGCGAAGCTGGACCCTTCGGCGCAGCGCGTGGGCTTCATCAACGACGCCCGCCGGATCGTGGGCCAGGCCCGCACCTTCCTCGAGTTCCACCGGACGGACGATCTGATGTCGGAACTGCCCGAGCACATGGAACGCGTGCAGAAGGCCGTTGCGCAGGCCTCGGACGCCATTTCCCGTAAATACTTCAATCAGGCGGACGAACTGGCCTGGGTGGGAGAAGTTTCATGACCCGGCTGAGTATCATCCACACAACGGCCTACAAGTACAACAAGCGCGTCACGCTCTCTTACAACGAGGCCCGCATGACGCCCCTGACCGATCCCCAGCAGGTGGTCCTTGAATCCGTGCTCAAGGTCTCGCCGTCGCAGGCGGCCGTGAGTAACTACCGGGACTACTGGGGCACCAGGGTCACAGCCTTCGACATGCAGATGCCGCACGACCACCTTGAGGTCGTTTCCAACATCACCGTTGAAGTGCACCGGGCTGAAAAAATCCCCGCCGACGCTGACATTGCGGGCTGGGACGTTTTGGCGTCGGAGGTGTCGTTGAACACGTTCAGCGACTGGCTGCCGCAGTCCCAGCTGAGCGGTCCCGGTGCCGAGGTGCTTGGCATCATTCCGGGTGTTGTGGAAGGCAAAAACCCACACGAGGCAGCGATGGCCATCTTTGAATGGATGCGCGGCGAGATGACGTACATGTCCGGTTCCACCGCGGTCACCACCAACGCCGAGGAGGCCTGGGGCCAGCGGCAGGGCGTCTGCCAGGACCTCGCGCACCTTGCCATCGGCGCGCTGCGCAGCTGCGGCATTCCTGCCCGATACGTCTCCGGTTACCTGCACCCGCGGTCGACGGCGGCCATCGGCGAGACGGTCGCCGGCCAGTCGCACGCGTGGCTGGAGTTCTGGGACGGGGACTGGCGCAGCTGGGATCCCACGAACCACAAGCCGGCAGGCGATTACCACGTCACCGTGGCCAGGGGCCGTGACTACCGGGATGTACCGCCGCTGAAGGGCATCCTGTCCGGCGGCGGCGGATCGGCGCTCAGCGTAAGCGTGGAAATCACCCGCCTCGCCTAGTAGTACTTAGTTAGGTTGGGGCTGGCGGTTGGCAGTAGGGGCAGTATCCGGTTCGTGCGGCGACGAGGTGTTGGAGCTCGCGGAGGATGCCGTAGAGACTCAGGCTGCCCCAGGCGCTTTTGGGCGTGTCAGGCGCAGTGTGGTGATGAATAGGTGGGCCGCGGTGACGAGGGTGGCGTGGTGGTGCCAGCCGAGCCAGGTGCGGCCTTCGAAGTGGTCGAGGCCGAGACCGGT
>NZ_JBWZCI010000032.1:0-36394 GCF_059383495.1 Pseudarthrobacter sp. RHLT3-21
CGGGCATAGCCCCCAACAGCTGCCCCATCCGGAAACCACGCCGCTACGCGGAGGTAATCAAATGAGGCAACGTATCCGGCTACGCGGAGGTTTTCTATGAGTCAACGCGAGATCTAGCGGGCCGACATAGGTCCAGATAAGGTCGCCTACAGAGTCAACTTGGGGGAACACTTGAGGCGAAGCCTGACCGTCGCATTTGCAGCGGCGTTTCTTCTGTCCGGGTGCAGCGCCCCGCAGAGCACGGGTATCACGTACGCCACCGCACCCTCACAAGCTCCTCAAGTACCGGCATACATCGCCGCCCCAACGCCCAAAGCTGCAACACCCTCCCGTGATGCAGCGACGCCGCCGGCGAAGAAGACCAGCTTCAGCATCCTGGACGACCTCATGTTCGAAACCATAACTAGCTGTTTATCCGGGCCTTTGCGCCGGCTTTCGCGGCCATTGGCGAGGCCGCCAAGCCTCATACGGATCGGCCAGGAGTACAATAAGTTGTACTTATTAGGAGGCCTGTCCGTGAAAACACTTACCTACTCCCAGTCGCGCGCCCACTACAAGGAAACTCTCGACGCCGTCACGGACGACCGCGAAGCAGTGATCATCACGCGCCCCGGCAAGGAAGACGTGGTCATCGTCTCGCGGGCCGATTACGAATCCCTTCGCGAGACGTCCTATCTGCTCCGCAGCCCAGCCAATGCGCGGCGCATTCTGGAATCCATCGAGCGCCTCGAATCCGGGCACGGGACCGAACGCGATCTTCTTGCATGAAGCTCTCGTGGGACGAAAGTGCATGGGAGGACTATCTGTGGTGGCAGGCCCAGGACCGCAGGACCATCGAGCGAATCAACGCGTTGATTCAAGTCATCGCCCGGAACGGCAACGAAGGTATCGGTAAACCTGAACCGCTCAAGCCCGGTTTTCACGGCTATTGGTCGCGCCGCATTACCGATGAGCACCGTCTCGTCTATCGGTACGCCGAAGCTGGCTCCGGCATCGAAGTTCTGATTGCCGCCTGCCGGTATCACTACGGCAACTGATCGGGGACCGGCCCGGACCGGCCGCTGCCCGGGCCGTCCAGACCTTCCTGAATCTTCGGGTAAACTTGTCTGCGGCCCCTCATGTGGCGTCATCCTGTTGAACTCCCCCAGGACCGGAAGGTAGCAAGGGTAAACGGGCTCTGGCGGGTGCATGGGGGGTCTTTACTATTCCCCCACAGGGCGGCAGACTGTCAGCCCGGATTGGTAGGGTTTTCTCGTGACTGTTACTACCACCGCCCTTTACCGCAGATACCGCCCGGACTCTTTCGCTGACGTTATCGGGCAGGAACACGTCACAGAGCCGCTGATGACGGCGCTGCGGAAAAACCGCGTCAATCACGCCTACCTCTTCTCCGGCCCACGCGGTTGCGGAAAGACCACCTCCGCCCGCATCCTGGCCCGCTGCCTCAACTGCGCCCAAGGCCCCACGGACACCCCCTGCGGTGCGTGCCCCAGCTGCATTGAACTGGCCCGCGGCGGCTCAGGCTCCCTGGACGTCATCGAGATCGACGCCGCCAGCCACGGCGGCGTGGACGACGCCCGCGACCTCCGCGAACGCGCAACATACGCTCCGGTCCGTGACCGCTACAAGATCTTCATCATCGATGAGGCCCACATGGTCACCTCGGCAGGGTTCAACGCCCTGCTGAAGATCGTTGAAGAGCCGCCGGAGCACATCAAGTTCATCTTCGCCACCACGGAGCCGGACAAGGTCATCGGCACCATCCGCTCCCGCACACACCACTACCCTTTCCGGCTTGTCCCGCCGGAGCCGCTGATGGCGTACCTGGAGCTGCTCTGCAACCAGGAAAACGTTCCCGTGGCACCCGGTGTGCTTTCCCTGGTGGTCCGGGCCGGCGGCGGCTCCGTCCGCGATTCCCTGTCCGTGCTGGACCAACTGATGGCCGGCGCCGGACCCAACGGCCTCGATTACGAACTGGCCGTAGCCCTCCTCGGCTACACGCACTCATCGCTGCTTGATGACGTGGTGGAAGCTGTGGCCGCCTCAGATGCCGCCACCGTTTTCCGGGCTGTGGACCGCGTGGTGCAGACCGGCCACGATCCCCGCCGCTTCGTCGAGGATCTGCTGGAACGCTTCCGCGACCTCATCATCGTCCAGGCCATGCCAGAAAGCGCCCAGGTCATCCTCCGCGGCATGCCGGCGGACCAGATCGCACGGCTCCAGAACCAGGCGCACAACCTCGGGGCTTCCGAACTCTCTCGCGCGGCTGATGTCACCAACACGGCGCTGACCGAGATGACGGGCGCCACTTCTCCCCGCCTGCACCTCGAGCTTCTCTGCGCCCGCATCCTGCTCCCCAGTTCAGAACAGACCGAACGCGGCATCGCTGCCCGGATCGACCGCGTGGAGCGCCGCCTGAATTATGCCGGGAACGACGTCGGCGCTCCCGCTCCGGCGGGCGCTGCGGTTGCCGCAGTGCCGACAGCGGCAGTGCAGGTTGCGGCTGCACCTGCTGCGGCACCAGTTGCCGTCCCACCAGTTTCTGCCGCACCAGTTTCTGCCGCACCAGTTGCAGTACCAGTTGCCGTCCCACCAGTTTCTGCGCCGCCCGCTTCCGAGGCGCCAGCTGCGGCGCTTCCGGTTGCTTCGGTTCCGGCCGCGGCACCGCAAATTGCTGCGGCGCCGGTTGCTGCGCAGCAGCCTTCAGCGCCCGCCGCTGCCGGTCCCGAGTCCGCCCGGCCGCAGGCCGCCGGCGCCGAAGAGGCCAGGCCGCCGCTGACGCCGCCCAGGGTCAGTACCAACGACTGGCCGGTTGACGAGTCCACAGGCCGGCGGCCCGCATCAAAGCCACAGGCAACCGTCCAGCCCACCCGGGAGACCATGCCAGACGCCGCCCGCGCAGTTCCCCCGGCCGCCCCGCCGGCAAACACAGACGCTGTCACGGCTCCTGCCACCGCCGCGCCCGCCCCGGCCGCACCCGCTTCGGCTGGTTATGCCCCTGCCACTCCTGCGCCGACCGGAGCCACAGGAACTGGCGCCGCAAGCACAGGTGCGGCAGGCACCGTTGCTGCAGGCACCGGGGATGTCGAAGTCCTGCGCCGTGCCTGGCCGGAAGTTCTGCAGACGCTCTCCAAGATCAAACGCAGCACCTGGGCCCTGGTTGAGCCGAACTCCCAGGTAGGTGCCTTTGACGGCCAGGTCCTGACCCTGTCGTTCAGCACCACCGGATTGGCCGGCGCCTTTGGCCGGGCTGACCACGCCGAGAACCTGCGGCAGGCGATCCACAAAACCGTGGGCATCGACTGCCAGATCACTGCAGTCGCCGGTGGCGCCAACAGTGCAGCGAGCGCTGAGCCAAACCCAAAAGCACCCGCTAGCCCGGAAGCTCCGGCCAGTTCAGCTGATGTCGCGTGGGGCCTTGCCCCTGCCAGCGCCGTTTCCACCCCTGTCACCCATGCCACCGCGCCCGCACCTTCCCCCTCCCCCGCGACGCGTGCTCCTGAACCGGCTGTGCCTCCTGCTACTGCTGCGCCGTCCGTGCCCCCTGCCACTGCTGCACCTTCTGCAGGCGCAGCAGCTCCTGCAGAAACTGTCCACTACACCGGCGCCGTCAGCGCACCGGCAGCCACTGAGTCCGCCCAGGTACCAGACGCCCAGGGTCAGTCCGGACCAGCTGAGCCGGAGGCCACTGCCGGTTCGTACGCCTACTCTGATGACGACTGGGGCCCTCCTCGGGACGAAGATGCTCCGCCGCTGGACGAGGAACCCCCTATGGACTGGGATCCTTCGGCTCCGGCTGCGCCACGACTTTCGCCTTCAGAACCTGAGCCTTCAGCGGCCGCACCCGCCAAGCGCTCCGCGCGAAGTGCTCCGAAGGCTGCGGCAGCAAAAACCTCCCCAGCGGCCAGATCCTCTGCTGCTGCATCGGCCGCTCCTCCGTCACAGCCCGATACGGCACTGGATCCGTGGGGCCGGGCCGTCGAGCAGGCGCCGGGCGTATGGGTTGTTGGCACCGAGCCCAATGTTGGCAAAAGCCCGAGCACGTCCGTCCCTGAGGAAGCCGCGAGCGCCGCTCCCGCGCCCAGATACGAGCCCGCCACTGCCCAGGTCCCTCAGGCGTCACCTGTCGTTAGTCAGTCTGATGCCGACGCCAGCTGGGGCTTGCCGCCCGCGGCTGCTGCCGCAACCTCCGACGTCGCCGCACTAGAACCAGTCGCACTAGAACCAGTCGCACCACAACCAGCTGCATCACAAGGCCCCGCGCCGGAAACCGCGGCGCCCCATCGAGCGGCGCCAACCGGCGAAGCCCCGGCGGCCCTGATAGTCCCGGCGGGGGAAGCAGTGGTTCCCGAACGGGCTGAGATCCGCGAGTACGCCATGGCATCGACTGCTCCGACTGCCGCACCCCTGCAGCCGGCACCGGCAACATCCGAGTCCGCTGCTGCCGCCAGGCAGAGTCTTTACCAGCGCCTGTCCAACAGCCCCGAGGCCGAAGCCGGGCGTGCCAAGGCTCCGGCCAGGGCTGCCACCGCCACTTATGTCCAGGACATTCCGAGCGCGGACGATGAAACCATCGAGGAATCCGGCGTCTTTGGACGCGCCGCCGTCGAGCGTATTCTGGGCGGAAAGCTGATCGAGGAACGATCCCCGGACGGAAGCCCTCTCGTTTCGAAGTTCTAGGCACATGGAGCACGTGCTCCCGCAGCTCCAATCACCATCCAAGCCAAACCAAAAGAGGAAAACGTGTACGAAGGTGCAGTCCAGGAGCTGATTGACGAGCTCGGACGGCTTCCCGGTGTCGGTCCCAAATCCGCCCAGCGGCTTGCCTTCCACATCCTAGAAGCAGACCCCCAGGACATGAAGCGACTCGTGGAAGCCATCACCATGGTGAAGGAACGCGTGAAGTTCTGCACGGTATGCGGCAACGTCACCGAGCAGGAATTGTGCAACATCTGCCGCGATCCCCGACGGGACCCGTCGGTCATTTGTGTGGTGGAAGAGTCCAAGGACGTCCTCGCCGTGGAGCGCACCCGGTCCTTCCGCGGCCGCTATCACGTTCTGGGCGGAGCCATCAACCCCATTGCCGGCGTAGGGCCCGAGCAACTGCGGATCCGGGAACTCCTGACACGGCTGAACGACGGCGCCATCCAGGAAGTCATTCTCGCCACCGACCCCAACCTCGAAGGCGAAGCAACGGCCACGTACCTGGCCAGGATGCTGAAGACAATCGGCATCGTGGTAACCAGACTCGCCTCCGGCCTGCCTGTTGGCGGCGATCTTGAGTACGCCGACGAGGTCACACTCGGCCGTGCTTTCGAAGGCCGCCGCAACGCCCTGATCTGAGCTGACCTGACCTCACCTGACGGGGCCATGCAGACGGGTGCCCCGACGTCGCCTTGCGAGGGTTCAGGAGGCAGGGCTGAGCGGCCCGACCTCGTCCTGCCAGGGTTCAGGAGGCAGGGTTCAGGCGGCAGGGTTGAGCCGTCGTCGGGCAGCCCGGTGGCCGCCGGCCAACAGAATGCCTGCAGCCCCGGACTGCGTGCCAATCCCAATCAGTGCCAGCGGCATCTCAGCGCCTGTCTTCTCCCGTTCCTGCCCCTCCACACACGGAACCTGGGTACCTTCCGCCGCGTTCTGCAGCTCCCCGGGGAGCCAATCCAAGGCGTTCTCCTTGGGCTCGGCCTCACCGGCAATCAGAGCAAGGATCACCATCGGGTTGCTCGTCGCCATCCAGAAGATCCGCTCGGTGTGGTAAACCTCGGCGATTCCACGGAACTCCGGCGAACACCGATAGGAGATAACCCTGCCGAACTCGTCCCGTTGAATGTTGATGGCCACCAACACCGGCTCATACGCCCTCACGCTGGGCAGCAGCGCTATCACCGCCACAACGTTTCCGACCAGAAGCAAAGCTGCGACGCTCCAGGCCAGAACCCTTCCTCCCTGGCCTTCGAACCACCGGGCAGCACCCGCGCCAATGCCGCCAAAAACCATGACTTCAAGGATCATCAGGACAAAGGACACCCCGGCAACTGCTGGCGAGGACTCAGACCAGAACGAGAGCAGCAACAGGAAAACGACAGCCACGCTGGCGAAGATCAATCCTTTGGCACCGCAACGCACCCAGTCCAGCAGCGGGCCGTCCACACCGGCTTCGGCGGGATCCGGCGCAGCGCCGCGCCGCACGGCCCCCCACAGGACAGCGAGCACACAGCTCACCAGCACCAGCATTGCGGCCGTGAGCATGTACACCCAGGCGTGGGATTCCGGCGGCAGGTCTCCGCCCGTGACCAAGGCGATCACCAACAGCGTGCCGGTGCCCCAGCAGGCACCGAGAATGGCGGCACTCTCCCACCAGAAGCGGACAGAGCGGACAGTCAGCAGCGCCGTTACCAGCGCACTGATGACGAGCAACCGAACCTGGCCGCCACCCGGGGAAGGGGTGTCCCCGGCGTCGATTTCATCGTCGTCCTGGATTTTTCCGGCGCCAATAGGTTCGTACAGAGGTTCGTCTGCAGCCGGATCCTTCCTGTCAGCCACGGTCCCCATCCGCCACGTTCTTAGCAGCCGCGTTCTTACCAGCCACGTGCCGCCTCCATCCCTATGGACAGGCCCAACTCTGACAGTCACCGGCCGTTTCGGCTGGCTAGTCCAATCGTGATCCGCTGAAGCGGGCCTGTCCAGTGCACGTGCAGTGCCCCGGCTGTCCAGTGCGAGGACTGTCCCGTGGCGGCACGCCGGCTCTAGGCGATGCGGGTTCCGCGCGCCAGCCTGTGTGCCGGCGTCCGCAGCGAGCGCCAACCCAACCACATCAGCAGGCCAGCAAGCAGCAGCTGGAGGCCGAGCCCCAGTGGCCACAACGGAGTGGACTGCGCCAGGTAGCGCGGCTTGGCCTCGCCGTTGGCGCAGGGGTACGTGCCCTCCGGACCGGCCATGGCATAGCGCGCACCCTGGCTGATGGATTCGATGGCCCCCACCGGTGATGACATTCCGAAGCCGTTGTTGACGCGGACCGTGTAGGGTATGGCATCTGCCACCACCACATAGGGGTTCATGGCCAGCATCCACGCCACCCTTTCTGTATGCACTGCCTGTTGTGCACGCAGCGGTCCGGAGCAGGTGTACTCCGGTTCCTGCGGCGCCGTTTCGTCGGGTACCGGCTGCAACTGTTCGTAGTTGCGGTACTGCGCCTGGTTGGCCATGATGGTGCCCTGCGAGAGCCCGGTGCCCAGGCCGAAGGCAATGAGGGAACCGAAAACCAGCCCGGCCACGGCAAGGTACGTGACCACAATCGAGAACAGCGGGCGCCCCGCCAGCGCGGAAATTCCGACGCCGATGGCACACACCACGCCGACTTCAACGGCCAGCATCAGCAGGGCCACGAGGACATGGCCGGGTGTCATCCCGCCGAGGGCGACTCCGATCACCAGGAATGGCGTGCTGGCAACCAGGAATGCCAGGGCGGCGGCCCACGCGGCGAAGAACTTGCCCCACAGGATCTGGCCGGGCCGCAGCAGGGTCACCTGAAGGATGGCCAGGGTGCCGCCGGCGCGGTCGCCGTTGACGGCATTGGCAGAGAGCGCAGGCGCCACCAGCAACGCAAAGAGGAGGACAAAGGCCAGGACCACTTCGAAGATCATGGACCCCGGCCCCGCGTCGGCCGGCATGAAGTTGGAATAAGCGCGCTGGGCTTCGCGCTGGGCATTCCAGCTGGCCCACGTCAGCCAGGTCACCAGCCCCGTGAGGATGAACCAGATCGCCAGCATGATGTACCAGCCGCGGGACCGGAGCCGCTGCTTGAGTTCCAGGACCACCACCTCACGGATACCGGCAAGGTAGCCGGCACCAAAGCCGGAGGCCGGCGGACGCTGCTTTGTATCTGTCAGCTGGCTCATCGCCGCTCCCCCTCAAGGTTCATGTAAGTCTCTTCCAGCGCACCCGAGGCGGGGGCAAAGGAGCTGACCCCGACGCCGGCCAGCACCAGGTCGCGCAGGAGGCGGGCGGCGTCGTCGTCGTTCAGCAACACCAGGCTGACGGCCGGCCGGCGGCCGTCCTCAGCCCGGAACGCCAGGCCCATTTCGGTGAGTTTGGCGGCGAGCGCGGCACCGTCGGTGGCCGAGATCGCGTAGCGCCTACCGGAGGCGGCGGCCTCGTCCGTGGTCTGGTGCCGGACGGTCCGCCCGCGGTTGACGAACACGGCGGCGTCGGCAATTTCGTCCAGTTCGCTGAGCACGTGGGAGGAGACCACGATGGACTTCCCCTCCGCTGCAAGCTGCCGCAGCATAACGCGCAGCTCCACCCGCGATCCCGGGTCCAGGCCGGACGCCGGTTCGTCGAGCAACAGCACCGATGGATCGTGGATCAGGGCGCGGGCCAGGCTAAGGCGCTGCTGCTGCCCCCGGGACAGGACACGGGCCGGCTGGTCCGCCAGGTCACTCAGGCGGACCCGGTCCAGCATCCCGGTGACGCGCTGCGGGATTCCGGCCTTGGGCAGCTGGTAGAAACGGGCTATCTGGGTGAGAATCTCACGGGCAGTCAGGGACTCCCACACGCCCAGGGTGTCCGGCATCCAGCCAATCCTCCTGCGCACCTCCGCACGGTGGTGCTGCGGATCGAGCCCCTCCACCGTGACAGTGCCGGAATCCGGCGCCAACAGCGAAGCCAGCATGAGCAACAGCGTTGTTTTACCGGCCCCGTTGGGGCCGATCAGGGCAGTGACTTTTCCCGCCGGAGCATGGAAATCCATGTGCTCGACGGCGTGCACCTGCCCGAAGCTGCGGCTCACCGCGGTGGCGCTGATGCCGTCCTGGCGAGGGCTTTCCGGCTGCGCCGGAATGCCTATTTTTTCCCAATTTTCTGTCATTTCCCGAGCACCTGTCCCCCAAGCCGTCCATGCATACTGACTATCTGAGCCTACGCCTGAGCCGACGGGCGCAGTATCCGCCGGAAGGCTGAGATTTGGACACAATTCCACGCCAGGCCGCAGCGGCGATAAACTGGGCTGACACGTCACGCCGTCCAGCCGCAAGGCCGTGCCTGACCTCCAGAACTCCGATTGATCCAGTGAAGGTACGCGCATGAGTACGCCCACTTCCGAAGTGCACACAGCAACGCAGCCACAGGAGCTGCCCGTAAGCGCTGCTGTGACCAAACAACTGATCGTGCAGAAGTTCGGCGGCTCCTCCGTGTCGGATGCCGAGGGCGTTAAGCGCGTCGCCAAGCGTGTGGTCGACGCGCAGCGGGCCGGCAACGAAGTTGTGGTGGTCGTTTCGGCCATGGGCGACACTACCGACGAACTGCTGGACCTCGCCGCCCAGGTGACCGATTCCGCCCCTGCCCGGGAGATGGACATGCTCCTCTCCGCCGGTGAGCGCATCTCCATGGCCCTGCTGGCAATGGCCATCAACAAATTCGGCGCCTCAGCACAGTCCTTCACCGGCTCCCAGGCCGGAATGATCACCGACGGCATCCACGGCAAGGCGCGCATTATCGACGTCGATCCGCACCGCATCCGCACGGCCCTGGACAAAGGGCACATCGCGATCGTCGCCGGCTTCCAGGGGATGAGCCGCAGCACCAACGAGATCACCACCCTGGGCCGCGGCGGCTCGGACACCACCGCCGTCGCCCTTGCGGCCGCACTCGACGCCGACGTGTGCGAGATCTACACAGACGTTGACGGCATCTACACCGCAGACCCCCGGGTGGTGCCGTCGGCCCAGAAAATCGACACCATCTCAAGCGAGGAAATGCTGGAACTCGCGGCGTCCGGCGCAAAGATCCTGCACCTGCGGTGCGTTGAATACGCGCGCCGGTTCGGCGTGCCGTTGCATGTCCGTTCCTCATTCAGCCAGAACGAAGGCACCTGGGTCATCCCCAGTGCCGAAGACAAGATCACCACTCAAGAGGGAGTTGCCTTGGAGCAGCCAATCATCTCCGGCGTTGCACACGACCGTTCCGAAGCCAAGGTCACTGTGGTGGGTGTACCGGACATCCCCGGCAAGGCGGCTGCGATCTTCCAGGTCATTGCCGACGCCCACTCGAACATCGACATGATCGTGCAGAACGTTTCCACGCACGGCACGGGCCGGACGGACATTTCCTTCACGCTCCCCATCGTCGAAGGCGCGGAGGCCCTGGAAGCGCTCAAGGCCGCGCAGCCGGACATCGGCTTCGAGAACATCGAATACAACGAACAGATCGGCAAACTGTCCCTGATCGGGGCCGGCATGCGGTCACACCCGGGCGTCTCCGCAACGTTCTTCAAGGCCCTGTCCGACGCCGGGATCAACATCAACATGATCTCCACCTCGGAAATCCGGATCTCCGTGGTGACACACGCTGATCTCCTCGATGACGCCGTCCGTGCAATCCACAAGGCCTTCGACCTGGACAGCGAGGACGAGGCAACCGTCTACGGCGGCACCGGGCGCTAGCCAGCAACCTGGAGGAACGTTAAAAAGGATGTTCTGGGGCCGGTTCTACCGGCCACCAGAACATTTCTTTTTTGGGGGTAAGCGGGCGCCTCAGCCCTGCTTTTCGAGATCTTCGCGGCGGACGCCGTAGTGGTGTCCGTCAGAATCGGTTTCCACTACGAAGTGTGAAAGATCCTCATCGGAGGCCAGTTCAAACTCGTCGTGCTTATGCACCACGGGCGCATCCGTGTCCAGACGCGTGGCCGGACCGAAGACAAAACGGAGCCTGTCAGTCGCGTTCATAAAACCGGTGAGCGCATGTCCCATTGTTTACACCCCCTCCCGCGTTCCGGGCGGAAGAACCACTGCCCCCTTTTGGAGTCAGTGCCCTTATTTTACGCCCGGAGCCCCAAAAAGGGCCCGGCCAAGTTCAGCGCCTGCGACGTTCCGAGGGGGACGTCTAAGGGGTACATTCTGAGGAGACGCTCAGCGAAGGGACTGGTCGTCCGGGTTCCTGGGCACAACATACGTGCTGCCGTCCGGGCGGGTGACCGTTTCCCATTGCTGGGTTTCCCGCTCGCGCTGAGCCAGGAGTGCCTGGTTCTCTTCGGTCATGTCATGCACCAGGGAACTGCGGTTGGCCGGGCCGAAAATTGCCCTGAGCTTGCCGGTTGCCCGCATGAACCGCTGGGATGCGTTGCCCTTGTCAGCTGACTTGCCTGTGCCCATGGAAGAAACCCCTTCGATAGAACCAATTACCGCTCCAGTGTACGCTAACAATTAGTGCACTAACTATTGGAGGAAAGTAATGACGGGACGGGCCGGCGCTGCGCGGCAGCAGGACGATGACCTCCTCTTGGAGCAACAGCTCTGTTTTGCCCTCACCGTGGCATCCAGAAGCGTAGTGGGCGCCTACAAGCCCGTCCTCGAAAAGCTCGGACTCACCCACCCGCAATATCTCGTGATGCTGTGCCTCTGGGAATCAGCACCCCGCACCCTGCGCAGCATCAGTGAAGCCCTGGCGCAGGCCCCGGCCACCATCTCACCGCTTCTTCGGCGGCTGGAAGAGGCCGGCTTTGTCACCCGCCAGCGGGTGGACGGAAACGAACGCAGCCTTGCCGTGGGCCTGACCCCCGCCGGCGCCGCGCTGCGTCAGCAGGCCATTGCCGTCCCGGGCACCATGATGGAACGCCTGGGGCTGACCCGTGACCAGGTAGGCGAGCTGCATAAATCCATGATGGGGCTCATCGCCGCCACCGCCGGAACCGACGGTCAACCCGTCGGGGAATAAACCCGCCAAGGCGTAAAATGGCAGCAACCTAGGAGGGTCCATGCGTTTGCGAACAGTACGGCCATTGCTAGCGGTCCTCGCCGTTGCCTTGCTCGCCGCGTGTACGGGCACGCCTGACGGGACCGGGACTTCATCCCCCAGCCCCACAGCCAGCTCCTCCGCCAGCCAGGGCACCTCGGACTCCCCTGCTCCGGACACCGAGACCACTGTCCCTGCACCGTCCCCTTCCGCACCCCCGGCCCCGACGGCAGGCCCCGGCGCCGGCAACGCCGAACTTGCCATTATGGTCAGGCCCTCTCCCACCGAACCCGCGGTGAACTACACGCTGGTCTGCCGCGACGGCCTCCCCACAGCTGAGAGCAAGCACCCCAAGGCTGAGGCCGCGTGCGCTGCCCTCAAGAAAAACGCTGCGCTCCTCAGCCCGGCTCCCAAGAGCAAAGACGTGGCCTGCACCGAACAATACGGCGGCCCGCAGACCGCCACGGTCACCGGGATCGTTGACGACACTCCCGTGGACGCCGCGTTCGCGCGCACCAACGGCTGTGAAATCGGTGCCTGGGACGCAGCCCAGGACGTCCTGGGTGCCAGCGGTGGAGCAGCTTAGCCTGCTGACGGCCGATGCCTGGCGTGCCCGCGAAGAAGCGCACGCCCAACGCGTCCGCCGCTACTCTGACCCCTACCTTGCCCGCCGCTCGGCAGGTCGGAAGCACCCGGTGGAGGACTTTCTTTTCACCTACTACACCCAGAAGCCTGGCCAGCTGCTTCGCTGGCACCCGGGAGCCGGCGTCGTACTCACCGGCGAAGCGGCGTCCGCCCGCACCGGCTGGAAGCACTACATAACGCTCGACGACGGCGAACTCGCCTCCCTGGGGCTGCCGCCAGGAACCACGGCCGTGACTTTTGACTGCGCCAAATTCTTGGCTGACCGGCACGACGCGGTGGCATTCGCCGACATCATTCTCCGCGGCACCGCTGCCCGGCCCGCGCAGTTCGGCTGCTTCGGGCTGCACGAATGGGCCATGGTCTACCGCCAGGACAAATTCGACCTGCGCCATGAATACCTGCAGCTGAGGCTGGGGTCTGCCGGCACGGACAAAGTGGTGGAGGACAACCGGATTCGGTGCTCCCACTTCGATGCTTTCCGTTTCTACACTCCCGACGCGATTGCGCTGAACGAGCTGGCGCCCAGCCGCGAAAGCCAGCGGCACATGGAACAGCCGGGGTGCCTGCACGCCAACATGGACCTCTACAAGTGGGCGTACAAGCTGCTGCCCGCGCTTCCCAGCGAACTGGTCATGGATTGCTTCGAACTGTCCTGGCGGATCCGGGCCATGGACATGCAGGCTTCCCCCTACGACCTTGCGGAGTGGGGTTACCCGCCCATTCGGATCGAAACCACTGGAGGCAAAGCGGCCTATGTTGAGCATCAGCGGGCCTTCGCGGGTGAGGCTGCCGCGCTCCGCGGGCGCCTGGCGCACGCCTTGGCACCGCTTCGAACTGCGGGGACGGTATGAAGGATCTGGAGCTGACCATTAGGGTCACGGAAGACCCCGACGGCCCCGAGTACGAATTCCGGCTGATAGTCCGCGATGGCCGGCCCGCTGACGGTTGCACGTTGCCTGATCCCGCAGGAGCGCTGTCAGCGATAGAACGCTTCGGCGAGGACATCTTCTTTCCCAGACCGGGCCCCCCGAAACTCTGCACGCAGCAATACGGCGGGCCGCAGGTGGCCGTTGTGACCGGTTCCATCAACGGCCGTCCCGTCAGCGTGACTTTCCGGCGAACTGATGGCTGTGAAATCTCCCGCTGGCGCGCCATGGCTCCCCTGCTCGGCGGGACAACGGGTTCCCGCGGCGAAACCTGACTTTCGGCGGCAGCCCCCCCAATCGACGGGAACGCCGCCGGACCCAAGTGGTCCGGCGGCGTTACCGTGCTGTTTCTAAGGAACTAGAGATCCATGTTGCGGTTTCCGGAGAACTCCGGGACCTCCTGCTTCTTCTTTTCCTTTTTGACCTTGTCCTTCTTGTCCGTGGCAGGGTCATCGGCCGTTTCATCATCGGGGACCGCCACAGCACTGCCTGGTGTGACAATCACGGAGACGAAGGTGGGCACGCTCGAACCGGCGAACGTCACCCGGCCGATATAGGAGCCCTCGGCGAGATCCTTCCACTGGAGCTTCAGAATCCCCGACTGGCCGTTCCCGAGCCGCAGCGGGTTGGGGGTCACCGTTGCATTTCCCACGTTGGCTCCCAGCACCGCGGCATCCACGGACGCCTTGGTGGGCTGCCCATTGGGGCTTGCGTAGAGGTTCACAAAAATCGTGTATACGCCCGGCGCCGGGTTCGGCACCGAAAGCGATTCACTGGCAGAGGCCGTCTGGGCAAGCAGCGCCTGTCCCGCCGGGTTGAAGACCACCATGTCGAAGTCTGCGGTCTCGTCCGATGAAAAGACGGAGAACTTTGCCAACGGCGATCCTGCCGGAACAGTGACCTCCTTGGCGAAGTTGGACGCGTCCGTTTCCAGGGCCAGCGGTCCGGGAACCAGTTCGATGGCCGAGGAGTCAGCCTTGGACAGTCCGTCCAAGGTGATCTTCACGGGCACGTTCGTGCCGGAAACCACCGGAATGTCGCCCTGTCCCTGGCCTCCTTCGGAAGTGAAGGCCAGGTTCGCCGGCGCCACCACCGACTGCGGGCGGACGGCCACCGGCGATGCCACGTTCTTGCCGGCGCCCTGCCAGACGAGGTTGCCCATGGCAAACTGCCCCAAAGCAGCGCCGGTGTTCTCGAACTTGACCTTGAACGTGCGCTTCTCGCCGGCAGCGTTGAAATTAAGGATCGACGGCGTGACCGTCACCTTAATGCCGGGAACGCTGGCCTTGGCCCGGTAAATGCCCGGGGTCAGCGCGGTGACAGTCCGGGTGACCTCCGTCTTCCCGGTGAGGGCCCCCAACGCAAACGAAGCAACATTCATGTCCCGCGGCGCAGTTGTTCCGAGATCCGGGATGCCCAGGTCCAGGCCAGTTCCCTGGATGAACTTGAGGTAGTCATCCTCCGAATTGTCGTAGACCAGACCGGGATCGAGGACCCGTGCAATGTCTACCTGGCCCGCACCGGTGGCGAACACGTTACCGTTCCGGCTGCCGTCTTCGTTCTTGATATCAGCTGCCGTGGTCATCATGGCTGACTTGATGGTGGCTGGAGACCATGTGGGGTTCTTGGCCAGAATCAAGGCGCCGAATCCGGCGACATGCGGCGCAGCCATCGAGGTTCCGGACATCATGCCGAATTGGTCGCCGCCGGAACCGATGGGCGACACCCCTGCCAGCACTGCAACGCCCGGCGCCGCCACGTCAGGCTTGAGCAGGTCTGAGCCGGTGGCAAGCAGCGGGCCCCGGGAGGAGAAGCCGGCGATCTGCGGCTGGGGCGCGGCTGGAAGACCGGTGGTGTCCGTGTTCACCAGGGAGGCCTTGATGCCGGGGTTGGCGATGACCTTGTCCTTGATCTGCTGCGTTGCCGGCGGGTTCACGTGCACTGTGGGGACTGCGTGGCGGTCAAGGTCCTCGGAGGACGTGGCAACGTTGACCAGGATCATGCCGATGCCGCCGGCACGCTGCACCTCGGCGCTCTTGGCGACACGGTCCACCACTCCGCGGTCGCAGACAACGATCTTCCCTGCCACCTTGCCGGGATCCAGCGCATTGGGGGCGCACAGTTCCGGGTTTGCTGCACCCGCGGCTGCGGCACTACCCGCCAGCACTACGTTGCTCGCAGGAACGGGAGCGGCCATAAGACTGGCGCCGCGGTACTTGCTGCCGTCCTCAAATTCGACGGTTCCCTGCAACTCCGTGGAGAAGGAGCTCGCGGCCACTGTGGTCAGCCACGGCGCGCCGTGGTTCACCGTGCTTGCCGTAGGCCCCGAGTTTCCGGCCGACACGGCAACAAAGATTCCGGCCGAGGCCGCGGAGAGGAACGCAAGGGAAACCGGGTCCGTGGTGGTTGAGGTGCTGCCGGAGATGGAGTAGTTCAGCACATCCACACCGTCCAGGATTGCCTGATTGATCGCGGCTACGGACGCGGAGCTATAGCACCCGCCCGTGGCCGGGTTATCGTCCTCCCAGCAGACCTTGTAGACGGAGATCTTTGCCGCCGGCGCCACGCCGCTGGTGATGCCCATATCGGTTGCACCAAGGTTGGCCCGGACGTTCGCGTTGCCCGCGGCCGTGCTGGAAGTGTGCGTACCGTGGCTTCCCACATCCACAGGCGAAATCAGTTCTTCGGGCGCACGGTTCTCCGGCGCCACATACTTCATATAGTCGTCAGCGAAGTAGCGGGCACTCAGGACTTTGGAGTTGCAGGCGCTGCCGTCAAACGCAGCCCCGGTTCCCTGCCCCTTCTGGCATTCACCCACGAACGTGTCGCCGTCGGACTTGAGCATGGCCATGTTGCCGTCCGCGGTGCGGTACGGGGCACCCACCTGGGCCTGGCCGCTGAGGGGCTGCACATCTTCCCCGGCGAAGAACGGATTGGAGGGCGTGTAGCCGGAGTCGATAACGCCCACTACAACGCCTTTGCCGGCATTCTCCTGCCCTCCGAAGGCGGTCTTCCAGATGCCGTCTTCACCGCTGAGACCGAGGAAGTCCGTGCTGGAGTAATCCGGCGCGTTTTCCGTGTCCGGCGCCACCACCAGGACGGCCGTGTCCTTGGCGAGCTTGACGGCCTGGTCGGCAGTCAGATCGGCCGAGAACCCATTGATGGCGGCCGTGTACCGGCGCTTGATCTGGACGCTTTCGGACCCGGCCACAGCGTTCTGCCTGCCCTCAAGATGCGCCTGGTACTGCTGGACTTCAGGCCGGTCGGCGTCAAGCTTGCGGCCGTTCTGGGGCTTCGTCGCTGCGAGTCCGGGAGACCCGCCGTCGTAGGTGGCCGCCGGTTTCTCGGCAAGGACCACAATGTAGCGGCCAGCGGGGTAGTCGCCGGCGTTGACCTTCTTTAGTGCCACTGCCGTATTTGCTTCAGCGGGCGCCGCGGTAGCGGGGCTCATCGCTATCGAAGAAAGGAGCAGCGGCAAGCCCACGGCCAATGCCGTCGCTTTCCGGAGACCCCCGCCCCGAATGGGGCCTTTTCCAGTTGATTTCACGAGCGACTACACCTTTCACGAGGAACGGCCGGCCACGTTGCCGGTCTGGAGCAGCTGGGAACGGCACACGACATTACAGATTTTGTAATGCTGTGACCAGCCGTTACAAACAGTACAGACTGAGAGCTGAATATGACATAGGACACATCAGGTGCATACGTCACTCATGTAGCGTTTAGGGGACGGCCGGGAAGGCACAAAAGAAGACCCCCACGTGGACCGGACTTTGGGTAAGTCCTGCTCCACGCGGAGGTCTTCTTCGGTGTTAGGAAACCACCCTGGCTCAGCCCTTGGGCGTCACCTGCAGGCGGTCAAAGGAGACCTGCTTGCCATCCTTGTCCAGCACCACCACGTGGTCGCGGCCGTTCTGTACGCCGGAAGGCAGGATGAACTCCACCGTATTGTCGGTGGTGGGGAAAATCCAGCCGATCCGGTAGCTCTTCTTGTCAGGTACACGTAGTACCACTGGCCGTAGTCGAGACCCTTCAGGGTCACCTTCTGGCCGTTGCGGTACTTGTCCTGCGTGCCGAGATCGAAGGGAGCCGTCTGCCCCTCGAGGTCCTGCACCGCGAGGACGGGGACCGTCTCGGGCTGCGCCGGCTGGAGAGCCAGCACCACTGCGCCGCCGGTCACGGTAGCCGTGACCTGCTTGGCGCCATTTGTGGCACTTGCTTCGAACGAGACGGCATCGAGGCTGCCTGCCGCGATGTCGGCTGCGGTCAGGACGTGCTCGCGCGTTGCCGTCACAGTCCCGCCCACGGCCAGGGCGTCCCGGCTGATGAAAGCGTCCGGGGCGCTGAGCCCGGCTAAGGTGACATTGCCGGCGTTGCCAACGGTGTAGGCGTACGAGACGGTATCGCCTTCGCTGGCGTAACGGTCGCCGTCGGCGTCGGTCCACTCTGCGGAAACGGTGCCGTCCAGTTTGGCGTCGCGGACCTTCAGGTCCACTTCGCCGCCGTCGATCGTGTAGACCTTGCTGCTCTGGCCTGCGGAACTGACTTCCCAGGTGGTCTTCGGAACGAAGTAGCCCTGCGCGGCCTCTTCCGCGGTCACGGTGTGGCGCGGCGTGGCGCAGCCGTAGCCCTGGCCGGCCGGCAGCACGCCGTAGCGGCAGTTGCCCGGTCCTTCGGGGACGAACGGGCTGAAGTTACCGGCGGTCGGAACCACTTTTTCCACGAGCCGGCTCGTGTTGCTGACGCTGAAGGTGTACGGAAAAGCGTCACCGGCGGCGTACGGTGCGGTGGCAAGGTCACGGCCGGAGTCCGCACGGGCGCCGGTGATGCTGGCGGAAACCAGACCATCACGCAGGGCCACAGCGTCGCCGGTGAACGGAACCGTATTGGTGAGCGACGGCGTCGCGCTGGCTGTGATGGCGAAGCCCGCCTGGGAACGAAGTAGCCGCGCTCGATGTCCCCTGCGGTCACCGTCTGCTTGGCCGTGGTGCAGTTGTAGGAGGCGCCGGCGGCCAGATTGTTGAACCTGCAGTTGGGGGCGCTGGGTGCGCCGGGCGCGGGAGGCAGGAAACCGGCGTCGAAGTTGCCGGAGACCGGGACGGAATTCGCCGTGACGTTCGCTGTGCTCTTGACAGCGAACGTGTAGCTCAGGACGTCGCCGGCCTGGTAGGAGCTGGCGATGACGTCGCGGGCCGCGGCCGTTCCGGTGATGGTGAGGCCCACCTGCGGAGCCGCCGGGACGGTGGCGGTGAAGGTGAACTGCGAAACCCGGCCATCCGCCGTCGTAAATGCCGCGTTCAGGTTCTGCGGACCGCTGGCGTTCGCCGCTGCGGTCAGGGCGACGTTGACGGTCACCGAGGCGCCGGGTGCGACGGCGGGCACGGGCACCGTGGTGGCGGTCCAGCCGGCCGGGGTGTAGACGGTGGCGGTGGCGCCGGAGAGCGTGGTGGCTTCCTGGTTGGTGACGGTGACTGCCACCTGCGAGGTGGCGCCGGGAGTCGTGGTGACGGCCGGCACGGACAGCGGGGCGCAAGCATAGTTCAGCCACGAGTCGTCGACCTTCGCGAACTGGATGTTGTCGGTGTAGTTGCCCTCGTAGAGGACGCCGAACTTGCCGTCCTCGAGGCGGGAAACGGTGGAGTAGGCGGAGAACCCGAATGGATGGTGCGCACGCCGGGCCAGGTGGCGCCGTCGTCGCAGGAGATACGGGCGGAGACGTTCTCGCGGCCGGTCTTGGAATTGGAGTTGGTGAAAATGAGCTTCCTGGCATCCGTCGAGCCCTGTGCCGCTGCCGGGAACATCCGGGAGATGGAGCCGTTGTTGGCCGGGTCCGGCAGTTCAGTAGCCTGCGTGACCGGACCGTAGGTGGCACCGCCGTCGGTTGAGATGGCCACCTTGCGGTAGCCCTGGTTGGCGTTATCGCGGGAGTTCAGCATGACGCGGCCGTCGGAAAGTTCAACGGTTTTGTTCTCGTCGATGCGGTCGCCAACGTTGGCACCCTTGTGCCAGGTGACGCCGTGATCGTCCGAGTAGACGCTGTAGGCCTGGATCTTGTTGGTACCGTCCGCCTGGCGCACATCGCCGGCGTACTGCTGGATCAGGCGGCCCTTGTACTGGCCGTACTTGAGCTGGATGCCTTCGCCGGAGGACGCGAAGTTGGAGCGGATATCGCCGGCCCCGGGTTGGCCTTGCTGATGCCGGGCTTGGTGACGTTGGTGATGAGCCGCGGCTGGCTCCAGGTGACGCCGCCGTCCGAGGACTCGATGACTGCGGAGGAGATGACGGTGCGGTCGGCGTCGTTGTTGCCGAACTGGCTGCCAAAGAAACCCTGGTCCTTGGAGTAGACAAACAGCGCGAAGACTTTGCCAGCTTCGGCGTCGTAGATGTAGGACGGGTCGCTGTAGCCGTATTGCGGACCGGAGGCGTCTCCCACGTGGCCGGCGGCGATGACCTGCACGGGACCCCAGGTCTGGCCGCCGTCGGTGCTGCGGCGCTGCACGATCGAGTTGGGATTAGGGGCGTCCGCCGCGCTACCGGGCCGGCCGTCCCATGAGGCGAGCACCACGTTGTTGCCCAGGTAGGTCAGTGCGGGTACCCGGTAAAAGAAGTTCGCCGCCGTACCGTCGGCGCCAATGTTGGCCTCCGAAAATGAACCGGGAGGTGCGGTGGGACTGTTCGACGGGATCGGTGCCGCCTGCGCGGCAAGGGGATACCACCTGCCACATACGACGTCCTACAACCATAGTGTTTAGAACGTCACATGGCTAGGAGATTCTGAAAGAAGCTTGGGAGAGGCCTGGGGCAGCGCCTCTGGAGCAGGGCATTTAAAGCAGCAAATTTGGCGCAGGGGCCTCGGCGCTGGGCACAAAAACGGGCGCCCCCGTTCAGGGCGCCCGTTTGAGGCCTGGGTCAAGACTTGAGGCTTGGGTAGGGAGCGGGCGTCTACTGCCTGGGCGTCCGGACCACGTCGCTGATCCACTGGCGGGTCTTTTCGTCCATGGGGCCGGTCACACGCGTTTCCCGGGCAGCCCGGTCCGCCTTGATCTTCTGGACCACCATCCGGCCAAGCCCGGCAAAAACGGCCACGGCCATCATCGGCAACAGCACGGATTTCGATTTTTCAGCCATGCCGCAATCCTAGTGACGCCCGCTCCGCGAGGCCATAGCCGCCGTCGTCCTTCACCTCCCGTAAGCCGTTCCCGCCGTGATGACTGTGGCCGATCCCACCGAATACAGGGTGCGGCGATCTGCCCGGTAGAATGGGCTTGCAAGCTCGCGGAGCGCCCGTCCACACTGTTCGAAAAAGAATCTCCCCAACAGCCCGGAACGGCGTAGACGGCGTGACTCCGCTGCGCCCTTACCCAATGCTCACGCACAGGAGTTGCCGGATGCCCCGGATCGTTGTTGACGTCATGCCCAAGCCCGAGATTCTGGACCCGCAGGGGAAGGCCATCGTGGGTGCACTCCCCCGCCTGGGCTTCACCAGCTTTAGCTCTGTCCGACAGGGCAAACGCTTTGAACTCACGGTTGACGGCGAGGTGACCGACGCAATCCTGGCCCAGGCCCGCGAAGCCGCCGAGACCCTGCTGTCCAACCCCGTGATCGAAGACGTCGTCAACGTCGAGGTCGTCGAGGCCTGAGATGACTGAACTTCCCTTGATCGGCGAGGCGATCGCCGTTGCCGCCGACGCTCCTGGTGCTCGCAGGCTCGCTGGTGCCCGGATCGGCGTTGTTACCTTCCCAGGCACCCTTGACGACCGCGACGCCGCCCGTGCAGTCCGTCTCGCCGGCGGCACCGCAGTGCCGCTCTGGCACGCGGACACTACCTTGGGTGACGTGGACGCCGTCGTGATCCCCGGCGGTTTCTCCTACGGCGATTACCTCCGCGCCGGCGCCATTGCCCGCTTCGCCCCGTTGATGTCCAAAATCATCGACGCCGCGAACTCCGACGCCAAACTGCCCGTGCTGGGCATCTGCAACGGCTTCCAGATCCTGACCGAGTCGCACCTGCTGCCCGGGTCCATGATCAAGAACGACCACCTGAAGTTCATGTGCCGGGACCAGGTCCTGCGCGTGGAAAACAGCAACACCGCTTGGACCCTGGACTACGAGGCCGGCCAGGAAATCACGGTTCCGCTGAAGAACCAGGACGGCCAGTACATCGCCGACGAAAAAGTCCTGGACGCCCTCGAAGCTGAAGGCCGCGTGGTGTTCCGCTACGTGGGCTTCAACCCCAATGGCTCGCGCCGCGACATCGCCGGCATCTCCAACGCCGCCGGCAACGTGGTGGGCCTTATGCCGCACCCCGAGCACGCCGTGGAAGTTGGCTTCGGCCCCGAGACGGGCTTGCCCGGCGGCGCCGGATTCGGCGGGTCCGATACCGACGGCCTGGGTTTCTTCACCTCCGTACTGAACAAGATTGTGGGAGGCAACAAATGACCGAGATCAATTCGGTGGTCGAGCCTGTCGAGACCAAGAAGTTCAACATCGACACCGTCGAGAACGCTGCCAAGACACCGGACACCGAACTCCCGTGGGCCGAACTGGGCCTGAAGCAGAACGAGTTCGATGAGGTCGTCAAGGTCCTGGGCCGCCGCCCCACCGGCGCCGAGCTGGCCATGTACTCCGTGATGTGGAGCGAGCACTGCTCCTACAAGTCCTCGAAGAACCACCTGCGCCAGTTCGGCGAAAAGGTGACCGACGAGATGAAGAAGGACATGCTGGTGGGCATCGGCGAGAACGCCGGCGTCACCAACCTGGGCGACGGCTGGGCCGTGACATTCAAGATCGAATCCCACAACTCGCCGTCGTTCGTGGAGCCCTACCAAGGTGCTGCCACCGGCATCGGCGGCATTGTCCGCGACATCATCTCCATGGGCGCACGGCCCGTGGCCGTCATGGATCCGCTCCGCTTCGGCGCCATCGACCACCCGGACACGGCCCGCGTGATGCACGGTGCCGTCGCCGGCATCGGTGGCTACGGAAACTCCCTGGGCCTGCCGAACATCGGCGGCGAAATGGTGTTCGACTCCGTGTACCAGGGCAACCCGCTGGTCAACGCTTTGGCTGTCGGCGTTATGCGCCACGAGGACATCCGCCTCGCCAACGCGTCCGGCAAGGGCAACAAGGTGGTCCTGTTCGGTGCACGCACCGGCGGCGACGGCATCGGCGGCGCCTCGGTGCTGGCCTCCGAGTCCTTCGACGACACCAAGCCGTCCAAGCGCCCCGCCGTCCAGGTGGGCGACCCCTTCGCCGAGAAGGTCCTGATCGAGTGCTGCCTGGAGCTCTTCAAGGGTTCCCTCGTTGAGGGCATCCAGGACCTCGGCGCCGCTGGCATCTCCTGCGCCACGTCCGAGCTCGCCTCCAACGGCGACGGCGGCATGGAAGTTGAACTGACCTCCGTCCTGCTGCGCGACCCCACGCTGACCCCGGGCGAAATCCTGATGTCCGAGTCGCAGGAACGCATGATGGCCGTGGTCACGCCGGAGAACATCGCCGCCTTCGAAGCTGTCATGGACAAGTGGGCCGTGGAGTACTCCTGGCTCGGCGAGGTCACCGACACCGGCCGCCTGATCATCACCTGGGACGGCGTAGTCATCGTGGACGTCGACCCGCGCACCGTTGCCCACGACGGCCCCGTTTATGACCGCCCGTATGCCCGCCCCTCATGGCAGGATTCCGTACAGGCCGATTCCTTCACCGGCTCAGTGCAGGACACCGGCCGCCCCTCCGCCCCCGCGGAACTGGCGGCCGCCGTCACCGAGCTCGTGGCCTCTCCGAACATGTGCAGCAAGGACTGGATCACCAACCAGTACGACCGGTACGTGGGCGGCAACACTGCCCTGGCGTTCCCGGACGACGCCGGCGTGGTCCGCGTGGACGAGGAAACCGGCCTGGGCGTTGCCCTGGCCACCGACGCCAACGGCCGCTACACCTACCTCGATCCGTACCACGGCGCACAGCTGGCGCTGGCCGAGGCCTACCGCAACGTGGCCACCTCCGGCGCCGTACCGATGGCCGTCAGCGACTGCCTGAACTTCGGCTCCCCCGAGGACCCGGACGTCATGTGGCAGCTCGCGGAGGCCATCCGCGGCCTGTCCGATGCCTGCATGGTGCTGGGCATCCCGGTCACCGGCGGCAACGTCTCGCTGTACAACCAGACCGGCACCACGCCCATCCACCCCTCCCCCGTGGTGGCGGTGCTGGGCAAGCTCGACGACGTCGCCCGCCGCACGCCGTCGGGCTGGAAGGAAGATGGCCAGGCCATCTACCTGCTGGGTACGACGGCGGCAGAGCTGGACGGTTCGGAATGGGCCAACATGCGCGGCCACCTCGGTGGACTCCCGCCGAAGGTCGACCTCGCCGCCGAGCGGGCGCTGGGTGAGATCCTGATCAACGCATCCCGCGACGGCATGGTGGACTCCGCGCACGACCTCTCCGAAGGCGGCCTCGCGGCAGCACTCGTTGAGTCCGCACTGCGCTACGGCGTAGGCGCCCGGATCGCCCTGCAGGACGTCCTGGACCGCGACGGCGTGGACCTGTTCACGGCGCTGTTCTCCGAGTCCCAGGGCCGCGCAATTGTCGGCGTGCCCCGATCGGAAGAGGTCCGGTTCAAGGACATGTGCACGGCCCGCGGCTTTGCCCACACCCGCATCGGCGTGGTGGACGCAGCCAGCGGCAACCTGGAGATCAACGGCGTGGACACCATGTCGCTGGACGCCCTCCGCGAAGCCCACGAGGCAACCCTGCCGAAGTACTTCGGCTAGTCCCCACCGCCACCCCATCGATTGCTCCGTAACCGCCTTTTTGAACCTTCAGAAGGGCGGTTACGGAGCAATCGTTGCTTAATCACCCTTGCGCCACCCCGCCTGGACCAGAGCCGAGCGAACCTTGGCGACAGCAGGCTTGGCTTCGTTCAGCATGTGCCGCTTGGAAATCCTGACTTCGGTCCAGGCCAGCGCCTCGTAGTTCTCAGAACGCGTGATGTCCCGGACGATCTGCCCTTCGTCGCCGTGCTGTTCACCTTCGTACTCGATCGCGATCCGGTACTTGCGGTAGGACAGGTCCGGCTCGTGATGGCGGAGACCGTCGTCGCCGATGATCGGCACGTTCAACTCCGGTTCCGGCAGCCCCGCCCTGACCATCGCCAGCCGAAGGAGCGTCTCCTGCGGCGAGTCGGAGCCCACCCGGATGAGTTTGATGGCTTCCTTGGCCCTGCGTAGCCCGCGCTTTCCCTTGTGCCTGGCGATCATTCGCTGAAGATCGGCCAAACTGCAGAGCGGCATGTCCCTGTCCTCAAACGCGGCCCTCGGCACGCGCACACAGCTGTCCCCCATGGCCACAAGCTCGTCCATCGTGAGCATTTCCGCCATGTCCAACCAAGTTCGCTCCGGAGTGGTCACTGGAGTTCCGTCAACTGTGGTGACCTCGTCGCTGTAAAGCTTCATGCGGTGCACAATGACATGTGGCCGGTTCAGGTGTGCCGAACCCTCAGGCCTGATGACATGAAACATATCCGGAGTCCCCTTCTGCTGACGCCGCGGCAGCACGAGCATCTCCGCCGCGGTGAGATGCGACGCGGCGCATCGCTCATTGACCTCGATGAAGGGCCGGACTCTGTCACTCAAGGGGAGCTCCGCCGTCGGGCTTTCCGACCGGATCCCCTTGCCGAGGCGATGCAGTGCCCGGTGTCGCAGCCGCTTGTGCGACACTCCGGCGCGCGCCGCCTCGACAACTGTGAACGGACGGACCTGTAGTTCCTCGGGCAGCGGGCGCGGGGTCTTCATGGATTCATCAGACCAGAATGCGGTGTGCGCTGCAGAAGTTATCCACAACCTTCATCGATTGCTCCGTAGGCGCCGTTTTGGGCACGAAAAGGGCGCCTACGGAGCAATCGATGGGTCAGTCCTCGCTGTGGAGCTCCCGCTGCCTTGAGCTGAGCAGCTCAAACTCGGGCCGGGCGGCCACAAAGCGTTCGACGGCGGTGAGTACCTCCACGAGGTGCGCCCGGTCTGCTGCCACCAGGCCTGCCCCCACCTGCGAGCGCCGATACTGTTCATGGTCCCCCACCTCCGCCACGGACACATCGAAGCGGCGCTTGAGCTCGGCCAGCAGCGGCCTGATGACGGAGCGTTTCTCCTTCAGGCTCTGGACGTCACCGAGGAGGATGTCGAATTCAATCCAGCCGATCCACATGCAGTAATCGTATAGATTGCTCCGTAAGAGCCGTTTTGAGGGGTCAAAAGGGCCGCTACGGAGCAATCGATGGGGTTCAGATGGTGAGTTCGCCCATCTGGTCCCAGCCGTCGTCGTCGAGCTGGCGGCTGATGATGCGCGGCGTCTCGGCCAGCGCCTGCGGCATGTCCGCCATGGCCTGCTTGAAGTGGGTGCTGTTGACGTGGTCCCCGGCGGCGTCGTCCTTAAAGGCTTCCACCAGCACAAACTCGTTGGGGTCGTCCACGCTGCGGGACCAGTCGAACCACAGGTTGCCGGGCTCCGCCCGGGTGGCCTGGGTAAAGCCATCAACGAGGCCGAGCCAGCGCTCGGACCAGTCGGGTTTGACCTTGAATTTAACGACGATGAAGATCATGGGTGTTCCTTCCGTTGCGGGGTGTAGATGGGCTATCCCGCGGCGAGCTGACGTGCCCCTTCAACGTATCGCGAAGTGATGTGCCTCTGCGCGGCCCGGGCCAGCAGGCCGCCGGCCTGATAGAACCAGTTGGCGTGCCTGCTGAAGGCCGTGACCTTCAAAAACACCCGCCCGTCGGCCCCGATCTCAACTTCGAATGCTTCCTCGCCGCGCTCCGGGTGGCCGGGCAGCGTCCCATAGCCGAAGCCCGCCGACTGAGGGCCTTTTCCCGGCACCGGCCGGCGGACCCACACCACCTCGCACGGGGCATTGATGCGGAAGGGCCCGACGCCGAACCCGCTCACCACGCGTGCACCGGGGACCACGCCGTCGGACTCGGTCCGGACGCGCAGCCCGGACCTCCGCTGCAGTTCCCAGGTAAGGATTCCGTGCGCCACCCTGCGGTAGACCGCCAGTCCATCGCCAAGGTACTCCCGCGAAACGAAGCAGGGGTAGCCTTCCGGCGCCCAACCGTGTTCGGTGGAGCCGATGCCCGGGTAGTTGAGTTCGCCGGCAACCAGGCGCCTCCCGGTCAACGGGGCCCGCCCGAAGAACCGGACAGCCGCGCCCACCCCAGCTGCTCCTGTTGCTTGCGGCTCAGGGAGGCTACTACCAGGTCGTAGGAGTCCTCCACCATGTCCCGGACCATGACATCGGGCAGGTCCCCGCCCAGCCGCACACCGTTCCAGTGGGTCTTGTTCATGTGCCACGCGCCCGTAATGTCCGGATGGGCGCGCAACTGCTCAGCCAGGGCGGGCTCGCACTTCAGGCTTACGGACAGGCTTGGGCCGTCAAGCGCAGACGCCGCGAACATCTTGGCTTCGTGCCTGGCGCCACCAGCCACAAGGGCCCGGACCTTGAACACGGAAGTCTCGGGACCGAAGGGAAAGTCCTCGAAGGCACCGGGAAATGACAGGCATATTGCCTTGAGTTGCACTGCGTCCATGGACCGAGCCTACAAAGCCCTTCCCGGCGGTGCTAGTCTGCGAAGATGTCACCCGACCAGGCCACCATCCCCGTTCTGGACATGAGCGCCGCACGCCAGCCGTACGGCTCCTTCAGCCCGGAATTCATTGACCAACTGCGGGACGCCGCCCACAACGTGGGCTTCTTCCAAATCACTGGTTACGGCGCCGCCCCCGGCCAGGCCGAGGAGCTGCTGTCCCTCATCAAACGCTTCTTCGATCTGCCCCTCGAGGAGCGGATGAAGCTGGACAACAGGATCTCACCGCATTTCCGCGGCTACACCCGGATGGGCACCGAAATCACGCAGGGACGGGCCGACGCGCGCGAGCAGATTGACTACTCCCCGGAACGCGAACCCGTCCACAACTACCCGGCCGATCAGCCGTACTGGCTGCTCCAGGGGCACAACATGTGGCCCGATGAGGCATTACCGGAGCTCAAGCCCGCGGCCATGGCCTGGGCCGACCTGATGTCCAGTGTGGGCATGGAACTGCTGCGGGGCATCTCGGTTTCCCTGGGACTGCCGGAGGACCACTTCGACGAACCCTTCGGCAACGAACCGGCCTGGATGGGCAAGCTGGTGCATTACGTCGGCGGTGTGGTGGAGGCTGCCGGCGACCAGGGCGTTGGCTCCCACGCTGACTACGGTTTTGTCACCCTGCTCCTCCAGGACGAGGTGGGCGGATTGGAAGTGCTGCCGCCCGGGACAAGTGAATGGGCGCCGGTTGAGCCTGTTCCCGGGGCACTCGTGGTGAATTTGGGCGAAATGCTGGAGGTGGCCACGGAAGGTTTCCTTGCCGCCACGATCCACCGGGTCCAGGCGCCGCCACCCGGCGTGGACCGCTACTCAGTCCCGTTCTTCTGGTCGCCGCGGCTGGATGCCGTCATCGATCCGGTGCCCCTGCCTCCCGAGCTCAAAGCCCAGGCTCGTGGTATCTCCGATGATCCGTCCAACCCGATGCTCGCGTCGTTTGGCCTGAACATGCTCAAGGGCCGCATGCGCGCCCATCCCGATGTGACCGAACGCCACTACCCGGAGCTCATGCAGCGCTGAGCCTGCGGAACCAACGCCGCGGTCACCTGCGCGTGCAGGGAACCAGTCAGAGGTTGTACTTCCACGCCTGCTGCGCGGGGCAAACGTTCATCACCACGTCCAGGCCAGCGGCCTTGGCGCGGTCCACTGCCGCTTCGTCGATAACGCCCAGCTGCAACCACACGGCCTTGGCGCCCACCGCAATTGCCTGGTCCACCACCGCCCCGACCTTCTGCGAATTCACAAAGCAGTCGACGACGTCGAGGGGTTGCTTTTCAGGGGGAATCTCACCCAGCATGCGGTACCCGGTTTCGCCGTGGACGGGGTCGCCGGGAAGGTTGACGGGAATGATCTCCATGCCGAGCCGGTTGCGGATAAACAGCGAGGTGTCGTAGGCTGCGCGCCACTCATTGGTGGTCAGGCCCACGATGGCCCACCGCCCTTTGTTTCGCATCAGGCGCTCAATAACGGCAGGATCGTTGACGTGGCCCATGATGCAAGCGTACATCGTCCCCGGAGCGGCCCCTCGTCGAATATTTGACTGACCGGCGGGCATCAATGCCAGGCATGAACGAATATTACGTTCCAGGGACCCCGATTTGGCGCAGGGCATGCGGTTCAGTTGTAGTGGTAGTGACCATCCCGAGCGGCCGAGAGACCTGGATCGATGAAGCCGCAGCATCCCTGACCAACGCTGTACCCGTTGAGGCGACCATCCTCGGCACACAGCGAAGGGTGCTACCGCCAGGATCGATGGAGCACATCTATGACACCAGAAGTATCTTCTGCCACGCCTTTGCCCACCCTGAGTCCCGCCAGTGCCGCAGCAGCGGCCGCTGAAACGGACTCTCCCGAATCCACTTCGAACGCGACGGCGATCGAAGCAGGGCTGCGTGACGCGCCCGGCCCTTCCAGCAGCTCATCGGGATGGTCCTCGACCGAGCCCAAGGACGTCGCCGTGCACGGCGCACCGTCGGGAGGGCCGGCGCGCCACAGCAGCACAACCCCCGCGCAGCACAAGGCGGAGCACGAAGCCCAGCCGGACAATGTGGCATTTTGGGAGCAGCAGGCCCTCCGCCTGGACTGGGCCCAGCCCGCAGGAATCTCCGGCAAGCCGTGGCACACAGCCCACCGCCGGGTCCCGGCCGACGCCGCCGCCCGAAAAGGCCCGGAGATCACCTGGTTTGAGGGCGGCAAGCTCAACGTCGCCTACAACTGCGTGGACCGCCACGTAGCCAATGGCCGCGGCGACAAGGTGGCCCTCCACTTCGAAGGCGAGCCCGGCGACCGCCGAGCCATCACGTACGCGGAGCTGCAGCGCGAAGTCTCCAAGGCGGCCAACGCGCTCCGGGCCCTGGGCATCACCAAGGGTGACCGCGTGGTCATCTACCTGCCGGTCATCCCCGAAACGGTCATCATCACCCTCGCCGTGGCCCGGATCGGCGCCATCCACTCGCTCGTTTTCGGTGGCTTCTCCGCTGAAGCCCTGAAGTTCCGCGTCGAGGACACGGGCGCCAAGCTCCTCGTGACCACGGACGGCCAGTTCCGCCGTGGTGTCGCCGTGCCCGTCAAGGACAACGCGGACGCTGCCGTCGCCGGTGACAACGCGATCGAACACGTGCTGGTCATAAACCGCACCACGGCGCCCGAGGACCTGGCCGCCGTCCCCATGGCTGCAGGCCGCGACGTGTGGTGGCATGACGCCGTCGGGAGCGCCGCGGAAGTCCACGAACCGGAGGCGTTCGACGCCGAAACGCCGCTGTTCATCATGTACACCTCCGGGACCACCGGTAAGCCCAAGGGCCTGGTCCACACCTCGGGCGGGTACCTGACCCAGGCGTCCTGGAGCTTCGAACACCTCTTCAGCAACCCGGATCCCGCACTCCGCGACCAGGACGTGCACTGGTGCACCGCGGACCTCGCCTGGGTCACGGCGCACACCTACGAGATCTACGGCCCGCTCTCCAACGGCGTCACCCAGGTGATCTTCGAAGGCACCCCCAACACCCCGCACCCGGGCCGTCACTTCGAAATCATCGAACGCTACGGCGTCACGCAGTACTACACCGCGCCCACCCTGGTCCGTTCCCTCATGGGCTGGTTCCCGGACGGCGTGCCGGACACCTACGACCTCTCCTCCATCCGGATGCTCGGCACCGTGGGCGAAGCCGTCAACCCGGAGGCCTGGCGCTGGCTGCGGCAGAACGTCGGCGCTGGCACGGCACCTGTGGTGGACACCTGGTGGCAGTCCGAAACCGGCGCCACCATCCTCTCCCCCGCCCCCACCGACACGGAGTTCAAGCCCGGCTGCGCAGCCCGCCCGCTGCCGGGCGTCAGCACCAGGATCGTGGACGACGCCGGCAATACAGTGCCGCCGGGCGTCCAGGGCTTCATCGTGGTTGACAGCCCCGGGCCCGCCATTGCGCGCACCGTCTGGGGCAACCCCCGCCGCTACTACGACTCCTACTGGAGCCAGTATGTGGAGCAGGGCTGGTTCCTCGCCGGCGACGGCGCCAAGTACGACGCCGACGGCGACATCTGGATCCTGGGCCGCGTGGACGACACCCTGAACGTCTCCGGCCACCTGCTGTCCACCATCGAGATCGAGTCAGCTCTGGTGGCCCACCCGGACGTGGTGGAGGCCGGCGTCTGTCCGGTGGCCGATCCCAAGACCGGGCACGCGATTGTAGCTTTTGTTGTGCTGAAGGCCAATCCGGTGATCGAGCCTGGGGCCACGCCAGCAGGGTTCCCTGACCGAGCTTGCGAGGTTAGGGGGCTGGTGGGGAGCGAGATCCAGGAGGAGCTCCGGAACCACGTCGCCAAGGCGATCGGCCCGATCGCGAAGCCGCGCGACGTCGTCGTCGTTCCTGACGTACCCAAGACCCGCAGCGGCAAGATCATGCGCCGGCTCCTCACCCAATTATTCGAGGGGACCGCCCTGGGCGACACCACCTCACTCCAAAACGAACCGGCGATCGCCGGAATCCAGGACGTCCTGCGCGAGCGGACCCTAGTAAAGGAAAACTCATGACAGACATCAGCAACGTTGCCCGCCTTTCAGAGCCGCTCAAGTTTGCGTACTGGGTGCCGAACGTTTCCGGCGGCCTGGTGGTCTCCACCATCGAACAGCGCACCGGCTGGGACTTTGACTACAACAAGAAGCTCGCGCAGATAGCCGAGAACTCCGGCTTCGAATACGCCCTGACGCAGACCCGGTACGCCGCGTCCTACGGAGCCGACAAGCAGCACGAGGCCACGTCCTTCAGCCTGGCCCTCCTCGCCGCCACCGAGCGGCTCAAGGTGATCGCCGCCGTCCACCCGGGTATGTGGCACCCCGGCGTGCTGGCCAAATACATCATCACCGCGGACCACATCTCCAACGGCCGCGCCGCCGTCAACATCGTCTCCGGCTGGCTCAAGAACGAGTTCACCAACTTCGGCCTCGACTGGCTGGAGCACGACGAACGCTACGTCCGCACCGAGGAATTCATCAAGGTGCTGCGCGGGCTGTGGACCGAGCAGGAATACAGCCAGGCCGGCAAGTACTACAACATCACCGACTTCACCCTGAACCCGGCTCCGGTTGACGTTCCGGGCCGCGCACACCCGGAGATCTTCTTCGGTGGAAACTCGACGGCGGCCCAGGCCACCGCGGGCCGCGTGGCCGACTGGTACTTCTCCAACGGCAAGGACCTGGAAGGCTTCAAGGAAAACATCTCCGGCGTGGTTGCCGCTTCCGGCGAAACCGGCCGCGGACTCCAGGGCGCCCCCGCCGCACTGGCTTCTCCTAGGTTCGGCCTGAACGGCTTCGTGATCGCCCGCGACTCCGAGAAGGAAGCCCGCGATACGCTCCGCGAAATCGTGGCGAAGGCGCACAAGCCTGCAGTCCAGGGCTTCCGCGACGCCGTGCAGGAAGCCGGCGCGTCCACCAAGGACGGCAAGGGCATGTGGGCCGACTCTAGCTTCGAGGACCTGGTCCAGTACAACGACGGCTTCAAGACCCAGCTGATCGGCACCCCCGAGCAGATCGCCGAGCGGATCGTGGAATACAAGAAGATCGGCGTGAACCTCTTCCTCACCGGCTACCTGCACTTCCAGGAGGAAGTCGCAGCCTTCGGCCAGGACATCCTGCCGATCGTCCGCGAACTCGAAGCCGACCTCGCCCGCAAGAACGGCACAGAACTGGACCTGTCAGGGGTTTCGACAAGCTCAACCACCGGCGCAGGCTCAACCACCGAGCTGGCGGCCGTCTGATGGCTGACCGCAAGTTCGGTTTCCGCACGCGCGCCCTGCACGCCGGCGGGACTCCCGACGCCGAGCACGGCGCCCGCGCGGTGCCCATCTACCAGACCACATCCTTCGTGTTCAAGGACACCCAGGATGCCGCCAACCTGTTCGCGCTGCAGAAGTACGGCAACATCTACTCCCGCATCGGCAACCCCACCGTGGCAGCCTTCGAGGAGCGCATCGCCTCGCTGGAAGGCGGCATCGGAGCAGTAGCGACGTCGTCGGGCATGGCAGCGGAGTTCATCACGTTCGCCGCACTGACCCAGTCGGGCGACCACATTGTGGCCGCTTCGCAGCTGTACGGCGGCACCGTCACACAGCTGGATGTGACCCTCCGCCGCTTCGGCGTTGACACCACCTTCGTTCCCGGCACTGACCCCGCGGACTACGCCGCGGCGGTCCAGGAGAACACCAAGGCGATCTTCGTCGAGGCGGTGGCCAACCCGTCGTCGGAAGTCCAGGACCTGGCGGCCCTGGCGAAGGTAGCGCACGACGCCGGCGTCCCCCTCGTCGTCGACGCCACCTTGAGCACGCCGTACCTTGTGCGCCCGATCGAACACGGCGCCGACATCGTGATCCACTCCGCGACCAAGTTCCTGGGCGGACACGGCACCACCCTGGGCGGCGTGATCGTGGAGAGCGGCCGGTTTGATTGGGGCAACGGTAAGTTCCCCACCATGACCGAGCCCGTGGCGTCCTACGGAAACGTCTCCTGGTGGGGCAACTTCGGCGAGTACGGCTTCCTCACCAAGCTGCGCTGCGAGCAGCTGCGCGACATCGGCCCGGCGCTGTCCCCGCTGTCGGCCTTCCAGCTGCTGCAGGGCGTGGAAACCCTCCCGCAGCGACTCGACGAGCACCTCAAAAACGCTAAGGCCGTGGCCGAATGGCTTGAGGCCGATCCCCGCGTGGCGTACGTCAACTTCTCCGGCCTTCCCTCCCACCCGCACTTTGAGCGGGCCAAGAAGTACCTGCCGCTGGGCCCCGGCTCCGTGTTCTCCTTCGGGGTGAAGGGCGGCCGCACGGCCGGCCAGAAGTTCATCGAATCCCTGCAGATCGCCTCGCACCTGGCCAACGTGGGCGATTCGCGCACCCTGGTCATCCACCCGGGTTCCACCACGCACCAGCAGCTGAGTCCGGCCCAGCTGGAGTCCGCGGGCGTGCCCGAGGACCTGGTCCGCATTTCCGTGGGCCTGGAGGACATCGAGGACATCCTGTGGGACCTGGACCAGGCACTGGACGCGGCCTCGGAACCGGTGGTCGAGGTTGTCGAGACCGTGGATTCCTGCACGATTGGAGCGACCGTATGAGCACCGACGAACGTACCTGGACCGGACCTTCCGCTCCGGAGCGCCTGAACCTGCTGCGCGCAGCCACATCGATTGCGATCGTGGGCGCCTCGGACAAGCCGTCCCGGGCGAGCTATTTTGTGGCAACGTACCTGCAGTCGTCCACGCGGTACAAGGTGTACTTCGTGAACCCCGTGGTCAAGGAGATTCTTGGTGAACCCACCTACGCCGCACTGGCCGATCTGCCCGAGAGCCCGGACATCGTGGATGTGTTCCGCAAGCACGATGACCTCCCGGGCGTCCTGGACGAAGCCATCGCCGCCGGCGCCAAAACCCTCTGGCTGCAGCTCGGCTCCTGGCATGAGGACGTGGCCGCGGAGGCGGAAGCCGCCGGGCTCAACGTGGTGATGGACCGCTGCGTGAAGATCGAGCATGCCCGGTTCCATGGCGGGCTGCACCTGGCCGGCTTCGACACCGGCGTGATCTCCTCCAAGCGGCAGCTGCTTTCCTGACCGAAGGACTCTTCCTGACGGACGTGCTGTTCGTGACGGAGAACCTGATTACCGTTTGAACTTATTCCGCCAGATTGAACCGGGTCCGGAACTGCCGGCCCCGGTTTTTTCTGTCAGTGCCGGAGGGACGATGGCTGACGTCAGGTGCTCTCCCGCGGTGGCTGCTTCGGCCAGGGTACCGACCACCTGTTTGCCGGCCTTCTCGAGCTCGGCAGCCGCGTCGGCGGCGGCCTTGGCAGGACCGTTGCCTTCCCGGGTGGCAGCGTCCCCGGAAGCAGCGCCGCCAGGGGTGACGCCAGCAGCGCTCCCCGGCGCCCCGCCGTCGTCCGCCTTTGACTTGCCGGGCGACGTGTCGTTTCCACGGCCGGCCGGCTCCGTGCCCCGGTCCTGCCCTGCATTTTCCGGGCCGTTCCCTGGCAGGGCAGCTTCCGGTTCACCATTTTGTGGCTGTGCCGGCGCTGGGCCGTCGGGGGAGGCCGGCCCCGCGGGCGGCGGATCCTCCGGATTGGCGGCAATCCCACTGGCGGCGGGAGTCCCCGCCACGGTCCAGGCGGGAGCCCAGTCCTGCAACAACTGCTGAATGGAGCTGCTGGCCTGCGCGTTCGGAACGGTCCCGGTGGCGGCCACGCCGGTGACGCCCAGCCCCATCCCCGCGATGACAGCCAGGCCCACAACGGTGGTCCGGTGCTTGCGGAGCAGTCGGTGCCGGGCGAGCAGGTGCGTGTGGCCTGAGAGCAGTGCCGCCAGTTCAGGGCCGGGCTCGGGGGCCGGCAGGGAGGCAAGGGAGGCCAGCGCGAGCAAAGCGGCGCGGAGCTCTCCGGCATCCGGCTGACCGGCGTCGAGCAGCATTTCATCCACGGTCCGGATCAGGGAGCTGGCATTGGAGGTCATGGCGCCACATACTCCTTCACTGCGGACTGCTCGCGCAGCCGGATCAGTGCACGGCGCTGGAGCTGCTTGACGGCGCCTGCACTCTTTCCCATCACAGCGGCCGCCTGGTCCACTGTCAGGCCCGCGACGAGGCGTAGCGACAGCACTTCCCGCTGCTCATCCGGCAGCTCATTCAGGAGATCCGCGACCTCACGCGGGGAGATCCGCTGCAGCACTTCATCCTCGGCGGATGACTCCACGCGTCCGTCCAGGTCCGGTTCGAACGGGAGTTCAACGGGGGTCCGGCGCTGCCTCCGGTGATCGTCCACCATCCTGGCGTGCGCCACGGAAAAGACAAACGTACGCAGCCCGGCGACGCCGCCGGTAACCGTCCGCAGCCGAGGCAGGACGGCGAGGAAGACTTCCTGCATAACCGCCTCCGCATCTTCTACCCCGCGGGCTGTGAGGTAGCCCAGGACCTGTGACGCATAGGTTCGATACACGATGCTGAAGAGCTCCGGATCGTGGGCGCGCGCACGCAGAACGTCGTCTGTCAGTGCATCGGTCACGGACACAGGGCCTTCGGTGGAGGGGACTGGGCTTGCTCAGCTTGGGGCCCGCACGTCATACGCGGAATGCCCTCGCCAGCTAACTTTACCCTCCAGTAACAAAAGAGCCGGGCTGGAACATGATGGGGGACAAGTTCCAGACCGGCGCTTCATAGGGGTAATCGCTCCAGGCACCGCAGGGGTTACGCGGTCGGACAAAAAACTTTCCGGGACCGTGACGCCGGGATGGGTTCTTGGGCTGCCTATGTCCAGCGCGGCGCAGCCACCCTGCGGCGTGGTGTCTTGGCAATGACAAAGGTGTGCGCCCTGGTAGCGGGAACGCGCTGGTCCCCACAGTTCGGCTGGGGTTGGGCGTGGCCCGGCACAGCGGCAGCCGCGGCGGCGGTCGGTGCAGCTTTGGCGGCCGGGCAGAGATCAGTGACCAGCCCTGTTCCGGCGCATTCGCGGACGGCAGTGATCCCGGCAGCTACTGCGGCTTTGTCGTCAAAGGCGCCGGACACAGCCATCACTGTGCCGTCCGGTGCCGTGAGGCGGAACCTGAAACGTGAATCCGAGTCCAAGAAAACTTCAAACTTCCCGGCCATGATAAATCCTTCCGGTCTGAGGGTCCCGTCCGGGCGGCATCTTCGCCACGGGCGGTCCCGGAGCATCGCTGCGTCCGGCACCTGCGGGTCTGGTCGAATGATCAACTGATCAGTTCAGGGTGTGCTTAAGAGTCTGTCCGGCCCGCATACAGCCTCACAAGACCGGCCGCGTAAACCCTGTGTAAATTGCGTACAACCCCCACGCAGACCCGCGGAACAAGGGCGGGCACCGCTCCCACCCCAAGTAGGTCGCAGTAAGTGACCCTTCTATAGTTGTCAAACACAGCTGGGGTTCGGGTTTGGCGCGTTGAGGGTTCGGTAGATCCGTCGGGCGAGATAGCGTTTCACGCATCGGCGGATTTCC
>NZ_JBWZCI010000033.1:0-34504 GCF_059383495.1 Pseudarthrobacter sp. RHLT3-21
AGGGCCTCGCGGTCCCCGTTGCGCAGTTCCAGTGCCTTTGCCAGATAGACCATGGGTCAAGTCTGACAAAAATTCAGACCCAAAGGAATCACCGACACGCTACACTAGGTGTCCCAGTTCCAAGGAATTGGGACACCCCGGGAACCGGAGCCCAGTGGCAGCTTCGCCGCACAGTTCGAGGAGATCGGCAAGTTCCCCGTCAGTGTGGCCGGACCTCCAGAGCCTCCTACCTGCCGGTGTCGGGAAGAATCGGGCCGGGACTTGGTGGACGATGTCGGGAGCAGACAGCCCCTCCAGCCATGCCACCGCGGCCGGACGCGACGTGAAAAACTCCTGGAGATTGTGCTGGCCGCGCCGCATCCAAGCGGCAACGACCCGGTCAAGATGCGTCGTCCCCACTATGGCGACGGAGGAAAGGAAGCGGGTGTCCCGGTAGTCGTTGCAGGCTTCGACAGTCAGGTTGACCCCGATGATTTCGATCAGCAATGGCAGCTTCCGGCCAGCACTAAGAAGCTCCACGGCAAGCACAGATTCCGTAGCGTCTTCGGCCTGAAGAATGGAACCGGGGCACCCAGATGAGATGGAGCGTCCCACCGACATATAGGCTCAGCGTCCCTTTTCCACCTGCAAGCACGATCTCCGCCACGAATTCCCCTCTGCGACAGAATAGCCGGAGAACGTGTGCCCCGGTAGGTGTCGGGCATGGCGGAGACCAGGAGCAGTGCAAGGCGCGGGATCAACAGGCGATGAACAGCGGTATTCGCTGATGCCGGCCGTCGCCTACGGCAACTGCTAGTGATCTCCCGCGACGACACGAGGTGAAGATTCGAGGGATGCTATGTCAGCCCAAACGGCCGTTCCGCCTCCCAAGTGGCCCACCAGCCTGACTGAACCGGCTTCGGAAAAGATGTTTTGGATCAAGGACGAAGTACATTAGGTTTATAAGTGCACACTTAAGCACTTATTGATGCATTCCGCGTGGTTCCAAGGAGTCCCTTTGATTGAAGTCCTGGCTGTTCCGGCCTATCGGAAGCTTTTCTCGGCCCAGATCGTCGCCCTGCTGGGCACCGGCCTGTTGACGGTGGCACTGGGACTGCTGGCCTTTGACCTGGCCGGCGGCCAGGCCGGTGCCGTTCTGGGCACGGCCCTGACGATCAAGATGCTCGCCTATGTGTTCGTGGCCCCGCTGATGGCGGCTCTTGTCGAACGGCTGCCGAAGAAAGCGGTGCTGGTCGGAGCGGACCTGATCCGGGCGGGTATCGCCCTGATGCTGCCGATGGTGGACCAGGCCTGGCAGATCTATGTCCTGGTTTTCGTGCTGCAGAGTGCTTCGGCAACCTTTACTCCGGCGTTCCAGTCACTGATCCCGGTGGTGCTGCCGGCCGAACGCCATTACACCCGGGCGCTCTCGCTCTCGCGGCTGGCCTACGACCTGGAATCCCTGGTCAGCCCGGCACTGGCCGCAGCGCTCCTGACCGTGCTGTCCTTCCACGAACTGTTCCTCGGGACCGTGGCCGGCTTCCTGTTCTCCGCGGCCCTGGTAATCACGACCAGGCTGCCCGCAGCACTCGCGGCCCGGCAGGAAGGAACACTATGGCACCGGACCACCCTCGGCGCCCGGATTTTCGTCAAGACACCGGAGCTGCGCGGACTCATCGCACTGAACCTGGCAGTCGCCGCCGCAACTGCACTAGTGCTGGTGAACACCGTCATCTACGCCCGGGACCTGTTCAGCGGCTCCAATACCGATGTCGCGATCGCCCTGGCCTGCTACGGCGCCGGATCCATGGCCGTCGCCCTCACCGCACCCGCAATCCTGGACCGGCTCCCGGACCGGGTCTTCATGAGGGCCGGGGCCGTGCTGCTTTCACTCGGGCTCGCCGGGGCGTTCGCGCTGCTCGCTGTTCCCGGGACCTGGCCGGTCCTGCTGGGACTATGGGCGCTGCTCGGCGCCGGGACCTCAATGATCAACACGCCCTCCGCGCGGCTGCTGCGCCGCGCCGCGACGGACAGCACCCGGTCCTACATCTTCACCGCCCAGTTCTCGCTCTCCCATGCCTGCTTCATCATTACCTATCCCGTCGCCGGCTGGATCGGAGCCACCGCCGGCCAGCCCGCGGCCGCCGCCGTGCTGGCGTTGGTGGCTACAATCAGTACAGCAGCGGCCTTCAAGTTCTGGCCCGCGGCATCTAGGGCCGGCTCCGTGCCGGCGACCACGAAAGGGTAAGCCGGTGGAACACGCACAAAGCATCCCGGCCGCCAGTCTCCACCACCCGGACGCCCCGGACGCCCGGCGCCTGGACGCGGCCACGGCCACGTTCCGGATGCTCTCGGACCCCACCCGGCTCCAGCTCCTCTGGCTTCTCGCCCAGGAACCCTCCGATGTGGGCTCCCTGGTGGAGCGGACCGGAGCCTCCCGGACCTCGGTCAGCCAGCACCTGGCCAAGCTGCGCTTCAGCGGACTCGTCACCACCCGGAAAAACAGCCGGCACGTTGTTTACAGCATCTCCGACGGTCACCTGACCTGCCTCGTCATGGAAGGCCTGAACCACGCCGACCACAAAGTCACCGGTGAACCCGTCCACGACTGACCCCCGGGCCCGAAACGCCTTCGAACCCACCCCGGAAGAAGCCTGAGCGTGAACTGGTGGGATGCGGCGATCGCAGTCATCGGCGGCGTCGTCCTGATCTACGCCGTACTGCTGGTTCTATTGGCCCTGTACGCCCGCCGTCACCCGGAAACGGTGGGCATGAAGGAGACGCTGCGGCTGCTGCCGGACCTGCTGGCCCTGCTGCGGCGGCTGGCCGCGGACCGGACCCTGCCGCGCGGGATCCGGATCCGCCTGATCCTGCTGCTGGTCTACCTCGCCTCGCCCATTGATCTGGTCCCGGATTCTGCACGGAATATCCGAAGTCGTCTGCACTGCCTGTCCTCGCGGCAGCACGCCAGCAATTGCGCAGAGACCTGTTCGCTGTGGGGGCCGTGGAACTGGCCGTCATCTGTTGTGCCGGCCCGGTTCGGGTGCTGTTCCTCAACCTGTGGTTTCGGGCAGGGGGCATCCCGGTTCCGGCATGCGGGCGTCCCTAGGTGTCCGGTCCGGGTCAGAGGCCGGTCGGTCCTCAGCAGGCGCATCCGTGTGAGCCCTTTTCGCGTGCGGCAGGCTGTGCGGGCAGGATTTCATCGACCAGGGACCCTGCCATGGCCGTGCCGATCCGGTGGGCTTCGGCTACGGGAACGACGGAACCGCCCAGGTGGGCGGCGAGCCAGGGTTGTGCGGCCTCGTCGGAGGCGAAGAAGTGGACCTGGTTGCAGAACGCAGACCGTACCGAACTCATGTCCTCGGGGTTGATCAGGGAGACCACCGCCGTGGCCGGCTCGATGCCGGACGCGCCGGACGCGCCGACGCTGAGCCGTATCGGGACTCCGGTGGCGTGGCAGGCCGATTCGATCCGTGCGGTTGTGCCGAGCAGGGCCGGGAAGATCAGGGTGTCCAGGGCGCACCATGTGTAGAGCTGTTCGCCGGAGAGTTCCAGGCGGTGCGGGGTGGGGCGCAGGGTCAGGCCCTGCCCGATGATGCGTCCGTCCCCGTCGTACTCGGTGTCCGGCACCGCGGCCAGCGTGGCGCGGATCTCCGGCACGGTGCGCCCGGTGACGGCGGCCAGGTCCCCGATGGCCACGGGCTCGCCCTGTGCCAGCAAGTGCAGCAGGGGCAGCCAGAGGGCGGGTTCGATGCCGGTGTCCGGTGAGGTCAAACGGTCGGTGAGTTGGTTGAAGTTGGTGTTCATGGTGGGTCTTCTTCCGGTGTGGAGAGGCAGGGATCAAGAGGCGCAGCAGGAGAGTTTGGAAACGTCCGTGGTGAAGGACTGGGCGGCGATCTTGATTCCTTCGGCCATGGTCAGGTACGGGCTCCACAGGTTTGCCACCTGCTCCACGGTCATTCCGGCTTCCAGGATGTAGACCCCGGCAGCGGCCAGGTCCCAGGCGTCCTTGGCGACGGCGGTGATTCCCACGATCCGCCCTGTGTCGGAGTCGGCGACGATTTTGATGAAGCCGCGGGTGTCCCTGTTCACGAGGGCCCGGGGAACGTACTCCAGGGGCAGGACCCGGCAGTCGCACCGGATGCCGGCCGCGTTGGCTTCCTTGTCCGTCATGCCGACCGCGGCCAGGGCCGGGCTGGTGAAGGTGACCCGGGGCAGGTGCCGGTAGTCGACTTCGCTCCCGGCGTTGTTGAAGGCGTTTTCCACCATGATGGAGCCGTGGGCGGCGGCGACGTAGACGAATTCGCGGTGTCCGGTCACGTCCCCGGCGGCCCAGATCCGGTCGTTGGAGCTGGCCAGCCGGCTGTTGACCAGGATCTCTCCGCCGTCGCCGGTCTTGACGCCGACGGCGGCCAGGTTCAGTCCGTCGGTGACCGGTCGGCGTCCGGTGGCGACCAGCACCCTGGCGGCCCGGAATTCCTCCTGCCCGCCGGAGACGCCCGCGGTCGCAACGATCCCGCCGGTGGCCCGGTCCGTGCGCACGGAAGACACGGCCGCCCGGCGGACGACGCGGATCCCTTCGTCGGCGAAGACACCCATCAGGGCACGCGAGGCATCCGGTTCCTCGGCCGAGGCCAGCCGGGAGCGGACCAGCATGGTGACCTTGGACCCGAGCCGGGCGAAGAGCTGGGCTTGTTCCAGGGCCACATACCCGCCGCCGATGACCAGCAGCGAGTCAGGGACCTCCTCGAGTTCCATCGCCGTGGTCGAGGTCAGGTAGCCCGTGTCCTGCAAACCCTCGATCGGGGGCGCCCACGGGGCGGACCCGGTGGCCACCAGATAGTGCGCGGCCCGGACGGATTCCCGGGCCCCGTCCTTTCCGGTGATTTCCAGCACTGGATCGTCCTGGGTGCCGGCGAACACGGCATTGCCCTGGCGCAGCTCCCAGCCGTAGTCCGCGATCAGGTCCACGTACTTATCCGAACGCATCGTCTCCACCAGGGAACGCTTCCCGCCGATCAGCCCGGCCATGTCCACCGGCCCGGCTGAAGTGCTGATGCCGGGGAACCGGCCGGATGCGTCCAGAGCAACATGCCTGGCCTCTGCCGCGGCCAGGAGTGCCTTGGAAGGAACACAGCCGGTGTTCACGCAGGTGCCGCCGACGGTGGAACGCTCGATCATCAGGACGCGTTTGCCCAGGTTTGTCGCCCGGATCGCGGCCGCGAACGCTCCGCCGCCGGAGCCGATGACGGCCAGATCGAAATCGGGTGTCGTTTCAGACATGAATCCTCCAAAGTCGTACAGCAATGCCGTCACGCAATACCCGCGACGGTGCCTCGTGTGTGGTCTGCCCCCAGTCTGCACCTTCCACCAAGGGGGAAGGTCAAGAGGCAGACCCGTCAACGCCACGGAACAGCCGAGCCCCAACCCGGCTCCACGCCCTCGAAAAAACTGGGCTTCCGCCGTCCCGGGCCGGCATACACAGGTTCCTGCAGCCGTTCCTAACCTTCCACTAAACTGGAAGGTCAGGAAAGAAATTCCCCGGAAAAGAGGTGCATGATGCGGATTGGCGAAACCGCCGCAGCCGCCGGCATGACAGCCAAGACGCTGCGGTTCTACGAGGACCGCGGCCTGCTGCCGGCCGCAGACAGGGCACCGAACGGATACCGCAACTACCCGCACGAGACGGTCAGCCGGCTGGAATTCATCCGCCGCGGCCGCACCGCCGGGCTGACCCTGGCCCAGATCGGCGACATCCTCTCTGTCCGGGACATCGGCCAGGCCCCCTGCGTACACGTGAAGGATCTGCTGGCCAAACAACTCCGCGACCTCGACGCCCAGATCGCAGACCTCACCGCGCTGCGTGCAACCGTCGCCGAATTCCATGACGCCGCGGCCGCCGGTGACCCCGCAGACTGCGACCCGGAACGCATCTGCAGCTACCTCTAACCCGACCCCCAAACCAACGCAAATTTTCCGCCCCTAGATTCTCTTAGGCCCAAGGAGCGCACAAGTATCAGGGCAACCGCGGAGGGGTGTCTTCTCCCGCCTTCTTGATAACGACCGAGGCCACCAGTGCCGCCTATATTCGAGTCTTTTTGACTGCCGTCGCTAGGCTCACTGTCAGCCGGTCCGGTCACGGGCATAATGAAGCCAGGCACAACGCGTGCGGACCCGCCCGGTGCCGGCCGCGGGCCTTAGACGGAGGGGCGCGACGTGGAGCCGACCACAGCAGACATCCTGGCCGAATACAGCCGCGCACGCGAGGAACTCAGCAACTGGCTAGAGAGCGCGACCGCCGCGGACCTTCGCCGCAGGAGTAACGGCACACGGTGGACCAATGAAGAACTGCTCTTCCATATGGTTTTCGGCTACATGGTCGTCCGCGCACTGCTTCCGCTGGTCCACCTAATCAGCCGGCTCCCCAAGCCCATCGGCAAGGCCTTCGCCGCACTCCTGAACGCGGGCACGCGCCCCTTCGACGTCATCAATTACTGGGGCTCCCGGGGCGCAGCTCTCTTCTACAACAAGCGAAGGATGGCCCGGAAACTCGACAAAACCATCATCGCCATCACTCGAAGACTGGAACGCGAGAGCCCCACGTCGCTAGCAAGGTCGATGCCATTCCCGGACCGGTGGGATCCGTTCTTCGCACCGTCGATGACACTCAATGACGTCTATGCATACCCCACAAAGCATTTCGACTTCCACGCCCGGCAGCTAAGTCTCAGCCGCCCACACCGATGAAAGATTCGCTCCGGCCAATCCAGTCCCGTTCGCCGGGGACTCCCACCGGATGCTCACATCCTCGATACTGGAACGACGTCGCCCGCCACGACTCCGCACGTGCCCAACATGACTCTCGACGGCATCAGTCACTGACCAGCCCAAACGATCCAAGAGGGAAGATAACCGGGATTGGGGCGGACCTTAGAGCTGCGCCTCGACCCGCTATCGGAGCAATGGCTCCTGGAGTCCATCACTGACGGCCGGCCTGCGTAGCGTGGGGCCATTCCGGGACGAAGGCCAGACGAGTGTGCTGCGCAGCGCCTCCGAGCCTGGCCCCAGGGCTCTGGTCATAGGTTTGTGTCGTTATGTCTGGCCCCCTTCAAACTCGGGCTTTTTGAAAGCTGTCGGCTGTTAATTCTGCCCAAAATGTCATATAATTAAGTGGAGTAAATAGCCGGTTGCTGAAGAGGTGGGATCATGAGTGTAATGACTGCTCAGCCGCCCCTTCCAGTAACTGTTGAGGAGGGTGCGGTCGCGATTGGCGCGGCGGCGTCGCTGCTTGAAGATGACGATGGCGGCCGCGTTTTCCTTCACGGCCAGCTGGTCTACGCCTGGGATGACGGGGACACGGCCACGCGCCGGTTCGCAGCCGCCAAACTGGCGGATATGAAGGCAGCCTCCGTGACCGATATCGCCGTGGCGTTCGGCATCGAGACCGGCACGTTGTGGCTGTGGCGCAGGGACCTGAAAACCTCCGGGGTGGCAGGACTCGTGCCGGAAAAACGCGGCCCCCGCGGTGCCAGCAAACTCACCACCGCCCTGGCCTCGGACATCAAGGCCCGCCGTGCCCGGGGGGAGTCGCTGCGCACGATTGCCGCAGCCGTGGGCGTGTCCACCTTCAGCGTCGACAGGGCGCTGTCCATGGACACGGGTGAGGACGCCGGACCACCGGCAGATCCGTCGGCGCGGGCCGCGCCGACGATGACGGAGCCGGTGGGCGCCGTCCCGCTGCCGGTTCTCCCCGGCCCGGTGGACCGGTCCGGGGAGCGGGCCTGGGCCCGGACCGGGTTGGTCGAGTGCGCGGCGCCGGTGTTCGCCCCGGCGGCCCGGGTGCCGTTGGCCGGGCTGTTCCTGGCCCTGCCCGCACTGGAGAGCACCGGGCTGCTGGAGTGCGCGAAGGAGGTCTTCGGGGCGTTGCCAAACGGGTTTTACGGTCTGGAGACCATCCTCACCGGTGCCGTGTTCCAGGCCCTGGCCGGGGAACCACGGGCCGAGGGGATCACTAGGATTGATCCGGTCGCGATGGGCCGGGTGCTGGGCCTGGACCGGGCCCCGGAAGTGAAAACCCTCCGCCGTAAAACCGCCGCCCTCGCCACAACAGGCAAGGCCGGGGACCTGCTCACCGCGATGGCTGCCAGACACCTCCACGCCAGTCACGAAGAAGGCGGGGATCTGGCCGCGGTGCTCTACGTTGACGGGCATGTCCGCGCCTACCAGGGGAGAAGGAAGATCGGGAAGGTCCACTCGACGAGGTTGAAGTTCCCGGTCCCGGCGACCGAGGAAACCTGGGTCGCCGATGCTGCCGGGGCCCCGGTCCTGGTGGTCATGGCCGAACCCGGGGCCGCGCTGACCGGGGAACTGCGCCGGCTCCTGCCCGCCTTGCGCCGGATCGTGGGGGACGACCGCCGGGTCCTGGTCGGTTTCGACCGCGGAGGCTGGTCCCCGGCCCTGTTCCAGCACATGGCCGGGAAGGGTTTTGACGTGCTGACCTGGCGCAAGGGCACCACCGAGGACATCGGGCCCTCCCTGTTCACCGAGGTCACCCACACCGACGACCACGGACAAACCCGGACCTGGGAAGCGGCCGACACGGCCGTGGAGGTCCCCATCGGTACCACCGGGGAAGTCTTTCCGATGCGCCAGCTCAGCCGCCAGGTCAACACCCCCGGCGGCGGGTCCCGGCAGATCCACATCCTCACCACCAACACCGACATGCCGGCCGGGGAGATCGTGTATCGGATGGGCGCACGATGGCGGCAGGAAAACTATTTCCGCTACGCCAGGATCCGCTTCGCCCTGGATTCCCACGACGCCTATGCCAGCACCGATGACGATGCGGAACGGTCGGTACCGAACCCCGCCAAACGCAAGGCCTACCAGAAAGTCCTCGCCGCGAAAACCCGGTACGAGAAAACCCTGGCCGACACCGACGCGGCGATGCTCGCCGCCCACACCCCGCCGCCGGGAACGACCACGGTCCTGATCACCAACACCATCCACAACAAGATCACCGCGGACCTGCTGACCGCCGAAACAGCCCTCGAGGCCGCGCAGGCAGCGCACAAGGACATCCCGGCCCGGGTCCCGCTCGGCGAGATAGCCGCCGGCCAGCAGGTCCTGGAGACCGAAACGAAACTCCTCACCCACGCCATCCGGATGGCCGCGTTCAACACCGCGTCCACCCTGGCCCGCGAGGTCCGGACCAACACCGGCTACGCCCGCGCCGACGACGAAGCCCACGCCCTGATCCGGCAAGCCCTCACCGGCAGCGGAGACATCGACCCCAGCCAGGACGGCTACCTCACCATCCGACTCGACCCGCTCCCCACCCGACGGGCAACCATCGCGATCAGTGAACTCTGCGACCACCTCACCGCCACCGAAACCCGCTACCCCGGCACGGACCGGATCCTACGATTCGAGATCAAAAACCGGGAAACGTCACCCACAAATTAAATGTCAATGTCTGGAGTCCTGGGCCCTAGGACGCGCCGTGTGGAGTGCCGTGGTTATGGTGGTGGGCTTTTTCTTCCTGCGGGATGTCTGCGGTCCTTGCGAGGTGACTCCAGCCCGCGTCGCTGAGAGCGTGGTATGCCACATGGAGTTCTTTTGCAGGGTCGGCAGTGGCGTCTGTGTCGCGCTGATCGAGCGCGTCGGCCAGCTGTCCGGTGGCTGCTGTAAACCTTTCTGCCGCGCTCTGGATTTCGTCGGGCCAGTCGATCGCGGCTACTGCGATGCGAGCGTTACGGATTAGGCCAGACCAATTCCTATCGATCTTCGGGGATGCACCCGTGAGGTTGGTTGCTATGCCATGGAAGCCGACATTGTCGATATGGGTGAGGGCTGCGAGCACGGTGGCTGTCCGAACTGCTGCCTCAAGGTTTTCCCCGTGTTGATTCATTGCAATCTCCTTTTGTAATTCCGACTGTTCCCAAGGATGGTCCGCACTCGAGCCTGGCTCAAGACATTTCCCTCATCGGAACCATGATCAGACGCGATTCGCGGCATGAAGTACGGATGAGGGCTCCCGGAATAAAGCCTGCTAGGACCGCCCGGATATGAAGCAGAGCCGGCCGTAGGTGACTCGGTCATAGCCCACCCTGACCAGCCATCAGCATGAGGGGCCAGTGACCCCGGAACCGCCGCGTCGGGCTGCAGGAGGAAGGAAGTGTCATCGCCGGCCCTTCAACCCGCGCACGAACGGCGCTTTGCCCAGTGCTGTCCGTTCAAGCTGATCCACCAGCTGGACGTCCACTCCGGTCTGTACAACGCCCGCTGCGGTGAGCGCGTCGCCTACTGCGGCGCTGACTCCGTCTATGGAGCTCTCCGGCGTGAGGCCTGCCAGGAGCACCCGCAGCCTGGAGGGTTCCTGGATGACCTGCCATCCAGCGACGGCTGCCTGGTCCAGTAGATGGTGGAACACGATTGGATGGACAGCCACGCTGCCTGTCTTGCCTGGCAGCTGCAGGACGTCTTCGATCCTGCCTTCGATGTCCTCCATGACAGTGAAGGAGCGCCCGCAGGGGCAGCCCCGTCCGCCCAGCCTGATGGTGTCGGACATTTCGTAGCGGATCAGTGGAAGGGTCCGCGAAAACAGGACGGTGACGAGGAGCTTGGCCCCGGTTGTCCCCGGTGGGACGGGGTTCCCGTCCTGGTCCACGGGTTCGATGATCAGCAGGTCTTCGTAGACATGGCGGTTCCGGTAGGTACAGGGGGAGGCGATGCCGGCCGTTTCGGTGGCGGCATAGACATCGAAGGGCGCGCTCCCCCACGCGGCTTCCAGTTCGGAGGCGGTGTGTGGGCTGAGCACTTCGGAGGCGGACATCACGCCCTGCGGTGAAATGTGCAGCCGTCCAGCGTGTTGCTCCGCGGCCAGGGGTTTGAGTGCTGAGGCGTAGCCGACCAGGACCCTGGGCCGGAACCGGTTCAGCGCGGCGACCGTCTCATCCATGGGTGCGGTAGCGTCCAGGCGGAGGGTGTGGACGAGCCTGGAGCGCAGCGAGGCACCGACGACAGCGGACTGGTGGGTGGGGACGCGGGAGCTCACCAGTGCCATTTTCAGGGGCCGGGTCAGCCCGGCCGAGATCCCTGCCCAGTCGTTCGCGCGCGCGTAGGAGGCCAGGACGGTCCCCCATTCGGAGCGGTTCCAGACGAAGGTTCCGCGCCGGCCCGTGGCCCCTGCCGTTGCCGCAGCCCACCACCGGCCCTGCCAAGGCACCCCCGGGTCTCCCCCGCTCTCGGTCAGGGTCCTCAGATGGTTTTCCAGATCCGCCAGCCTCAGGTCGGGGGTGGTGACGGCCTCGTCGAAGTGCTCCATCAGGTCCGCTTTCGTCACGGACGGCAGCTGGTCCAGGGGAGCGTCGTGCAGTCCGGCGTGATGGCGCCGGTAGAACTCTGAACCGGCGTAGGCGGCGCTGCGCAGTTCCTGAAGGGCGTGGTCCTGGTGGGCGGTGATTCGTGCGGCGTCCCAGTGGTCCCGGCTCCGCCACGCCGCACGTAGGAACAGTACGCGGGAGATGAGGCGGAGGTCCATGACCCGGGGTCCTAGCGGGTCCCGGCCGGGGCCAGCGGTCGGGAAGCGCGTGCCGTGGTGGGCTCGGGTGTTTCCGGGCGGGGCAGCCGGAGTCTCTTGAGCAGGAGGGCGTTGACGGCGACCAAGAAGCTGGAACCGGACATCGACAGGGCTGCGATCTCCGGGCTGAGGACGATCCCGGCGAAGGCGAAGACTCCTGCGGCGATGGGCAGCGCTATCGCGTTGTACCCCACGGCCCAGCCCAGGTTCTGGCGCATCTTCCGCAGCGTGCCTTTGCCGATCCGCAGGGCGATGGGCACATCCAGCGGGTCCGAGCGCATCAGGACGACGTCTGCCGTTTCGATGGCCACGTCGGTGCCGGCGCCGATCGCGATGCCGAGGTCGGCCTGGGCCAGGGCCGGGGCGTCGTTGACGCCGTCGCCCACCATGGCGACCCTGCCGCGCTGCTGCAGCTCGGCGATCTTCGCTGATTTGTCCCCGGGGAGCACTTCGGCGATGACGGTGTCGATGCCCAGCTGGCCGGCGATCCTCCGGGCGGTGGCTTCGTTGTCCCCGGTGAGCATGACGACTTCGATCCCGGCCTCGTGCAGGGCAGCGACTGCGGCGGCCGCGGTTTCCCTCGCCGCGTCGGCCAAGGCGATCACCGCGACGGCCTTGCCATCCACGGCGACGAGCACGGCTGTCCGTCCGGTGGCGGCAAGTTCATCGCGCACTGCGGCAAGCGGCCCCAGGTCAATGCCTTCGTCGGCCATAAGTTTGCGGTTGCCAACCAGGACCCGGTGCCCGTCCACGGTAGCGCCGGCCCCGTGACCGGGAACGTTCAGGAAATCCGCGGCAACCAGGACGGGTGCGCCCTGCTCTTGCGCGTGGCGGACCACGGCCGCGGCGAGAGGGTGTTCGGATTCCTGCTCGACGGCGGCGACCAGCGCCAGGAGTTCGTTTTGGCCGATTCCGTCAACAACGACGTCGGTCACTTCCGGTTCGCCCTTGGTCAGGGTGCCGGTCTTGTCCATCACGACGGTGTCGATCCGGGCGGAGACCTCCAGAGCGGTGGCGTTCTTGAACAAGACCCCCCGTTTGGCACCGAGCCCGGTGCCCACCATGATCGCCGTGGGCGTGGCCAGGCCCAAGGCGTCAGGGCAGGTGATCACAACAACGGTGATGGCAAACAGCATGGCCGCCTGGACGCCCGCCCCGAGGGCGAGCCAGGCGACGAACGTGACAGTTCCTCCGATCAGGGCGACCAGGACCAGCCAGAAAGCGGCCCTGTCGGCCAGCCGCTGACCCGGTGCCTTGGAGTTCTGCGCTTGCTGGACGAGGGCCACGATCTGCGCCAGAGCGGTATCGGCCCCGACTTTGGTGGCCCGGACCCGCATCGTGCCGGTGGTGTTGATGGACGCCCCGATCACTTCGGCGCCGATGGTCTTGGTCACCGGGAGGCTTTCCCCGGTGACCATGGACTCATCGACCTCCGACTGGCCGTCCTCGACTACCCCGTCAACGGGGATTTTTGATCCCGGCCGGATCATCAACAGGTCCCCGGTCTGGACTTCTGAGGTGGGGACCTCGACCGTCTCGCCGTCGCGGATGACGACCGCGACCGGCGGGGCGAGCTCAAGGAGGGTGCGGATGGCCTCGTTCGCTCCGCCGCGTGCGCGCATCTCGAACCAATGGCCCAGCAGCACGAAGGAGGCAAGGACGGTCGCGGCTTCGTAGAACACCTCACCGCCGCCGGTGAGGGTGACCCAGACGCTGTACAGCCATCCAGTGCCCACGGCGATCGCGACCAGGACCATCATGTCCAGCGTGCGGGCCTTCAGCGCCCGGTAGGCGCCGTCGAAGAAAATCCAGGCCGAGTAGAAGATGACCGGAAGGGACAAGAGCAGGGCAATCACGTCGTCACGGAGCCCGAACGGGGTCGGCGCGGTGAAACCGAGCATGTCCCGGCCCATCGGGGACCACAGCGTCACACCCACTGACAGGATCGCTGCGACCAGGAACCGGTTGCGCATGTCCTTGACCATGCCATCCATCGACATTCCGGCGTGGTGGCCGCCGTGGCCCATCATGTCCTGCGGGGTCCGGGGCATCTCACCGTGCGGGCCCGCGCCGTGGCTGGCATGGCTGTCCGCCGGCGCATGGGCATTCCCGGTGCGGGGTTCCGTCGCATCGGGTGCGTCACCCGGATGCATGGCCTGGTGATCACCCTCCGCCGGATGCACATGCTCCATTGGATGCGCTGCACCGGGGTGGACGTGCCCGGACGGCCGGTGGCCGGCGCCTGCCTTCCTAGCGGTCTCATGCTCCATCCCGGAGGTGCGCGCTGTTTCGTCCATCGGGTAGCAGACATGGTCCGGGACCGATTCGCCGCGGCAGTGGTATCCGCAGTCCCGGACCCACCCGGAGATCTGCTCCACCGAGGTCACGGACGGGTCAAAGCTCACGGTCGCGGTCTGGGCAACCGGGTTCGCGTCGACGGCCGCGACTCCAGGCCGCTGAAGCAGCACGTTTTCCACGACTGCCTTGGAGGTGGCCCAGTGCAGGCCACCGGACTGATACATGTTCCCGGGCTGTCTTCTCCTTTAGGGTCGATCGCACGGGCGCTACTGGTCTGGCTCAGAGCGGCCGCTTGGCAATTTCTTCGACCCAGGAGGGGCTCTCGAGGCCCAACTTTGGTCTGTCGACAGGCGGAGGCGTGCTGCGCGAACTATGACTCGTTCCTGAGCCGGGCTCGCGCACGCCTTGTCGGTTGCCCGATTCTTTTCAGCCGCAGCGTCCATTGCTCGCACGCCGCTACTTTTTGCTGGATCCTTGCTCCGTTGTCCGTCGCAGGGGCGCACTCGGTCCAGCCACGCCGGAGTGACACAGCGCTACGCAGACTCGCTGACACTCCGAAGCCACTGTGGATTACCGGATTTGCGTTCGTGCTGCTTCACGGATTCGCCGAAACGAATGACGTCGGCCACGTCATAGACGGCGGCGGCGTTGATCAGAAACGCCGCGCTCGGGTCCTGCGGGTCCGGCACGGGATCCGGGAAGTGGATGTGGATAGCAGTTGAGGTCGGACGGCCGCGAGCCACCCAGTCCAGGTGGCGCTTACGCCAAGCCCGGATCGTGCTTTCCGAAGCGCCTACAAAGTCGGCCAGGTCTTTGGTCTGGACCAGGCCCCGCAGGTTCCTCGGTTCATCTCGTTGCATCCTGCCAGTCTCACAGAACGCGACTCTTCTTGCAACGCAGGCGTTTCATCCGTAAACTTGATAGAAACGCACGTGTTGCATCTAATGTACGACCATCGGAGCAAAAGTGACCCACCCCAAACCCGCGCGCATCAGCCCGGACAGTAGGCCCATCGCCTATGGCACGGCAGGCATGGCGTCCGCCATCTACCTCGGTTCATTTGTCACTTCATTTTTCGGACAAGCGTCTCTTGCCGCCTACATGCTCATTCCCCACCCCCTGAAGTTTGTGGTGCCGGCTGTCATCGATCTGAATCTGACCCTCTTTACCCTGGCCACCCTGGTTCGCCGGTCCCGAGGTGAATCGACACTGATCACCAACCTGGCCACTGCCATCTGGACCCTGGTCAGCATCGCCGCCAATATTGCCCACGTCCTGATTCCCGCCGGCCCGCAAGCATCATCATGGTCCACAGGCACCTGTGCCGGCGCCGCCCTTTCCGCATTGATGCCACTCGCGGCACTGGGCGCCTCCCTCGTCATCGAGAACGTCCTGATCGCCCGCCCAGCCCCCGAGCCGGCCGTCGTCAGGGAGGCCGTGGAGGTCACCGAGCTGGCTGTCGCCCCGAAGCCCGTCGCTGTCCCTGCGCCGGTCATTGTCCGGACCGAACCGAAGGCTACAGCGCCCGTTGTCGTGCCCTTTCTCACTCCCGTAAAGGGCCAGGCCAAGGTGGTCGAACTGGCAGTGTTAGCCATCGAGCCCCGGCCGGCCCCGGCGCCCGTCCAAGCACCCCACCCCGCGGTCGCTGCAGCCTCCCTGCCGGCCTCTCCCGTAGTGCAGGACCGCCACGGTCGGTGGCTCAAAGGTCGACTGGGAGGCCCTCAGCAAGTCGGAGCGATGGGAGCTCATCCAGTCCATGAGGGCGCAAAAGCTCTCTATCCCCGTGATCGCGAAGCAGTTCGGTGTTTCGCCCTCCACGATCAAACGCGCCAACGCAGAACAGGAGGCGGCCCTCCAGCTACAGCCCGCCTAGTCCACCTCATTTGAAGCCCCGGATTGTGCTCCCAATCCGCGGCTTCTCTTTGCCCAAATCCGCCCTGGATCCGCTTCGTGCGGGCTGCCCGACTCCGGTTGTCTAAGGACTCGAAACTTGGCCTTGATACCCGCGAATGGGTCAAGGAAATCGCAAAGTGACCCATCTAAGCACACCTGGCTATTGACCGATATGCAACCAGTTCGTCACCCGCGCTGCCTTTCCCTTGCGATCAGTGTCTACCGGCACAGCGGCCAGATCCACCGAGGCGCACACCCAAGGTGATCACGCAGCTGGCCTCCTGCTGAGCAGCTCAGCCAATTCCGCAGCCTTAGAGCTGGTGGTCGTCTTCCGGATCAGCGTGGCCGGCCGCTGCTCGCTGAGCTCGAGGATCTGTTCGTAGTGATACTCCGTAAAACGAACAGTGCGCTGGGTCAGCCGCAGATGCGGCCAGGTATTGGTGTAGTACATCTCCCGAACCATGCGAAGGGAAACTCCTATACGCTCGGCCAATTGTTCAGGTGACATCAGTTCGTTGTTGCTTTGCACGGCTACCATGTCGGCGCCTTCCGTCAGTGGGTGATCTAGGTGAACTCTGCTTTCAGGGAGTTCTATGCGTCGACCCGGCTGGCGGGTGTCAGTTTTGATGGGCCTCCACTTGTAAGTGACTGTCACGACGAAATACGACGTCCTTTGAGCGACTTTCCGCGTGGGTGGCGTGGGTGAGCTGATGTATTTTTATGGCTCTGCAATGGAACAAGGAGTAACAAAAAGCGCGGAATCTAGGCATTTATCGCCTTGGCGACACGCCGCGGTGGGGGTTCAAGTCCCCCTCCGCGCACAAATGGGAAAACCCCTGAAATCCACGGATTTCAGGGGTTTTTTCTGTTTCCATCCACGGCTTAAGCTGGAGCCGTGAATCCAACCCCGCCGTCTGGTCCCCTTGAAGTCGTGGTCCACTCCGGGCCGGCCGACTGGTGGGTGATCCTTGCCGGGCTTGGACCCTTGGCTGTTTTGATTGCAGCCCTGCTGGCCTTCTACATCAATTGGCGCACCCTGGCCCAGCGCACGTCGGCGGATAAGACAGCGCTGAACCAGAGGCGTGCAGCCGACGAGCAGGCCCTGCGGCAGAAGACCGAGGCGGACAGCCGGGCGGAATGGTGGCGCCGCACCCAGTGGGCCATGGACCGCGCCTTGGATGCAGATGAAGGAACCAAGGCCCTGGGTCTTGCGACCCTAAACGTCCTGGCAGGCAGTGAACTGGCCCGGACCGAGGAGCTTGAACTGTTCGACGCGGCCTGGGAGAACGTCGCCAGCGAAGACAGTGGTGACTGGACGGTGAGCGCAGGTACCCCTGAGCACCGGCAGGTCCAAACACCCCCGAACGCTGCCTCGATCCCCGACAGGAAGGTCACCCCTGCCGGGCTCCGTGTTCAGGTGGCTGCCGCCAGGCTGCGCGTGACGCTCGATGAACGGCTGAGGCAGGTTAGCCCGCCACAGGCCAAAACGTTGGTCAAGGATCCCATGTGAGCTTTAACTGACGGCGGCTGTGCGCTGGACTTGTCAATCCTGTGCACCAGAGTGCCCAATGTCACCCGACGCCGATCCCAGCAGGTGTCCGCACAGAAATATAGGCTCCACAGAGAAATTTTCTTGCCAGGCTATTGGGGAATACCCACCGGATGCTGTACGTTGCATACGCGACAGACGAACCAAAGAAAAGAGATACACCTAAGTGGCAACCGATTACGACGAACTTCGCTCCGACGTCAAGGAGTCGCAGGACAACTCACTCGAGGCACTGCAGTCCGCCAATGCACCGGACGCCCGCAGTGTCGTCCTCGAGCTCGATGAGGCCGACGGGCTGGATGGCGCCGGCGTTCCCGGGGGCGAGTTCGTTGCCGAGGAACTGGTCGTGCAGGTTATCCCGCAGGCTGAGGACGAGTTCACGTGCTACTCCTGCTTCCTGGTCCGGCACCGCTCCCAGATTGCGCGGCAGAAAGACGGACACAGCTACTGCACTGACTGCGAAGGCTGATTCAAGAACACCGGATAGCATTCCGTGGCGGCAGTGTTCCGCCAACAGGAAGTTAAGGCACGCCCACGATCTGTAGGCGTGCCTTTCCTGTTATCACGCTCGAGCTGACTGCTCAGGCGAGACGGCTGCGGACGATCTCGCTGACCGCCTTGCCATCGAAGCGTCCGGCGACCTTGGCCGTGACAGGCTTCATCACGGCACCCAGTTGACGCATCCCGGGCTCCACGCCTTCATTCCTCAGCCCGGCGATGGTGTCATCAACAATCGCCTCGACTTCCGCTGCTGTCAGGGGCTGGGGCAGGTAGGCCTCAATAATTTCCGCCTCTGCGACCTCAGCCGCCGCCCGCTCGGGTTCGCCGGCGTCAGTGTAGATCCTTGCGGTGTCACGTCGCTTTGCAGCCTCTTTCTGCAACAACGAGGTCACCTGGGCGTCGTCCAGGACAATGGGCATCTTTCCCGACTTCTCCCGTGTTTCGATCTCGCCCAGGACATTGCGCACCGTTGTCAGGGCGGTTTTGTTCCGCTCCTTCATGTGCACCACAACATCAGCGTGCAGGCGTTCCTTCAAAGTGGTCACAGCATTCCTCGATTCGTTGACCGCCCCAAGCCTGCAGGGCAGCAGGACAGCTCTGAACCATCCCTCTAGTACCGTAGAGGGCTATGGCTGACAATCACTACTCCCGATCCGGCGGGGAATGACCTTGATTCCCGATCAATTGTGGCAACGGATCATTGAAGCCTTCAGCCGTGCCGCCATCCCCCAGGTCACGGTGGCCGAACTGGCGGTGGTGCTGGCCCTGGCGACGGCACTGTCCATCCCCCGGGCCACCTGGAAGTACTTTGGCCTCCTGGCCACCGCCACCCACGAACTAGGCCATGCTTTCGCCGCCGTCATGAGCGGCCAACGATTGGGCGGGATCCGGCTCCGCTTGGACCACTCAGGCACAACCACCAGTTACAGCCGCGGCCGGGCCGCCGCCGTCTGGTCGGGATTCTGGGGCTATCCTGTTCCTGCCCTGACCGGCGTAGCCCTTGTCACCTCCGGTTTTGCCGGCTGGGGTCCGGCCGCCTTGGCCACGGGAACCCTGATCCTCCTGGCTTCGCTCGTGTTCATCAGGAACGCCGCGGGGCTGCTGATCACCGGCCTGGCCGTCGCAGGAGGCGGGTTGCTGGTCCTCGTTGTGCCCAGCAACTTCACCGGCCATGTTGCAATCGTTCTTGGCTTGGCCTTGCTGGTGGCCGCCGTCCGGGACCTTGCCAAGCTGACCAATGTGCACCTGCGACGCCGTGACAGGCTGTCCAGTTCCGACGCCTATCTGCTGTACCGGGCAACGTCCATACCCTCCGGTATCTGGATCGCGCTCTTCGTCGCCGTTATTGCCGGGTCCTGGTTGGTTGCCTGGCAGCCCATCTCGGCAATCCTGGCCGGCGGAGCCTAGGCTGGTCCGCATGAGCCAGGAAACTTCGAGCGGACCACAGGCCGTGACCGCCACCGCAGCCAACAGCACGGATACCAGCCCCGAACACAGCACCCGGGGCGCCTATGTGACCGGCGGGGCGGAGTTCAACCGGGACACGAACTACATTGAGGACCGGATCACCCACGACGGCCGCCCCGGCGTCAATGGCGAGCCGGGGTGGCCTGTAGAGGCCGGCCGGTACCGGCTGATTGCCGCGAGGGCCTGCCCGTGGGCGAACCGGACCGTAATTGTGCGGAGGCTCCTCGGGTTGGAGGACGCCGTCTCCCTGGGCCAGCCCGGCCCTACGCACGATGCACGGTCGTGGAGCTTTGACCTCGATCCGGGTGGGGTGGACCCCGTCCTTGGCATCGAGCGCATCCAGAGCGCCTATTTCCGGCGCTTCCCGGAATACCCCCGCGGCATCACGGTGCCGGCCATCGTGGATGTTGCCAGCGGCGCGGTGGTCACAAACAACTTCCCTCAGATCACCCTGGACTTCGCCACCGAATGGACCCGCTTCCACCGGGCCGGAGCGCCGGACCTCTACCCGGAACACCTCCGCACCGAAATTGACGCCGTCAACAAGCGCGTCTTCACCGAGGTCAACAACGGCGTCTACCGCTGCGGCTTTGCAGGCTCCCAGGAGGCCTACAACTCGGCCTATTCCCGGCTGTGGACCACCCTGGACTGGCTCGAGGAACGCCTCACCGGACAGCGGTACCTCGTGGGTGACACCATCACGGAGGCCGACGTCCGCCTGTTCACCACCTTGGCCAGGTTCGATGCCGTCTACCATGGGCACTTCAAGTGCAACCGGCAGAAGCTGACCGAACTGCCGGCCCTGTGGGGCTACGCACGGGATCTTTTCCAGACCCCCGGATTCGGCGACACCATCGACTTTGTCCAGATCAAGCAGCACTATTACATCGTCCATGGGGACATCAACCCCACCGGGATCGTGCCGCAGGGCCCCCATCCGTCCGGCTGGCTGGAGCCCCATGGCAGGGATGCGCTGGGAGGCCGGCCATTCGGGGACGGCACTCCCCCGGGGCCAGTGCGACCCGGCGAAGAAGTCTCCCCCGGCCACGGAGCGGCCACACAGCAGGAAAGCGCTTTCTAACCGGTTAGGCTAGGGGCATGCAGAAATCTCATGGCTTTGCAGCGCCCGGCTACGAGGGTGTTTTGGATCTGTTTGAGGCCTTCCTCGCCGCCGATCCGCAATACAGCGCCCAACTGGCCGCCTACCGGGACGGCGTGAAGGTACTGGACCTGGTTGGCGGGCCCCACATCAAGGCCGACTCCATCACCGGGGCGTACTCAGTCTCCAAGGGCGTGGCGGCCCTGGTGATTTCCGTGCTCGTCCAGGATGGGCTGCTTGACCTTGACCGGACGGTGGCGCACTACTGGCCCGAGTTCGGTGTCCACGGCAAGGACCGGTTGCTGGTGCGTGAAGCCCTGTCCCATCAGGCCGGCCTGTTGGGCGTCGAAGGTGGATTCGCCTTGGACGAATTCACCACTTCCCGGGCCGCGGCACGGCTGGCCGGAGAGAGGCCGGCATGGGGTCCCGGCACTTGCTTCGGGTACCACGCCCTCACCATCGGCATCATCATGGAGGAACTCTGTCGGCGGGTTACGGGAACCAGCCTGCAGCGCCTCTATGACCACCGTATCCGCACGGCCTACGGCATCGACTTCTTCCTGGGACTGCCGGAGGAGTTGGAACCGCGCTACCGTGACGTCCTCTACGACGTCGATCCCCTGCAGCCATGGCTGGATCCGCTGAGCCTGGACGGGCTGAACAGCAACGCGGCGGTCAGCTCGATCATGGAACTTCCCAATCAACGGACCGTGCGCGCCACTGGGATGAGTGCCGCCGGCGGCGTGGGTACGGCGGAGGGCCTGGCCAGGCTCTACGCGGCGGCCCTAACAGGAGTGGACGGCGGCGCCCCCTTATTGACCCCTGAGACAGTCAGCGTGATGTCCCAGGAGCAGGTGTGGGGCCTGGACCGTATGTCGGGACTGGACAACGCCTTTGCCGTGGTCTTTATGAAGCCGCACGTGTCGCGGAATTTCGGCAGCCACCGGGCCTTCGGCCACGAAGGGGCAAACGCTGCGCTGGGGTTCGCCGATCCCCCGTACGGTCTCGGCTTCGGATACATCCCGCAGCGGGCAGAGGACGGACGCACGCAGGGCAAAGCGCATCGGCTGGCTGCGGAGGTCCGGCGGTCGGCGTCGGCCTTGTCGTAGCAGGCAGCTGCACCTAATGTGGGGCGGATGGGTGACACTCAAGCGCAGCCGCAGCGCCGGCCCGCCGCTGGATCCCGACTCCTGAGGAATTCGGTGGCCGGTCTCTCGTCGGCATTCACGGTACAGCGCCTGCAGCTTGCGTCGAAAGCAGCCCTGGCCGCCGGCCTCGCCTTCGCCATTGCCCCGCTGATGCCGGGATCCGCTGCCGAGTATCCGTACTACGCGCCGCTCGGGGCGCTGGTGTCGATGTACCGCAATTTGGCCGGATCTTTCCGGCAGGGTCTCCAGGCGCTCGTCGGCCTCGCCCTGGGTATTGGGCTCGCCTTTGCGCTGGTCAGTGTCGGTGATCCGTCACCGCTGACCGTTGCGGTGGTTATGGGAATCGGTGTGCTGCTCGGCGGGCTCCCCCGAATCGGCTCCGGCAGCGATTGGATTCCGACGGCGGCGCTGCTGGTTCTCCTCGTGGGCGGAAGCGACCGGGACGACTTTTCCTTTGGCTACCTTATCCAGATGGGCGTCGGCGTCGCGGTGGGCATCGCCGTCAACTTCCTGGTGTTTCCTCCCCTGCACTTCAACGCGGCTGCCGCCAGCCTGGGCAAACTCCGGCTGGCCCTCGGGCGGCAACTGACTGATATGGGAGCGGCACTGACTGAAAAGTGGCCTCCGGAGCATGAGGACTGGTCCCGCCGGTCCGCCGAGCTGGCCGAAGCGGCCAGCACGGTCCGGCATCTCGTCCAGGAGGCTGACGCGAGCCGACGCGCCAATCCGCGCCGCCGGTTCCATCCCCGCGATGTGGATCTCGACTACCGCAACCTTCGTGATCTGGAGCGGGTGACGTTCCACATCCAGGACATGACTGAAGTCCTGTCCGACGTCATCTGGACAGACGACGCACCGTACACGGTGCCTTTCGAAGACAGTTCACCGCTGGCATCGGCCATGACCGCCACCGGTGAACTCCTGGCCTCGTTCGACGGCGGGGATGAAGCAGACCAGCACCGGCTCTTTGCCGCCGCGAAGTCAGCGGTGGAGGCCGGCATGGCAGCGGTTGCGGAGCGGGCGCAGGCAGATTCGGCTGTGACAGCGTCTGAGTCCATCCTGCTGAGCCTCCACCGGGTTCTCCGGGCCGTGCGGCCGGCGTCCTAGAGCGGTGCCACGGAGCCGCTGAAGTGCCGGCGGCCCGAGCGGGGATTCCACGCCATAAATTCGGACCCCTGCCAGCCTTCGCCGGGCGTCTGCCCGGTGGTGATTTCCAGCGCAACGCGGGCCGGCAGGAACACGGGCGCCTCGAACGTGACATCCCACGTGAACGTTTCGCCTTTGGCCGGACCGACGTCCGCGAGGGCCCTCGAGGCCAGGTACATGCCGTGCGCGATGGAGCGTCGCATGCCCAGGGCTTTGGCCGAGAGCACGCTCAGGTGGATCGGGTTGAAGTCACCTGAAACGGCTGCATACGCGCGGCCCGTATCGACCCCCAAATGCCAAATCGCGGTGGGGTCCGGCGGCGTGAATTCGGTTTGGCCGTTGTGGGGGGTCGGTTTATCAATGCCGGGGAGGAATACGCCCTTGGCAAGGTAGGAGGAACGCCCTGTCCATTTGATGTCCGGCGTACCGGCGCCACGGATCTCGGCTACCACGTCAAGTTGTGTGCCGGCCCGGTGACCCTGCAGGTTCTCGACCTTGGCCTGGATGTCCAGGGCTTCGGAGAAGAGCACCGGCGACCGCTGTTCCACATGGTTGCTGAGGTGGATCATGCCCAGGAGCGGTAGCGGGAAATCGTCGCGGTTCATCACACTCATGGCCAGCGGGAATGCCAGTGCGTGGAGATAGCCGGCCGGCAGGGTGTCCCTGGCAGTCAGCCCAATGAGGTGCTGGTACGCGGTGAGGTTCCCGACGTCGGCCGTTACCCCACGCACTTCGTGGCCGGTGGCCGGCAGGCTTGATCCGTTGTGGGTGCCCAGCACGCGGCGTCGCGCCGCCTGCGCGGCGGCATTGACGTACAGCTTGGACAGGGACGGTATCTCCCCCAGGATGACCGGCTGGACCGTACTCATGCCCCCACCAGGTTCTGTCCGCAGACCCGCAGCACGTCGCCGTTGATGCCGCCGGCGGCGTCGCTCGCCAGGAAGGCAATGGCCTCCGCGACGTCGGACGGTTGGCCTCCCTGCTGCAGGGAATTCAGCCGCCGGCCCACTTCCCGGACGGCAAACGGGATCCGCGCTGTCATGTCTGTTTCGATGAAGCCCGGTGCCACCGCGTTGATGCTCCCGCCGTTCTCCGCCAGAAGGGGCGCAGACGCGCGCACCATACCCATCACCCCGCCCTTGGAGGCAGCGTAGTTGGTCTGACCGCGGTTGCCCGCTATGCCGCTGGTGGATGCAACCGAAACAATCCGTGGTGAATTCCGGAAGTGTTCAGAGGCCAGGAGCGCCTCGTTGATTCTGAGCTGGGCTGCAATATTGATGTTGAGGACGGAGCTCCAGCGGGCGTGGTCCATGTTGGCCAGCAGCTTGTCCCGGGTAATGCCGGCGTTGTGGATGACGATGTCCAGGCGGCCGTGACGCTGCACGGCGTGGTCGATGATCCGCTGGCCGGCGTCTGCGCTGCTGATATCCAGTTGAAGCGCCGTGCCGCGGACTTCGTTGGCAACAGCAGCAAGATGGTCCCCGGCTGAGGGGATGTCAACGAGGACCAGGGTGGCCCCGTCCCGGTGGAGGGTCCGGGCAATAGCTGCACCGATGCCGCGGGCTGCGCCGGTGACCACGGCAATCTTGCCGGCGAGCGGCTTCTCGAAGTCAGGGGGCAGGTGGCCTTCGCCGGTGGAGACCGCCAGGAACTGGCCGTCCACAAATGCCGACCGGCCGGACAGGAAGAACCGCAGGGCGGCAAGGGCGCTGGGGCTGGTGCTCTGCACTCCCTCGGCCAGGACGATGCCGTTTGCTGTTGCGCCGGCCCGGAGTTCCTTGGCCAGAGAACGCAGGAAGCCATCCACGCCTTGCCGGGCAGCCGACTGTGCAGGGGACGCTGTTTCCGCGGCAGGCCGGGAGATGGTGATAATGCGGGCGCTCGGTCCGAGATCACGCAGCGAGGACGCCGCGGACAGCACGGGCTTTTCAAGGTCTTCGGGCCGGGACAGCTCATCCAGGACCAGAATGATCGCGCCCAGCTTTTCGCGGGGCACTGCGTGGCGCCGGACGTCAAGGTCCCAGGAAAGGAGCGTGGCGGCCAATTGGTCGGCTCCGGCGGTGTTGCCCTGGACCAGGACGGGACCGACAACCAAGGGCTGGCCCGGCTTGTACCGGCGCAGCAGCGCGGGCTGGGGCAGGCCCAGCCGCTTGGCGATGTTCCTGCCCAGGCCCTGGTTGACCAGGGTGGTGTATTTGTCCGTCATCCGGTGCCCCTAGAGTGCTTCGAGAATTGCGACGACGCCCTGGCCGCCGGCGGCGCAGATGGAAATGAGACCGCGTGCCGGCCTTCCGTCGACGGTGCCCTTGGCCTGCAGCATCTTGGCTAGCGAGGCGACGATGCGTCCGCCGGTGGCCGCGAACGGGTGGCCTGCGGCCAGGGAGGAGCCATTGACGTTCAGCTTGGTGCGGTCGATGCTGCCGAAGGCGCCATCGAGTCCCAGCCGGGTGCGGCCGAACTCCTCATCCTCCCAGGCGGCCAGTGTGCTCAGGACGGTGCCGGCGAACGCTTCATGGATCTCAAAATAGTCGAAGTCGTCCAGGGTCAGTCCGTTGCGGGCCAGCAGCCTCGGGACCGCGAACGCGGGGGCCATAAGCAGGCCGTCCTTGCCATGGACGAAGTCCACAGCGGCAGCTTCACCATCCACTACGGTGGCGAGCTTCGGCAGGTCATGGGCGTCAGCCCAGTTTTCGGATGCGAGCAGGACCGTGGATGCCCCGTCGGTCAGCGGCGTGGAGTTTCCCGCCGTCATGGTGGCCTCGGCGCCCAGGTTCTTTCCGAAGACGGGCTTGAGTGTTGCCAACTTCTCCAGCGTGGTGTCCGCCCTCAGGTTGGAGTCCTTGGCGAGGCCGCGGTACGGCGTCAGGAGGTCATCGAAGAAACCCGCGTCATAGGCGGCGGAAAGGTTGCGGTGGCTGTTGAAAGCCAGCTCATCCTGCGCCTCGCGCGAAATGTTCCACTGCGCGGTGGTCAGCGCCTGATGCTCACCCATGGACAGGCCCGTACGCGGCTCCCCCGTGCTCGGAGCATCGGGGGCCAGGTCCTTGGGACGCAGCCGGCTGAGCACCTGCAGGCGCTGGGGAAGGGTCTTGGCGCGGTTCAGGTCCAGGAGCACCTCGCGGAGGCCTTCACTGACAGCAATAGGGGCATCCGACGCCGAGTCCACACCGCCTGCGATCGCGGAATCGATCTGGCCCAGCTTGATCTTGTTGGCCAGGCCCAACACCGTTTCGAGGCCGGTGGCGCACGCCTGCTGAAGGTCATAGGCCGGGGTCTCCGCCGACAACGCTGAACCCAGGACTGCCTCGCGGGTGAGGTTGAAGTCCCGGGAGTGCTTGAGCACGGCTCCCGCCGCAACCTCGCCGATCCGCTCATCCTGGAGGCCAAACCTGGCGATAAGACCGTCCAGTGCGGCGGTGAGCATGTCCTGGTTGGAAGACTTCGTGTAGGCCCCGCCGGACCGGGCAAACGGGATCCGGTTTCCACCCACAATCACGGCCCGGCGGACTGGGCGCGCCGCGCCGGACATCGTGGGGCTGGCGAATTCGTGGGGTCCGGTGCCGGACTGTCCATTGACGGACATGGGTGACTCCTCTGATCTGCGACGGTTACCGATACCCAGCGTACCTGATACGCTGAGTATCGTGAACAACCTCCACTCAGAAGCCCCGACGCCGGCTGCCGGCGGAAATGCCGATGGCCGCTCGGCCCGCTGGCAGACCCACCGGGAGGAGCGACGCCGGGAGCTCATCAAGTCCGCACGGCGGGCTGTCCACGCGCTGGGCAGTGACGCCTCCATGGAGGAGATTGCCGCGGCTGCCGGAACTTCGAAGTCAGTCTTCTACCGCTATTTCGGCGACAAAGCCGGCCTGCAGCACGCCGTCGGGGAAGTTGTCCTGAGCCAGATGCAGCGCAAGATCCGCGAAGCGGCCCAGGGTGCCCAAACCCCCCGGGAGGGGCTGCTGGCCATGATCTCGGCCTATCTCCAGATGGCGGAAACCAGCCCCAACGTCTACAGCTTCGTCACCCGCTATGCACCGGTGGACGCGGACGGCCCCCATGGATCGGTGGCCATTTCAGGAGCCCTGGGCCATTTCTTCGATTCCATCGCGGAGATGATCGCCGCACCGATGCGGACCCACCTCGGCGATGGCAAGGAAGCGGTGATCGGGTACTGGCCCACGGCGGCCATCGGCCTGGTCCGAAATGCCGGCGAGCAATGGCTCAGCACACCTGATTCGGCGGCGAAGCCGGACCAGGAAGCCATGGCCCGCCAAATCACGGCCTGGTTATGCGTGGGAATCGCCCCCGAGCTTAACCCTGCCAGCGCGCCATGATTCCGCCCAAAGAACCTCACACCCTCCTGTCAGAACCAACGAAGGACATTGACATGACCGAAGTAGTGGACCGTCCCACCGGCCCGGACGCCGCCGTAACGAATACAGCCGTAACCAACACAGCCGTAACGAACGCAGCCGTAACCGGCCCCACCGCCGGCCAGGGAACGGCGGCGCAGCCCGCCGTCGACGTTGCAGCGCTCGGCGAGCAGCTCCTGGGCAAGTGGGCGGAATCCCGCAGGCAGTCGCGCGTGCTGGCCGGAGACCCTGCGTTGCACAAGATCGAAGGACTGACGCACACCGAACACCGGTCACGGGCGTTCGGCCAGTTGAAGTTCCTGGTGGACCACAACGCTGTGCAGCGGGCCTTCCCGGCGGCACTGGGCGGTGCGGATGATCACGGCGGCAACGTGGCCAGGTTCGAGGAGCTGGTCACCGCCGACCCGTCCCTGCAGATCAAGGCCGGTGTCCAGTGGGGCCTCTTTGGCTCGGCCGTGATGCACCTCGGCACGCAGGAGCACCACAACAAATGGCTGCCGGGCATCATGAGCCTGGAGATCCCCGGCTGCTTTGCCATGACGGAGACCGGCCACGGTTCCGATGTGGCCAGCATCGCCACCACGGCGACGTACAACGCCGAAACCCAGGAATTTGTGGTCCACACACCGTTCCGTGCTGCGTGGAAGGACTACATTGGCAACGCAGCCATCGACGGCCTCGCCGCTGTTGTCTTCGCCCAGCTGGTGACCAACGGCGTTAATCATGGTGTGCACGCCTTCTACGTTGACCTCCGGGACCCCGAAACAAAGGAGTTCCTGCCCGGGATCGGTGGCGAGGACGACGGCGTCAAGGGCGGCCTCAACGGGATCGACAACGGCCGGCTGCATTTCGACAACGTCCGCATCCCCCGCACGAACCTCCTGAACCGCTACGGCGATGTGGCACCCGACGGGACCTACACGTCGTCCATTGCCAGCCCCGGCCGCCGCTTTTTCACCATGCTGGGAACCCTCGTCCAGGGCCGCGTGTCCCTGGACGGCGCCGCCGTGGCGGCGTCGAAGGTTGCCCTGACAGCAGCCATCCGCTACGCCACCGAACGCCGCCAGTTCAATGCGTCGTCCCACACGGACGAAGAGGTCCTCCTGGACTACCAGCGCCACCAGCGGCGCTTGTTTACCCGGCTGGCCACGACGTATGCCGCGGGCTTCGCGCACGAGCAGCTCCTCCAGAAGTTCGACGACGTCTTTTCCGGCGCCCACGATACCGATGAGGACCGGCAGGACCTGGAGACACTCGCCGCAGCCCTGAAGCCGCTGAGCACCTGGCATGCCTTGGATACGCTGCAGGAATGCCGTGAGGCGTGCGGTGGCGCCGGCTTCCTGATCGAAAACCGTTTCGCCTCCCTCCGCGCGGACCTGGACGTCTACGTCACCTTTGAGGGCGACAACACGGTCCTGCTCCAGCTTGTGGCCAAGCGCCTCCTGGCCGACTATGCCAAGGAGTTCAGGAATGTCGATTTCGGCGTGCTGGCACGCTACGTGGTGGCCCAGGCAACGGGCGCGGCGATCCACCGCACCGGCCTGCGGCAGGTGGCGCAGTTTGTCGCCGATACCGGATCTGTCCAGAAGGCTGCTATTGCGCTCCGGGACGAGGAAGGCCAGCGCGCCCTCCTGACGGACCGCGTCCAGACCATGGTGGCTGACGTTGGGGCGGCCCTGAAAGGCGCCAATAAGCTGCCCGTCGAAAAGGGAGCGGCACTCTTCAACCAGCACCAGAACGAGCTGATCGATGCCGCCCAGGCGCACGCCGAGCTCCTGCAATGGGAGGCGTTCACGGAAGCGCTGGAAGATGTCACGGACCCCGGCACCAAGCGGGTCCTGACATGGCTGCGCGACCTTTTCGGCCTGTCGCTGATCGAAAAGAACCTGTCGTGGTACCTCATGAACGGCCGGCTCTCCATGCAGCGGGCACGCACTGTGGGTGATTACATCAACCGGCTCCTGGTCAAGATCAGGCCGCACGCGCTGGACCTTGTGGACGCCTTCGGGTACGGCGACGAGCACGTGCGCGCCGCCATCGCCACCGGTGCCGAGAAGGCCCGGCAGGACGAGGCCCGCGCGCACGTCAGGGCGCAGCGGGCCAGCGGCAACGCACCCGTCGACGAAAAGGTGCTGCTGGCGCGCACCTCAGCCGGTGGCCGCAGCCAGCGGAACTGACTGCCCGCTCCGCGTTGCATTCGCGGGTAGCGCACGACGGCGCCGCTCCCCCTCGGTGGGGAGCGGCGCCGTCGTGCGTTGTTGGTCAGTAGTGCTGTTGTTACTGCTGTCCGTCAGGAAGCACTGAGCGGTAGACCTCAAGGGTGGTCTCGGTGATGGATTCCCAGGAGAAGTGCTCCTCCGCGCGGCGGCGGCCGGCCTGGCCCATGGCACGTGCCCGTTCGGGATCGGACACCACCTCCGTCAGTGCGGCGGCAAATTCCGTCACGAACTTCTCCGGATCCAGCGGTGTGCCGGTGCCGTCGGTGACCTGCTCAAGAGCCACCAAAAGCCCCGTGTGGCCGTGCTGGACCACCTCAGGAATGCCGCCCGTAGCGCTGGCCACAACAGCAGCACCGCAGGCCATTGCCTCGAGGTTGACGATGCCCAGCGGTTCGTAGATGGACGGGCAGGCGAACGCCGTGGCGTGGCTGAGGACCTGGATGAGTTCGTTCCGCGGCAGCATCCGTTCGATCAGGACGACGCCGGTCCGCTGGCTCTGCAGCTCCTCGATCAGGCGTACAGTGTCTGCGGCGAGCTCGGGGGTATCCGCCGCCCCAAGGCACAGCACGAGCTGCACGTCGGCCGGAAGCTTGGCGGCGGCACGCAGCAGGTACGGCACACCCTTCTGGCGCGTGTTGCGTCCGACAAACACCACGCTGGGCTTGTCCGGGTCAATGCCCAGGGCGCGGACGACATCCTGGTTTTCGTCGCGCTGCCACAGTTCGACGTCGATGCCGTTGTGGACCACCCGGACTTTGGCAGGGTCAACATCGGGGTAGCTGCGGAGGATGTCCTGGCGCATGCCTTCGGAAACGGCGATGATCGCCGCTGCCGCCTCGTACGCGGTTTTCTCCACCCAGGAGGACAACGCGTAGCCGCCGCCAAGCTGCTCAGCCTTCCACGGCCTCAAGGGCTCCAGGCTGTGGGCGCTCAAGACGTGCGGGATGCCGTGGAGCAGCGACGCCAGATGGCCGGCCATGTTCGCATACCAGGTGTGCGAATGGACCAGATCGGCCCCGGCGACGTCCGGGACGATGCGCAGGTCCACCCCGAGCGTCTGGACGGCGGCGTTGGCCGAGCCCAGGTCTTCGGGAACGGAATAGGAGGTCACCCCGGCACCGTGGTAATCGGCGTCGCGGGGGGCCCCGAAGGCACGAACCTGCAGGTCAACATGCTTGCTAAGCACCCTGCTCAATTCGGCCACGTGGACTCCGGCGCCTCCGTAGATCTCGGGCGGGAACTCTTTAGTCACAATGTCTATTCGCACGTTACCCAAGGTAGTCGTTCCGCACTATCTGTTCTAGTGTGAAGGAGTCCGGGCATGCCGGACTGTTTGGGGAGTTACGAAGGCGTACAGGAGCGACCACCATGCCGTTGAACAAAAGAGTCCTGGCCATTGTCCTCGCGGGCGGCGAGGGAAACCGGCTGATGCCATTGACGGCAGACCGGGCGAAACCTGCCGTGCCTTTTGCCGGCAGTTACCGGCTGATCGACTTTGCGCTGTCCAACCTGGTGAATTCACGCTACTTGCAGATTGTGGTGCTGACCCAGTACAAGTCCCACAGCCTTGACCGCCATATTTCCGAGACCTGGCGGATGTCAACGCAGCTGGGCAACTATGTGGCGTCCGTGCCGGCGCAGCAGCGCGTCGGCAAGAGCTGGTTCCTCGGCAGCGCCAACGCCATCTACCAGTCCCTGAACCTGATCCATGACGCCAATCCCGACATCGTCGTTGTGGTTGGTGCGGACCACGTGTACCGCATGGACTTCGCCCAGATGGTGGAGCAGCATGTGCTCAGCGGAGCCAAGGCCACTGTGGCCGCCGTGCGCCAGCCGTTGAGCATGGCCAACCAGTTCGGTGTGATCGAGGTGGACCAGGAGGACCCGCAGAAGATCGCCGCATTTGTGGAGAAGCCCGCCACAACTCCCGGCCTGGCCGCTGATCCCACGCAGTTCCTGGCTTCCATGGGCAATTACGTTTTCGATGCTGACGCGTTGGTGGATGCGCTCCACGTCGACGCCGAACGGCTCGATACCAAGCACGACATGGGCGGGGACATCATCCCCTACTTCGTCAGCCAGGGTGAGGCGGGAGTCTATGACTTCACCCTCAACGACATTCCCGGGTCCACGGAACGCGACCGGACCTACTGGCGCGACGTCGGCACCATTGATTCGTTCTACGACGCCCATATTGACCTCATCTCGCCGTTGCCTGTGTTCAACCTCTACAACTCTGAATGGCCCATCTACACGCGCCAGAGCATCTCCCCGCCCGCCAAGTTCGTCCGCGGGGAACGCGACACCGTGGGCACGGCCCTGGACTCCATCGTGTCCAACGGCGTGGTGGTCTCCGGCGGTGTGGTGGAAGGATCAGTCCTCTCCAACGACGTTTTTGTGGGGAACGGCAGCAGGGTCATCGACTCGGTCCTGATGGACAAGGTGAACATCGGCGAAGGCGCGGTGGTCAACCGTGCCATCCTGGACAAAAACGTGAAGGTCCCGGCCGGCGCCGCGATTGGCCTGGACCACGAACTGGACCGCGCCCGCGGGTTCAAGGTGACGGAATCCGGTATTACGGTGCTTGCCAAGGGCCAGCTGGTGCCTGAGCCCGGGGACGAGGAACGGGCGCTCGCCGCCAGAAACCTCCACCTGGTACCGGATGCCGTCAAGGCAGCCACGGCCAACTACCCCGAAATCCGCGAATCAGTGGAGCAGGTCGCTGCCGTCCACGCCCAATCAGCCTCGCAGGCCGCAGCCGGCAGCCGCCGCGCCTAGGCGCGGGACGGGCAGGCCCGGCAGGACAGCAAACCGCTGGACGCTGTCAGGCCGGATCTTCCCCAGGCTGTAAAATCGGTACAATGAGCTCCCCCGATCTGACGCCTGAGGAAATCCAGGCCTGCCTCAAGGTTTTGAACACCATCCACGTCTATGACGAGGAACACCCTGACTATGTCTCGGTGCGCCGTGCCACCGGGAAGATGTTCAAGGCCGTGAAGCGTCACCGCCGCGTGACCAAGCGGGACCTGATCTCCGAAGCCGACCGGGCCGTCATCGCCCAGACCGCTACGGCAGCACCGGACCGGATCGACGACGAGACCCGCGGCAACAAGCTGGAGACGTCGGCGACGGGCAAGGTGGCGGGGCACCTGATCCGTTCCCGGCCCTGCTACATCTGCAAGAAGCACTACACGCAGGTGGACGCTTTTTATCATCAGCTCTGCCCGGAATGCGCCGCCTTCAGCCACAGCAAGCGGGATGCCCGCACCGACCTGACAGGCCGGCGTGCGCTGCTCACCGGCGGGCGCGCCAAAATCGGCATGTACATCGCGCTGCGTTTGCTCCGGGACGGCGCCCACACCACCATCACCACCCGGTTCCCCAAAGACGCGGCGCGCCGGTTCGCGGCAATGGAGGACAGCGGCGACTGGCTGCACCGGCTCCGGATTGTGGGCATCGACCTGCGCGACCCGTCACAGGTCATGGCCCTGACGGATTCGCTCAACGCCGCGGGCCCCCTGGACATCATCATCAACAACGCCGCCCAGACCGTGCGGCGATCCGGCAACGCCTACAAGCCCCTGGTGGACGCCGAGGACGAGCCGTTGCCCGCCGCGCTGGAGCCGGCCAACGGCGGACCGGAACTGGTGACGTTCGGCCACGCCCACGACAAACACCCCCTCGCCCTGGCGAGCAGTGTCACCGATCACCCGGTGTTGGCCGGTGACGCCATCACGTCACTGGCGCTCTCCACCGGTTCGGCCTCGCTGGAGCGGATCGCCGCCGGTACAGCGATCGACGCCGGCGGGCTCGTCCCGGACCTGGCCGACATCAACAGCTGGACCCAGGTGGTGGACGAGGTTGACCCCCTGGAAATGCTCGAAGTGCAGCTCTGCAACGTCACGGCCCCGTTCCTGCTCGTCAGCAGGCTCCGGGATGCCATGAAACGCTCCACGGCGCACCGGAAGTACATTGTCAACGTCTCCGCCATGGAAGGCCAGTTCTCGCGGGCCTACAAGGGCCCCGGACATCCGCACACCAACATGGCCAAGGCAGCCCTGAACATGATGACCCGGACCAGTGCCCAGGAAATGCTGGACGCTGACGGGATCCTGATGACCGCGGTGGACACCGGCTGGATTACCGACGAACGCCCGCACTTCACCAAGGTCCGGCTTATGGAGGAGGGCTTCCACGCGCCCCTGGACCTGGTGGACGGTGCCGCCCGCGTCTACGATCCGATCGTGATGGGCGAAAACGGCGAGGACCAGTACGGGGTCTTCCTTAAGGACTACAAGCCCAGCCCCTGGTAGAAGGACACTGTCCTGGCCGGGGTGTAGGGCGTAGGCTCGGCGGCATGAGCAGCGAAGCAACGTCCAGCGATCCAATGTCCAGCGAGTCCAACTCCAGCGAGTCAACGTCCCAGGTCCAGAACCTGGAACACCACGAGTGCTGGGCCCTGTTGCGGACGGTCTCCGTAGGCAGGCTGGCCGTCCTGGCGGACGGCCAGCCTGATATCTTCCCCATCAACTACACGGTGGATGGCGGAACGTTAGTGTTCCGCACCGGCGCTGGAACCAAGCTGGCCGCCGCCTCAGGGGGTGCCGCTGTGGCACTGGAGGCCGACGGCGTGGATGCCGTCAGTGGTCTGGCCTGGAGCGTGGTGGTCAAGGGGCAGGCGAAGGCCATTGCAGGAACCGAGGGCATCCTGGACTCCGCGGCCCTGTACCTCTTCCCATGGCAGGCCGGGAAGAAGGACACGTTTGTCCGGGTGAGCCCGGGAACTGTGACCGGACGCCGGTTCAAAGTCACCGCGCCCATGACCTGGTGGACCCAGCTCAGCGGAGCAGCCAAAGCAACCCCCGAGTAGCCCCGGGCTGGACGACCTACCCTCCCCTCACGCTAGTAGTACTTAGTTAGGTCCGGCGTGGCGGCTTTTAATCCCTGATCGATCCTGTTAATTTTCGAGGCATGAAACCCGATGAGCTTGCCGAGACCAGGACTGAGTTGGAAGCGTTCGTGGCGGATGTGTTCGCCTCCCTTCCACGGGCGGATCAGCGAAACAAGGGGAACCTGTACTTACACGGTCTGATGCTGGACGGCCGGCGGAAATCCATGCAGCCGATGGGCGGCCGGCTAGGGATTGATTACCAGCAGTTGCAGCAGTTCGTCTCGTCCTCACCGTGGAAGCCCGAGCCGGTACGCCGGGTCCTGGTGCGCAAAGCCGTCGAAGTGATCGGCCCCGACG
>NZ_JBWZCI010000034.1:0-29407 GCF_059383495.1 Pseudarthrobacter sp. RHLT3-21
CGTCACCCTCGCCACCGCAGCGCACCTCTTCATCACCAAGCTAAGGCTGACAAACCCAAAAGCAGCTGGGGCAGCCTGAGCCTCTACGGCATCCTCAGAGAACTCCAAAGAGTCCTCGCCGTATGGCTCGGTTACTGCCCCCACTGCCGACAACGAGCACCAACATAACAAAGTACTACCAGGTGGGCCGCTCTCATGGTGAATACGGGTGGGTGAAATACACAGGCAACTGGTGGCGAGGTTCAGCCGCACGTGGTGGCCTATTTCGGTGCCCTGGCCTCGCCTCAAGGATCCGCGCAACAGCACCGGCAGACTATTGACCCTGCCTGCTGTGGCATTCCACCAGCGTGGCCAAGTTGCCGGCTGATCACCAGATTCGCTTCCGACGATTCTGGAACCGCCGGTCGGAGGCCGCTCTGGGCGGTAATCGATTGCTAATTTTTTCCACAACCCGCCCTTCACCGAGAGCGTTTTTACGGGGCTTGAGCTTCGTCCTCTGGGCTGCAGCTGCCGCACGCCGTCCCTGACTGATTCGTCTTTGGGTAGGCCATGAATGCCCTGGTAGATCGCTTCTAGGGAGGCGGCGCAGCCTGACACCACTAAGGAATTTCACCACCGTAGTGAGGCATGTTCGTCGGCTTACGCTCCGCTTGACGTGCTGTGGGTTATCCGTGAACACGAAAACTAGTTGTTAGTTTCTTCGAAGAGGCGTTAACTTCAGGTAATCGAATTTCCGATTCGGAAACTCGGATCACTGCTTGGGTTTGATGCCCGAAGTCGCCATCAATGAAGAGGTAGACCATGTCCGAATTGAGACTCGGAACTACACACGAAAGCCAGCCGGACCGCAAAAGCGCGGGCGCGGTTGCAGCTTCAAGGACGCACCTTGCTGCACGTCTCCTAGCGGGCTCGCCCCGGCTGAAAGCATAAGAGGGCCGCTATTGTGGATATTCTTACGCAAACGCTTCTCACCGGGCTCCTTCTTGGAGGCGTCTATGGACTGATAGCCATGGGACTGAGCCTTGTTTTCGGAGTCATGCGTGTGATTAATTTTGCACACGGAAATTTCGTACTGTTGGGGATGTACGCAATTTTCGCCCTATATACGTGGCTGGGAATTAGCCCTTTCCTGGGAATCCTCCTCGTCATTCCAATCGGAATCTTGTTTGGCGCCCTCCTGCAGCGCGTGCTGATCGGTAGGCTAATCGGAGCCGGAGACCTACGTCAGCTGCTTCTTACCCTCGGGCTCGGCATTATTATCCAGAATGTCGCTCAAATCGTATTTTCGCCCTCTCAACTTTCCCTTCCTGGGTTTACCTGGGGCTCCGAACTGGTCTATGTCGGGACAATAGTCGTACGACCAGCCCATGTAGCCGGCTTCATCATTGCTGTCGTCATTTCAATCGCTCTGACCGTGCTGCTGAAACGAACGGATCTGGGCCGCCAAATGAGAGCCACCGTGGATGATGCGGCAATGGCCGAATCTTCCGGCGTCCGGACGAAACGGATCTACCTCATGGCCATGGCGTTAGGCACGTGCATCGCACTTGTTGCAGGCGCCGTCCTAATTACGTACCAACCAGTCTCGCCGGCTATCGGCAACCAGTTCTTGGTGCTGGCGTTCGTCGCCGTTGTCCTTGGTGGCCTCGGGAATGTCATCGGAGCGTTCGTAGGCGGTCTCCTCGCCGGCGTCGTTCAGCAAATTACGGCCGCCTACATAGGCGTGGATCTTCAGGATGTTGGCCTTTTCGCCCTGTTCATTTTGGTATTGATCTTCAGACCAAACGGGCTTTTTGGCCGCCAGGAGGCAACAGTATGATCAAAAGATTTGCAGGTATGAGCGGTGCCCTGTTCTTCGTTATCGCGGCAACCCTGCCGTTCTGGTTGTTGACCGGCGAGTACGTGCGGGGCCTCGGTGTCCGAGCCTTAATAGTGGCGGCACTGGCAGTCGCATGGAATATTGTGGGCGGGTTCGGCGGCCGGCTCTCATTCGGACACGCAGCTTTTTTCGGAATCGGCGCGTACACGAGCTCATTGCTCCTGATCCACGGGGGCATCTCGCCGTGGATTGGCGGCCTAATCGGGATGATCGTGGCAGGGCTGTTCGCACTCCTTCTCGGAATCGTGACCGTACGTCTTCGCGGTATCTACTTCACTCTTGTGACGTTCGTCTTCGCCCTCATCCTCCTCAACCTCGCCCGGTATTTCAGCGAAATCACCGGCGGCGACGTGGGCCTTAGCCTGCCGTTGGGCGCACCCTCGCTGGGGATGCTGCAATTCCGGGGACAAATCGGCTACTACTACGTCGCCCTGGCGACTTTGCTCGTATACGTTGCAATCTCCATCTTTATCTCAAAGGCCCCCTTCGGTTATCGGCTCAGGGCACTTCGCGACGATGAAGAGGTCGCTGAGGCCCTTGGAGTCGCTGCAAAAAAAGCGAAGCTTCAGTCCTTCGTTCTGAGCGCCATGATGGTGTCGTTTGTTGGAACACTCTTGGCCCAGCACGACCTGTTCGTTGACCCGGGGGGAGCCTTCGGCGTCGAGCGATCTGTTGAGATGGCACTTGGTGCAATTTTCGGCGGAATCGGAACCGTGTGGGGGCCCGTGGTCGGCGGAATCGGACTTGTTGCAATTGCTGAGTGGGCAGACAATGCATTCCATGGGGTCGTCGCAGGAGCCGACGCCATAGTCTATGCGCTTGTCCTGATCTCCGTAGCTCTCTGGCTGCCTGGCGGCCTGGCGTCCATTCCCGCGCGTCTGGCCAGCCTTCGCAGCCGGAGCAGAAGAGCGTCCCTTGAGAAGAAAACCACCCCTGAGAATCCAAAGCGTGAGGTAGAGGCGAAATGAACATGCCGTTGGTTCAAATGGAGCATGCCACCAAGACTTTTGGCGGCGTCACCGCGGTCAACGACGTCAGTCTTACAATTGACGCCGGCGGCGTCATCGCCCTCGTCGGGCCCAACGGCGCCGGGAAGAGCACATTTTTTGATTTGATGACCGGGGTCCAAAAGCTGGACTCAGGTCGCCGGATTCTTCAAGGCCGGGACATGACGAAGTCGAGTAGCCACAAAATCGCCGGCCAAGGGGTGTCTAGGACATTCCAAAAAGTAAGGCTGTTCCCGTCGATGACAGTGCTGGACAACACCATCATTGGAGGCCTCCAGAAGCACGGCAGTGTTGAGAGGGCGACGGCTGCCGCCCACGTCGCCCTGCAGCGTCTCGGTCTGGACGACCGGTCAGGACGCAGCCCTTCCGAGCTGACGCTGATCGACCGCAAGCGACTCGAAATGGCGCGGGCGCTGGCGTCAGAGCCCTCGCTGCTGTTGCTCGATGAAGTCATGACCGGACTGACTCCGCAAGAGGTGGAGGAAGCGGTTCTACTGATCCACCAACTCACCGAGGAGGGCGTGACCGTTCTTCTCGTGGAGCATCTGCTGAAAGTGGTCATGCGCATTAGCCGAAGAGTGCTGGTACTTGACCACGGTCAGCTCATCGCTGACGGAACTCCGAGTGATGTGCAGAATAATCCCGCCGTTATTGAGGCCTACATCGGCGCGCCCAAGGGAGAGACACATGCTGACAATTGAAAATCTGCAAGCCAAGTACGGAGACGCCATTGCCCTCCACGACGTCTCACTCTCCATCGTTGAGGGTGAAATCACAGGGATACTAGGCTCGAACGGAGCGGGCAAATCGACACTTCTCAAGGTTATTGCAGGTCACCTCAAGCCGAGCGGCGGCGCTGTTCGTTTGGACGGCGAATTGATCAATGGAATACCCCCGTACAGAATCTCCGACCTGGGCATAGCGCTGGTTCCTGAGGGACGGCGCGTTTTCGCCAATCTGACCGTTGAAGACAACCTCTTGGTCGGAGGATCGTCCCGGCGCGCGAAGAGCTCACGCCGTAAGGCGCTGGACGAGGTCTATGACCTCTTCCCCCGGCTTGCGGAGCGCCGGCCCCAGGCAGCCGGGACGCTATCCGGAGGTGAGCAGCAGATGCTCGCAATTGGGCGGGCACTTATGTTGCGACCCCGAATTATCTTGCTGGATGAACCCTCTCTCGGTCTGGCCCCGATTGTCACAGAACTTGTGTTCGAGACTATTCGGCTTATCGGAAAAACCGGCGTAACCATGCTGCTGGTCGAACAAAACGCATCACTTGCCCTTTCAACAGCTGATCGCGGATACGTCTTTGAACACGGGCACGTCGTCTTCTCCGGCGATCAGGAAACCCTCAAGTCCTCGCCCGCAGTACGCGCAGCATATCTTGGAGTAACGTGACCCGAGTTGGGATCTGCAGCCTTAAAGAAGGCTTCCAAGTGGGAAGGGAGTGCCCCTTTGGGCCGTCTAGCTGTATTGACCACGGACATGACGCTCGGCGTGGTTTGGTGACATGAAGAAGACCTCCGGGTGGAGTGGGGGCTTGTCAAGAGTCCAAGTCCACGCACAGAGGTCTTCATGTCCCACCCTAACGCCAAGGTCTAACGGTTCAAGCGCACCATGCTGGAGGAATGGGCCTACCCCTACGCGCGGCCCTATCGCTCAGAGGCCGGGCGTGTTGCCGTTCCCCGACTGCTCCATGCCCTGTCCTACAATCCCCACCGAGCACACACCTCACTGCCCGACGATTTTCGAGTGCCGATAACGGACCCTATGTCGGCAGCATGTGGCTGAGGGCGCTCCTTAAGAGCGACTGCTTTGGACCATGAGTTCAAGCCTCCCAGCCCTGGTTCCACCCTAGTCGGAATCATCATCAGGCCAGATATGGGATGCAATCGACGCCCGTCAAGAGCCTCGTGCTGGTTTAGGTTGCCGGCCTTGTGGGCGCGTGAATGCGAGGCCGCACTCGTGACCTACGGCGCTGAATTACCCAGAGGGACGTGGGTGCCCTGCCTACTTTTCCCTCAGCCGTCGCCCATGCGCGCGAGAACCCTCTTGTTGTCCAGTTTGGAACGGTGAAGGCGACGAACACTAGCCTGATCGGGAAATGCAGGCCGCGAGCGAGCCCCACGGGGCACAACCGAGGAGCCGGTAAAGCCACAGCAAGGGCTGTACCACAGCATGTCCCACCAGCGCCGCTGGCTAGGATCGGGCGGTCTGTGAAGAATTGCCCTCGCGTTCGCTGGTCACGCCTACCTGCCAGAGACCTGCTAAGGATCCGCCAAGCCGGCTTTCTCTAGGTGAAGCCAAAGTGCCTCATGTCACACCGACTCTTGATTTAATAAAAAATAAAAGATAAGTTCTTTCTCTAAGCTGGGAAGCGCCCGGTTGTTACACGGAGGCCCTCATGGACGACTCAACGACGAGCACATCTATCCCGCCAAGCGGGCTGACCATTGATCCCGATGTGTCTGTCTCGACTCCCCGGCAACAGCGGAGGGTTCTGCTTTCGAGCCTGGTCGGGGCTTTGATCGAGTGGTACGACTTCTACTTGTTCGGTATCGCGTCGGCGATGGTGTTTAACGTGCTGTTCTTCCCGCAGTTTGATCCGCTGGTGGGTACGCTCCTCGCCTTCATCACGCTTGCTGTTGGGTTTTTCGCGCGACCGCTTGGTGGCGCAATTTGGGGCCATTACGGCGACAAGGTCGGACGGAAACAAATGCTCGTTCTGTCCATCCTGGCCATGGGCGTCTGTACCACGGCCATGGGTTTGCTCCCCACCTACGCCCAAATTGGCGTAGCAGCGCCGATTTTGCTGCTGGTCCTCCGGCTCGTTCAGGGCATCGCTGCCGGTGGCGAATGGGGCGGGGCAGTTCTGATGGCCATGGAGCACTCACCCAAGCGCCGCGGCTTTTCCAGCAGCTTCCCGCAGATGGGCCTGACAGGCGGAATCCTCGTTGCCAATGGCGTGTTCGCTCTGGTCGCAGGGATGATGCCCGAAGATCAACTACTGGCCTGGGGTTGGCGGATTCCTTTTCTGCTTTCGGCCGTTCTGGTCATGATCGGTTTGTGGATCCGCCTCGGTGTGAGTGAAAGTCCGGTCTTCCTCGCCGAACAGAAGAAACAGGCGCAGGCGCCCTCCCAGAGGAAGGCACCGCTTGTGGAGGTCTTCCTGAACCCCCGGACGCTGATTGTCACCATCCTGCTGGTCATTGGGCCGTTTGCCGTCAGTGCCGTTTATCTGACGTTCGCCGCGTCCTACGGTCTGCAGGTGGGTTTCTCCCGGTCGGATCTGCTGACGGCTTCCATCGTCGCAGCCGCCGTGGGAGTGATTGGGCAGCCGATCTTCGCGACCTGGTCCGACTACATCGGCCGCAAGAAAGTCGTGGGTCTCGGCGTTATTCTGCAGGCAGTCACCGGTGCGATCTTCTTCGCCCAGATGAACACCGGAAGCGTTGCGGGACTTTACTGGTCCATCTCCCTCATTTCTATCGCCCACGCTATTTGCTACGCGCCTTTGGCAGCATGGCTGGGTGAACTGTTCCCCACCCATCTTCGTTACACCGGTTCCTCGATGGGCTATCAGATCGCGGGCACCCTGGGCGGCGGACTGACCCCCGCCCTCTGCACCTGGCTACTGATCACCGCGGGCGGGGCGCCCCATTCTGAACTGGTCGTCATCTTTGCCGCGGCCGCGAGCCTGCTGTCACTTGTTGGGGTGCTGATGGCCAAGGAAACCTACAAAGCAAAGCTCTAGGGATTCCGTCCAAAACGAGAGTCCAAAAAGGAAAACAATGACTATCACAGACTTGAGCGCTGCCCCGGTGGCCACCGGATCCAAACTCGGGGTTATTGACGTGGATTTCCACCCGATGCCCCTGCCCACAGACCCGCAAGTGGCCGATCATCTCCCCCAGCAGTGGAAGGAATACATCAGCCGTTATGGTCTGGGTGCCATGGGTGGCGGCGTCTACCCCTCCCAGCGGGAGTTCACCCACCGGCTCGACGCCGTGGATGATAACGGACGGGTTGGCTTGGATCCATATCTGGCCGTCGAACAAGTACTTGACCCCTTCGACATGACGGCCGCTGTCCTGACGTGTCCGCAGGCTTACATCATCACCAACGGCGGGGCGAACATGCCCCACAAGCTGGCAACCAGTCTGTACCGCGCCTACAACAACGCGTTGGTCAAGACCTGGTGCGCCGCGGATGACAGGTTCAGGGCTTCAGTCACGGTGGCCCGTGATCTGCCCGGCGGCGAGCGGGAGATCCAGCGCTGCAAGGAGGGTGAATTCGGAGACAAGTTTGTTCAGGTGCTGATGTCGCCCTCCGGCCAGGACCCGCTGGGAAAGCGCCGGTACTGGCCCATCTTCGAGGCCTGCGAAAACTACGATATTCCGCTGTCCTTCCATGTACCCGGTATGGGACGGCAGCCCACGGGAGCCGGACGCCAGAACTTCTACGCTGAAACCCACGCCGCCTTCGGAGTTCTGCCGCTTGCACTGGTTCCGAGCCTCATCTTCGAAGGCGTTTTCGACCGCTTCCCCAAGCTCAAAATTGCGATGCTCGAGATGGGATGGGACTGGGTCGCGCCGTACAGCTGGCGTCTGGACGCAACCTGGGAGAAGCTCCGCCACGAACTGCCCCATCTGCAGCGCAAACCCTCGGAGTACCTCAAGGAACACTTCTGGTTCAGCACCCAGCCTCTGGAGGAACCGGAACGTCCCGACATGCTGGAAGGCGTATTCGGCATGTTCGAAGACTCCGGGTTCGCTGACAGGCTGATGTTCTCCTCGGACTACCCCCACTGGGACTACGACTCACCGTACGAATCCGTACCCGAGAGTTTCCCCGAAGACCGCCGCCGCCGCATCCTCGGTGAGAACGCCAGCAAGCTTTACGGTATCCCGCTTCGCGAAAACAGCGGCCTGCCCTCCCCGAACGGGGCGTAGCACCCATGGCGATTTCAAACACCTGGGGCAAACGCCGCCGAGCATCAGTTCTTAACTATGACGACGCCCGGGAGAGCGCCAGAAAGCAACTCCCCCTGGCCATCTTCGACTACGTCGACGGCGGAGCCGAAGACGAAGTCACCCTGCGGAGAAATGTCCGGGGGTTCCGGGACCTGGCTTTCGAACCCCGGGGGGCAACCTGGGTTGAGAAACCAGACCTGCGAACCAACCTGCTGGGGCTCGACCTCTCGATGCCGATCCTTACCGCACCCTGCGGGGGCATGCGCCTGGTGCATCCGGACGGGGACCTCGGCATCGCGGCAGCGGCTTCCAAGGCCGGCATCGCCCACGTGGCGACCTCGGCGTCCGGATACACCTTGGAAGAAATCGCGGAGACGCCCGGTCCGCAGTGGTTCCAGGCATACAAGTTCTCCAGCCAGGACGCCATGAGGTCCCTCATCGGGCGCGCCAAAGCGGCGGGTTATGAAGGACTCGTCGCAACAATTGACACCAGTGTGTCCGGTAACCGCGAAAAAGACTTCCGTAACGGTTTCAGCTACAACATGAGCATCAATGTCTCAAACGTGTTCCGGATGGCTCCGAAGATGGTCAGCCGGCCGGGGTGGGTTTATCGGTTCATGCGAGACGGCATGCCGTTTGTGTTGCCTAACACGGCCGATCTCACGGCCGACGGCAAACCAATGGAACTCACCGAAATGATCCGCACAGGAAAAGAATCGCATTCCCCCTCATGGGAAGACATTGCTTGGATGAGGGCTAACTGGGACGGTCCGCTGATCGTCAAAGGCATCCTCAGCACCTCCGACGCGCGCACCGCGGCCAAGCTCGGTGTTGACGGAATAATCGTCTCAAACCACGGCGGCCGTCAGCTCGACGGCTCTCCCGCCTCCATAGCCGTTCTTCCTCAGATCGTGGAGGCCGTCGGCGACGACGTGACCGTCATCCTCGACAGTGGAATCCGCCGCGGAAGCGACGTCCTGAAGGCTCTCGCCCTCGGCGCAAAGGCAGTAATGGTAGGCCGGCTCCCCGCATGGGGGTTGGCGGTCGACGGAGAAGCCGGTGTGTCCCACGTTCTGGAAATAACCCGCACGGAAATGGTTCGGACCATGCGCCTTCTTGGTTGCTCATCGATTCACGAGCTGGATCCTTCCTGGCTCAGCAAACAACACCTCGCCGGCGCCGTCGCCCCGTAAGCAGAAAGCGAACACGAAATGAACGAAGCAGTAGCTTCCGCCAAGAAACCCCAGAAGTTTGTGGTTGCCAGGGCAGAAGAAATACCCCCGGGCAGCCGCCTCATCGTCGATGTCGGCGGCCGCGAAGTGGGCATCTTTAACATCAAAGGCTCCTACTACGGCATGCTCAACCGGTGCCCCCACGTCGGCGGACCCCTGTGCCAGGGACAACTCGTCAACTCCGTGACGGCCACAGTCCCCGGGAAGATCACCCTGGATGAATCACAGGATCTGCTCACGTGCCCCTGGCACAACTGGGAGTTCGATATCAAAACCGGACAGTCCTATTGGGACCCCAAACACATGCGTGCCCGCCCCTTTGCAGTGAACGTTGAAGCCGGAACGGACGTAGCAGAACAAGTCGACGGCGGAAGTGTGGGGCGGATCAAAGGTCCCTACCAGGCCGAAACGATCGAAGTGTCAGTCGAGTCCGACTACGTGGTTCTGTCGATGCGGCCACAACGCCCCGGCCCTGCCGCCAAACCTGGCGCCTGCGCGCCCCCGCCCACCCTGACCACCGAAATGAAAGTAGAGGTCAGGTAATGACCACACCCCTGCTCGCCGGCATGCAAACAAGCACCCTATGGACCGGCCCCGTCATCGACTGTGACGTCCATGCAAACGTGCCCTCCATAGAGACACTCTTCGATTACATGGATCCCGTATGGGTCCAGGGAACCCAGGAACGCGGCTGGCACGGACCCACCGGCCCCCGCCTGAGCTACCCGCCCGGAGCCGCCACCACCGCGCGCGACGAATGGCGCCATGACGGCCTAATGCCCGCGTCAAAGCTGTCGATGCTACAAAACGACATCCTCAATCCCTGGCAGGTCGACCGCGCAGTCCTGAACTGCTACTACGGCGTGGACTCCCTGCGGCACCCTGATTGGGCGGCCGCGCTGGCTTCTGCCGTAAATAATTGGATCATTGCCGAATGGCTGGACAAGGACCCGCGCCTCGTGGCCTCACTGGTAATCCCGGCACGCGACCCGATCGCGGCGGCAGCGGAAATCGACCGCGTGGGATCGCACCCTGGCTTTGTCCAGGTCATGCTTCCAGTGCGGTCAGAACGTCTGTACGGCCAACGGATCTTCAACCCCATCTACGAAGCCGCCACCCGCAATGACCTCGTGATCGGCCTCCACTGGGGCGGCACCACAGAGGACGCGCCATCGCCGACCGGCTACGCCTCGTGGTACGCCGAGCAGTACGCGGCCGAAACCCAGGTCTACGTTGCCCAACTCACCAGCATGGTCTTCGAAGGGACCTTCCAAAAGTTTCCGGACCTCAGAGTTGCAGTCATGGAAGGCGGATTCAGCTGGGTCCCCACCTGGGGCTGGAGCATGAACAAAAAATGGAAGGGCCTTCGCCGCGAAACGCCGTGGGTCGACCGCCTCCCTCTGGAAATCATCAGGGACCACGTACGGTTTTCCGTCGCCCCTGCAGATCTCGGCCCGCGGGAACATTCACAGCGGATCATTGAATGGCTCGGCTCCGAAGACCTGCTCATGTTCGCAACCGACTACCCACACCGTCATGACGACGACATCGACGAACTCCTTGCCATCATCCCCGACACGATGAAGGCAAAACTGATGTCCGAAACCGCCCGATCCTGGTACAAGCTGTGATCATCCACAGCCGTCCCAACAGGCTCAAAGCCAGGCTGGCCAGCGGAGCGACGGCGGTGGGCTTCTCATGCGCCCTGGGCAGCGCACAGATTGCCGAAGAATTCGCCATGGCAGGATTCGACTTCATCTACATCGATCAACAGCACGGCCTGGCATCACAGGACACCCTGATCGAGATGCTCAGAGCCGTCGCACGCAGTGAAACCACCCCGCTGGTACGTGTTGCTGCCAACGACACAGCCCTTATAGGAACCGCCCTCGACGCGGGCGCAGAAGGCGTCATTGTGCCGATGATCAACACCGCGGACGACGCCAGGCTCGCTGCGCAGGCCTGCCGCTACCATCCCAGGGGCATCAGAAGCTGGGGTCCGATCCGGGCGCGCTACGGCCTCGGATCGGACCCTCAAACCGTCAATCAGGAAGTGCTCTGCCTGGTCATGATCGAGACCAAAGAAGGCCTCATGAACCTCGAGGAGATCCTCGATACCCCAGGCGTCGACGGCGTCTACATCGGCCCCGCAGATTTAGGAGTGAGTCTCGGCGGCCAACCCCTCAGCTTCGAACAGACCAGCGACCCACTGCAGCTCGAAGCCGTCGACAGGATCCGCCAAGCGTGCGCCAAAAGAGGCCGGATAGTCGGGCTCAGTGGCGACCCCGAGCAGCTCGCCGCCCGAGGCTTCAACATGATCACCGCCGCCCTGGACTTCGCAATGATCCGTAAAGCCATCAGCGAAGTACGCCGCCCGGCCGCGGTCGCTGCAGGCCAGTAAGTAAATACCCAAATCCATTTTGAAAGGCAAACCATGACTACTACTGTCGAAACCGTCCGCGGACCCGTTGCTGTGGAGGACCTGGGCACGACACTGACACACGAGCACCTGTTCACCAAAAACCCCGAACTGGAACAGGACTACCCACACCCCGAGTGGGACGAAGAACGACTGGTCCGCACCGCAATCGATGGTCTCAACGCCCTCAGCGCCAAAGGCATCCGGACAGTAGTTGATCTGACCGTACCGGGACTTGGCCGATACATCCCCAGGGTCCAGCGGGTGGCGGCCGAAACGGACATCAACATCGTGGTCGCAACCGGCTTCTACTCCTTCAAAGACCTCCCCATGTTCTACAAAATCAACGGCCCGGGCCTCATGGTGGAACGATCCGAACCGCTCGAAGAGTTCTTCATCAAAGACCTCACCACCGGCATCGCGGACACCGGAGTGAAAGCAGCCATGATCAAAATCGCCACCGACGAATACGGGATCACCCCCGACGTTGACCGGATCATGCGCGCCGCAGCCGTGGCGCACCAGGAAACCGGGGCAACCATCACCACCCACACCCACGCCGAGGACTTCACAGGCAGGGACCAGCAAAAATTCTTCGAATCCCTCGGCGTGCCGATGGAACACCTCGTCATCGGTCACTGCGGAGACAGCACGGACCTAAGCTACCTCCGCGAACTGATGGACAATGGCTCAACTCTCGGCCTGGACAGGTTCGGCATGGAACAAGTCCTGCCGGACGAGCAACGGATCGATATGCTCGTCAAACTCTGCGAACTGGGCTACGCCGACCGCCTGACCCTCTCGCACGACGCCGGGTTCTTCAGCATCAACACACCCCCGTCCTGGCGCGCCAAGCACGCACCGAACTGGCACCACGCCAACATCTCGGACCGGATCCTTCCCGCTATACGGGCCAAGGGTGTGTCCGAAGAAACCATCCACCAGATCATGGTCACCAATGCCGCCCGGGTCATGGTCGGCCGCAGAGCCTGACCCCCACTTCACGCACTAACGGTTAGGAACCCGACAATGCCAAAAATCTTTTACCACCACCCTGGCGGCGCAACAGATGTCATCGACGCTGTCCCGGGCACGTCCGTCATGCGGGCCGCCATCACCAACGGTGTGGCCGGAATCATAGGCGAATGCGGTGGCCAAGCCATGTGCGCAACCTGCCACATCTATGTGCGCGAGGAGTACATCGGAGGGCTGCCGGCCATGAATGAGGACGAGGACGAAATGCTGGATGTCACCTCGTCTCCCCGCAATGAAGAACGTTCACGCCTCGGCTGCCAAATAAAAGTCGGCCCCTCTCTTGAGGAAATCGCCGTCGATCTTCCCGTAACCCAGGTGGAACCATGAGCCGCATCGTCATCATCGGAGGCGGACAGGCCGGTATTCAGTTGGCCGATTCACTCAGGACGGAGGGTTACGAGGGGGCCATCGACTTGTTCGCCGATGAGCCTCATCTGCCCTACCAACGACCGCCGCTGTCAAAGGACTTCATGTCTGAGGACGACAGCGCAATCCCACTGCCCCTCAGAGCCCGTTCGTTCTTCAGCGAACGCGCAGTAAACTTCCATCAGGGTGTTCAGGTCACATCAGTCGACCCCGCGGGGCAAACCATCGTGGACAGCAACGGCGCACGCCTCTCCTACACAAACCTTGTTTTCGCCACCGGAGCCCGCAACCGGGAAATCACCGTCCCGGGCTCCGAGTTGGACGGAATTCGCTACCTCAGAACTCTCGATGATGCCAAGGCACTTCAGGCCGAGCTCGGCAGCGCCCAGCACGTTGTCGTCGTCGGGGCGGGTTTCATAGGCCTGGAGTTCGCAGCGGCGGCCCGGAAACGAGGGCTCGACGTCACGGTTCTCGAGTTTGGGCCCCGTCCCATGGGCCGCGTCCTTTCGCAGTTCATGTCGGGCTATTTCACAGATATACACACCGATAACGGCATCAAACTGAAACTAGGCGAGGGCATCGCTTCCCTGACCGGCACCGACGGAAAGATCAGCGGTGCCGTCAGCACCAGCGGCACCGCATACCCCGCTGACCTCGTCGTAGTCGGAGTCGGGGTACTTCCCAACAGCCAGCTCGCAGAACAGGCTTGCCTGGAGATAGATAACGGAATCGTCGTAGATGCGTGCCTGCGGACGAGCGACCCGCGCATCTTCGCCCTTGGCGACTGCAGCAGCTACCCCAGCGCGCACACCGGGACACGGATCAGGTTGGAATCGGTCCAGAATGCCACTGACCAAGCCAGAAGCCTGGCCAAGACCCTCACGGGCAAACCCACGCCCTACGACAGCCTCCCGTGGTTTTGGTCCCAGCAAGGAAATGTGAAACTTCAGATAGCGGGGATCATCCACAGCGATGACGAATCGATCGTGCGCGGCGAGCCGATGACTGGCAAGTTTTCGGTCTACTGCTTCAGGGACGGCCACCTCACCGGAGTGGAGTCGGTAAACAGCCCCTCCGAGCATATGGCGGCCCGAAAGATTCTTGAACAACGGCTTCCGCTCACACCCGCCCAGGTGATGGATGCTGAATTCGATCCGAAAGGCTTTGCACGGAAGCCGGCCTCCCAGACACCCAATGAAGGTGAGAGGCTTGAACGACCTGCACGGGTCTGAATGGCCCAGGCTGACCGGCGCAAGGGTGGGCATCTGGAAAGGGGGCAAACTTATCAGAACCGGCGTCGTTGAAATGACCAACGCATCCGGAGACACCGCATGGATAGCAGCTGACGGAGTCGAGGCAAGGACCATGGTTGAAAAGGAGGCCGGTTATGAACTTTGGATGCCCCTCCCACAGAGTCAACATCGAAGACCTCTCTAGCCAAGCCGGCCGATGTATCCATGCATCACACCTTCTGAAGAACCCTGAACGCCAAAGGCAACGCGAAATAAGGCTGGTCCCCCCGCTCAATATGTACCTTCAAGGAGATCTCATGACCCCGGTTGAAAGAGGCGTCGGACAGGGGCCTGCGTTGCCAGATCCCGTCGAGGACAAACACAGTTTTCCGTCGGGGGAGCTCACCTCCTCAGCGTGGGAGGGGTGGTGGCACAAGGAACCCTCGGAAAAATCGAGGAGCTGGAGGCGGCACGGGGGCATTAGACGCAAGAAGTTCCAGGTGCCTGGGCATGGGCCGCGAGAGCCCTAGGGTAGGTCCTGGGCTAGGGCTCCCGAGTATCTAAAGTTCGCTCTTGGCAGCATCGCATCGGCCATGTTCATTTAAGGCGGCAACATCTGTGATAAATTATTTTTTATGCAAAAGGGCCTAAAGCAGGAGTTAATGGGCCAGGCCGTGGCGTCCCTAATCCGCGAACAAATTTTAGCCGGTGAGGTTAAGCACGGCGAGGCCCTCCGCCTTGCCCCCTTGGCTGAAAAACTGGAAGTGAGCATCACCCCTGTGCGGGAGGCTCTGATGCAGCTCGCCCGGGACGGCTGGGTAGTGCATCAGCCCAACCGAGGTTTCCGCGTGATTCCGATGCGCAGGGACAACGTAGTTGATACTTACTTCATGTGGGCCACCGCTGAAGGCGAGCTCGCGGCGCGGGCGGCGTCGCGAGCAAATCCGGAGAGCATTGTGACTCTGCGAAAGCTCGACGCCGAGTTGCACGAACTCGAAGACCATCACAGCCAGCATGCGCTGGACCTGAACTCCGAACTCCACACTGCCATCCATGCCATGGCAGACGCCCCCAAATTACTTTGGTTTGCCGAGGCGGCACGACAACTAATACCTCTGCAGTTCGATTCAACTTTTCACTCCGTCCCAGGCTGGGCCGAGATCAACCGCTTCGGCCACACTCCCGTGATTGATCAGATCGAAATAGGTGATTCCTCTGGTGCTCGGAAGCTTATGTTTGATCATTTTCAGAGCACCTGTAACCTGCTGGTGACCTGGTTGGACGGTTTGGAATTTTGGGAACCGGAGACAGTATCCGAAGCGGCCATCAAAACCGGCTGACTCAGCCAGTTAGAGCGGATGTCCCGGGAGACCAGGAGGGGGTATCGACGGCGGGCACGCCGGAACTCCACTTCGCGTCGCGGACACCGAGGTGCTCCCTCACCCATTTTCAACTGGCATGCGCGGGTATTCATGGGCCGGGAGTAGCCTGGTCGCCATCTTCAGGTGACCAGGAGCGGAGTCTGTTGCCGTGAGGTTTTGGCCGCTGCGCTGTATTGTGCGTACGCCGCGGCCGAATCCACTGCGCGACGTTCGATGGTAGTGGGGGAGGAGCCGAGGGTCTCTGCGATGATTGCCACGGGCGCGAGTTTAGTGAGCTCGTGGAGGGTTCCGAGTCGTGCGGCCCGTGTGCTGAATAGCCTGCTGAGGCGTTGTGCTGGGTGGCCGGCGTGAATGTGTCGTCCGGGGGATGTTCCGCGAAATACCCAGTTGGTGTTGGGGTGCGAGGCCGTCAGTCTGTGGCGTGGGTTTGCGGCGAGTCCGCGCCATGGCTGGGCCAATGGCTCCGGCAGTGCGATCTGGATTGTCCCAAGCTGGATGGTGACCAGTTCCTCGGTTATGGTCACGTCGTTCCATGTGAGTCGTACGATGTTTTCGTCCTGTTGGCCGAAGACGAGGATGAGGATCGCAGCGGCCCTGTCGCGTGGTTCGATTCCGTCGGCGTGAATGACTCGTTTGAGTGCTTCATCCGGTCCTGGCTTAGCAAGTCTCTGGCTTGTGCCACGGCGATGCGGAACGATGGCGAGCCCGGACAGGGCGGCTTTGGTCTTGATGGCGGCATGGACTTCCTCGTCGAGGGGGACCAGGGCTTCGCGTTTCATCTTTCGGTTCAGATACCTCAGGTAGGGGGCCGTGTCGCCGTCACGGACCACGCAGTCCAAGGCCAGATTGCAGGCGTCCCCGACGCGCAGGCCGCACCGCAACAGGACCAGTGTGAGGAGCCGGGTGTGGGGACTGGTCCACCTCTTGAGGTTTTCGGGCTGGTCCAGTTGCGTCCTGACGTGATCGGCCAGCGCCCCGCGCGGCAGACGTTTTGGCGGGTCTCGGGAAGTCTTCAGGATAGAAGGCCGCCGATGCCGGCAGGTCCTGGGCCCAGCCGTGCCGGCGGATCGCAGCGAAGAAGGCGCTGAGGGAGCTGACGTCGCGGCCACGGGAGTTCACCGCGCGAGTGTCCCGGGCAAGCTCCGCGAGGAAGCGCTCCAACAGGTCGAACTCGGGGACGGTCAGAACGGTGCGCCGCCTTGGTCCCGAACCTGCGGTTCCTTTGGCCCAACGGACCTAGACGGCGCCGAACCGTCCGTAATCGCTGACGTGGGGATTGGGGCCGAAATCCTCCAGATCCAGCATGGTCATCTCACGCCGGCGAAGCCCGTAAGCATAGCAGACCTTGAAGGCAACCGAGTCACGGAACAGGGGCAGCCGCCGCTTGCTGCCGGCAGCATATTCACGGGCGACAAGATCGTCGATATAGTCGAAAATCTGTTGCAGTTCCGCCTTGGTGAACGCCCGTCGCTGCACCGGTACCGCGTCATCAGCCGCCTGCCTGGGCGTGTTCCACTCGAAGCAGATCTGGCTCGGAATATCGCCGAAAGTACGTTCGCAGAACTCACCCCACCCATACCCCGGATGAGTCAGGTAGGCACAGAACATCGCCACGGCATTGCTGTACGAGCGCAATGTGGTCAGGCTGATCGTTTCCCGCCGGAACGCAGATCAGCCAGGAAATCGTCCTGTCCGCCGGCCGCCACTCTGCACGGGCAAGCATCTGCGCGCACAGCCCCAGCATCGCCGTGAAACTCGCAGGGACCTCAAAGCCTCACATTCAGCCACGCTGACAACTTAACTGAGCGTCACCGGAATCCGCTAACTGACACGTTGAATGCGAAAACTGACATCTGGAATGAGAACCGACAAAGACCCTTTTTTCGGCCACCCCCCGCCCTTTTTCGAACGCCGATAACGGAAGGTTATGTCATCTCGCATGGCAGGACGGGTCCGCGCGCAGCATGGTCTATCCGGCCAAACGACTTCGGATACGGGAACCGGCGAACTCGCCGAAACCAGCCCAGCGGAGCCTTCTGGCGGGGCCGGGCCAGCGGACACGAAGGCCGGTCTTCGCAATCCTCATGCGTGCTTCAGCGACAATCCAGCCCCTACATGGCGAGAACGTAGTCCAGGTCCGGGTCAGTGCGGTGGATTTCTGTCTCGTCCAGTACATCAACCGGATCAGTGCCGAGGTTGTCGTCTCTACGGCGCATCCAGTATGCCCAGCTGACACCGCCGCCGTTGCTCTAACGTGTTCAGTCACCATCCGCCCCGAAGGGATTCATCATGGCCGACATCGCTGCTTTGCTGGACGGCTCACCCCGGGAGATTGAAGAGACATGGTACTGGGCGATGAGCCATGTGTTCTCCTCTCGGCGGAGAACGAGGGATAGTTGCACGGGTACCGTTCTTCCGTCCGGGTAGGCGAAGCTGACGGCGGCGAATCCGATGATAATGTTCTGGGCCAGCTCACGTGTCTGGACTACTTGAAAGCTGGTCGTGATGCCGGGGGCCAGCGCATCGTAGTACCCGAAGATTTCTTCGCGCCCCGTGAGCAGAGCGGGGGTGAACCCCTGGAAGAGCGCATCGGGTGAAAAGAGTCCGGCCATGTCTTCGGGCCGGTGGTTGTCGAAGGCTAGCTTCCAGGGGGCCAGCGTTTCTGCCAGGACGCGGGTCGCCGGTGTGGCTGGTGGATTGCTGATTTTTCTCCTTTCCAGGCGCTCGGTCATGTCAGGCACTGGACTTCAGGCCCTTTCACGTACACGGTGACGGACGTGCGGTCTTTTATCGGGAGACGGGTTCTGTTGCGTCCAGCAGGTCCAGTTCGCTACGCCGGGGCATGCCTTCCCAGTCTCCGGGAACCAGGCAAGCGAACGCGCCTGTCCGTGCGGCTGTCAGCAGGCGTTGGGGAACGTCCTTGCCGTTGAGCATTTCGGCGATATAGCCGGCTACGAAGGCGTCTCCGGCTCCGACGGTGTCCACCGCCCGGATGGGGATGGCACCCTGCGCGTGGGGTGTGCCGTCCACAACGGCGACGCATCCGTCGGCGCCGAGTTTGATGACGGCTTGGGGGGCGCCCAGCTCGGTCATTCGCCGGGCAAGATCCCACGGGTCTCCTCCTGCACCGACCGCCATGGCCGCTTCCGTGTCCCCCGCGAAGACGACGTCGGCCCGGGGTACGATCCGGCGGTATTGTTCTCCTGCTTCTTCGGGGGACCACAGCGCTGCCCGGTAGTTCAGATCGAAGGAGACCAGAGTGCCGGCCTCCTTTGCACAGTCGAGGGCGTAGCTGACCGCGTCCGCTGCGCTAGCAGACAGGGCTGGTGTGATGCCCGTTATGTGGAGCAGTTTGGCTTGGGTGATCTGTTCCGCCGGGACGTCGTCGCGGCATAGCCGGGATCCGGCGCTGCCCCTGCGGTAGTACCAGACCTTCACCGCGTCAGCGGTTCTGCGTTCTTTGATCATGAGTCCGGTGGGAGCTGTGTCGTCACGGATCGCGATGGTGTTGATCGCTTCGGCCGCGAGTTCGCGCAGCACCATGTCTCCCAGGCTGTCGGCTCCGACTCTGCCTGCCCATGTTACCGAGGTGCCGAGCCTGCGTAGGGCTATGGCAAAGTTGCTCTCGGCTCCCCCCATGCCCAGGCTCAGTGAGGCTACGTGGGCCAGGGGTCCGGGTGTTTCGGCCTTCATCAGCGCCATGGTTTCGCCCATGGTGACGACGTCTGTGATGTGGCATGGGGTGACGGCAGCGCTATCGGCCGCCCGATTCGGGATGGTCACCGGTCAGTGCCTTTGCGTTCCTCGGCTGCCGCTGCCACCAGTTCGGTGACGCGCCGTGCCCGGTCTGTGAGTTGGGCAAGACTGCCGCCGGCGAATGCGTCCCCTATCAGCGGGCCGCCAAGGCTGACGGCCAGGGCGCCGGCCTGGATCCATCGGGGGGCGTCCTCGATGCTGACGCCGCCGCTGGGTATGAGTTGCATCTGCGGGAAAGGGCCGTGGAGTTGGCCGATGTAGTCCGGCCCCACGGTGGAAGCGGGGAAGACCTTGACGGCCGTCGCGCCTGCACTCCAGCCTGCGTGCAGTTCGGTAGGGGTCAGTCCGCCGGGGATGATGGGGATTCCGCGGGACACGGCGGCGTGCACGATGTCGAGGTTCATTGAAGGTGTCACAAGGAACTGTGCTCCGACGTCAAGGGAGCGTTCGGCCTGTCCTGTGGTGGTGACGGTGCCGATGCCTATCTCCGCGGCGTCTTCGAATGTGCTCCTGATGTCTGGAAGAAGATCGAACACGTCCCGGGTGGTGAGTGTGAGTTCGATGAACCGGACGCCCCCGGAGAGCAGCTTTTCAATCACGGGCGGGTATTCACTGGCGTGAGTGGTGCGCAGCACCGCTATCACCTGACCGGCCAGCGGAGGCGTCGGCTGTTGGGGGGGAGATGCGACCATGTCTTTGTCCGTTTTTCCTTCGTTAGTCGGGCTCCGGGGGCAGAAATCCGGGAAGATTGAGCTGATCCTGCCGCGACCGCGTTATACGGTGCGCCGCCGGAGCCCGCTCTTATCCCTGGCTGGCTACCGGTTGGGCCAGGTTCTTGGCGATGTCCCGTTCGACGTCGCGAATGTGGGCTACGGCGGCCTCGCGCGCTTCGCGTACCCGCCCGGTGACGATCGCGTCGACAATTCTGCCGTGTCCTGCGTGGGAGTGTTCACGCCGCCCGGGCAGTGCTATCACGCGGAGGGAGTATTTCAGAAGCGTCGGTTCCAGGCCGCCATAGAGGGTGGCCAGCAATTCGTTTCTCGAAGCCTTCGCAATTGTTTGATGGAGCTTGATATCCAGCCGCACGAAGTCCTCGTCCGAGAGGTCCGGATCTGCGCACTGTTCCATGATGCTCTCCAGCTCCGAGGTCAACGCGGGGGTAATTCTCTTTGCCGCCCAACCGGCCGCGTCCCGTTCCATCATCCGCCGTACCTCGAACAGCTCGGGCACGGTAAAGTCCTCGAACACGAGCAGGTCGGACCGGCCTGCGGTGGAAACGGCATTGCTGACCACGAAGACCCCGACGCCATGGCTGCTGTTGAGCAGGCCACTTGCCTCTATGCCTCGGATGGCTTCACGCATCGAACTGCGGCTCACCCCGAACTCCTCCGCAAGGACGCGTTCGGCAGGAAGTTTCTCCCCTACCGCGTAGACGCCCTTGGTGATGAGCTGCGTCAGTTGGGCGGCGACGGAGTCCGATACCCGCAGCCGCTCGACGCGCTCGATCTTGCTTGCATATTCAGCCATGGTCTCTCCTTCGCCGCCCGGAAATGGCTCTCCGGCATATTTCATCATACTGGTCCGGTGGCCTGATCACTAACCATCAGCAGGCTTATGAACCACTCGCTGGGGATTCGGGCCGGTGGGCGGCGTAGGAAGGTTCTGCCGCCGCCCACCCTTCGCACTCGCCGGAGTCGGCTGCAGACCGAAGGCGGCGGGCACGGTGGAGTGCCCGGTTCAGTATTTCTTCGGGGGTGACATGATGCCGCTGATGTAGGCGGAGTACGTGTCCACGTTGTCCTTGGTCACGAGGTGGGTTGTGATGTTCGAAATCTTCGGGACGTAATTTCCCAGGACGACGGACTGGAACGCGGTGTCAATCATCTTGGTTCCATTGTCGACGGAGTTCACGTCCACCGAAGCTGTCAGCTTGCCGTTTCGGATTGCATCCATACCTGACAGCAACCCGTCGGCTCCGACGATGACGATGCCCTGTGAGCCGTCCCATTGTTTCAGTCCTGCGGCGTCGACTGCCTGTGAAGCGCCGAGTGCCATGTCCTCGTTCTCACCGTAAATGGCGTTGATGTCGGGGTGACGCGTGAGAAGGTCCTGGGCTGCGGAGAGTCCTTTGTCGCGCAGGTATCCACCGTCGGCGCTGCCGACTACCTCTATGCCAGGGTTTTCGGCCATGGCCTGGTTGAAGCCGATCAGTCGCGCTTTGGTCCAGTCGGAACCGGCGGGGCCCATGATCTGGACGATCTTGCCCTTGCCCTTGAGGGTGTCCGCGATGAACTTTCCGGCCACGTAGCCGGATTGCCAGCGGTTGTCGTAGCCGATGTTAGAGACGGTGTTGATCTGATCGACCGGATACAGTTCGACGGGCTGGTTGAACTGGAAGATCTTGGTGCCCGCATCCATTGCGGTCTTGTAGACACCCTGCATGGTCGCGAAGTTCGCGCCCGTGCAGATGAAAACGATGTCGAACTTCCGGCTGGTCCAGGTCTGGACGGTGCTGATCTGTTGTTCAACGGCGCTGAAGTTGCCCGTGGGTGAGGACTTCTCCCACTTCCAGTTCACTCCGTACAGTTCCTCCAGTTGTGCCATCCGGGTGAAGGCGGCGTTTTCCATCTGGGTGTAGTACTCGGAAAGCACCGGGGGGGTGAAGCCGACCTGGACGGTGCGCCCGTTGACGAGCTTCTTGACAGCGGCGGTGAAATCCGCATTGCCTTCCTGGCCGCCGCCTCCGCCTCCGCCACCGGCCGTCGATCCACCGGGAGGAGTTGTGCAGGCGGTGAGCAGACCGAGCGTTCCCATCAGCGCACCTGCCCCGAGGAGGTGGCGGCGCGTGGATCCTGACGTCAGGTTCTCGTTCCGGGGAGGGGTTGTTTCCATTGTATTTCTCCTTTGAAATTCAGGCTGTGGGGCGGGGATGCGGTGTTTTGGCAGGGTCGGCATTGGTGGGTCAGACGGGTCCGGTGCCGGGAATGGTGGATCAGCTCAGGGCCTGCTTGGCCACGGTCGCGGGGGCAGGTTTTTGTTGCGGGTAGTGTTCGATTTCTGCGCTGGTCTGGCGCTGCTTGAAATACGCCGTGAGACGGTCAAGAAGCACGGCGAGCAACAGGATGATTCCGGTGACTACCTGCTGCCATTCGGAGGTGATGCCGGCGATGTTCATGGCGTTGGCGATCAGTGTGATGGTCAGGGCTCCGAGTATGGCGCCGACCATCCGGCCGCGTCCCCCGGTCAGGGCTGCGCCGCCGATGATGGCGGCGGTGATAGCCAGGATTTCGTAGCCGGTTCCCAGGGTGGGGGCGACGTTGGTGGCGCGCCCTGCGAGGATGACGCCGGCCAGGCCGGCACAGCCGCCGCTGACCACGTAGGCGAACGTCTTCACGGCGGGGACTGAAATACCGGAGAGCCGGGCTGCGTCCGGGCTGCCGCCGACAGCGTACAGATGGCGCCCGATAACCGATTTGCGCAGCATCAGTGATACGAGGATGCACAAGATGATGGCAACGATGATCGGAATGCTGATGATCCCTCCGAGCTTGACCTGGCCTCCGACGAGCCTGTATTCGGGCGTCATGTAGCGGGTGAAGGGTGTTCCCTTAGTCCAGAGGAAGAGCACGCCTCGGGCAACACCGAGCATGGCGAGAGTCGCAACAAAGTCGGGCAGCCCCAGTTTTGTGATCATCAGTGAGTTCAACAGGCCGCAGAAGAGTCCGCAGGCGATGCCTGCGAACAATGCGAGCGGGAAAATCAGTCCCTGATTGATCAGGAAAGCGCACACGCCGGCCGAGAGGCCCATGACGGAACCAACGGACAGGTCGATTCCGCGCGCGATGAGCACGATCGTCATGCCCAGCGCGAGAAGGAGCACAAAAACAGCCTGGTTGGCGATGTTCTCCCAGTTTCCGAAACTGAGGAAGGCAGGCGACACGAAGGTCATCGCGATGATGAACAGGACAAGCAGCAAGACCAGGCCGGAGCCCGGTTTGGCGAGGAGCCTTTCGATCCGGTAACCGAGGGCAGGTGTGTTCAGGGAAGAAGACATGTCGGGCCTCACTGAGGATTCTGGGTTGCGACCGTTAAGGGGGATACCGGTCGGAGCATGGACTGCAGCCATTTTTGGGCGCCGCGGTCGAAAGCCACCGCGGCAACGATGGCCGCACCGGTCACGATCGAGAACCACAGCGGGTCGACACCGATCAGCTGCAGGCCACGGCTGAGGATGGAAAGGAAGAAGGCTCCGAGCGCGGCCCGCCAGATGCTTCCACGGCCGCCCGCCAGGGCGACACCGCCGACCACACACCCGGCAATCGCCGTGAGTTCATAACCGCCCCCGAGCCCGGGTTGGACGGAATTGAGTTTGGATGCCAGGAGCACGCCACCGACGCCAGCGACAATTCCGGAGATGACGAAGACCGCGAACTTGGTCCTGCGCACGCTGACCGCGGCCAGGTATGCTGCGTTCGGGTTGATGCCGACGGCGTAGACCGTACGTCCGAAAGGTGTCTTGACAAGCGCGACCTCCAGGATGATCAGAATCACGGCCGTGATGAGCACGCCTGTCGGGACACCGGCGATCTTCCCGCCTGCGAGGGCGAGGAAGGAGCTGTCCGTGGTGCCGGTGAGCTGAGTGCGGGCGGTAAAGACCTGGAGCACGCCTGCCCCTATGCTCAGGGTGGCCAGGGTGACGATGAAGTCACTCACCCCCAACCGGGCAACGAAGGCCCCGTTCACGAGACCGAAGATCAGCCCGGTGGCGATCCCGGCGAGGACCGCGAAGACGGTGGGGGTTCCGTTCATGATGGCGAAGAGCGCGGCGGCCGCGCTCAGACCGATGTTGGACCCGATGGACAGGTCGATTCCGCCGCTGATCAGGACGAAGGTCAGGCCGGCCGCCAGCAGCACCGCTGAAACGGATTCGACGAAGGTGTTGTAGATGTTGTCCGGGCTGAGGAAATAGGGTGATGCGATGGCAAAGTAGACACACATGATCAGGAAGACGATCGAAACGGCGACGCCGTCAATGGCGAGTACTCGAGAAAAACGCTGGAAAATGTTCATGCTGCGACTGCTCCTCGGGTGGCCAGAGAAATGATCCGTTCGCCGAGTTCGCTGGTTTCGGAGGCTGCTTCATCCCGGCCTGTGCTCTCAAGCTCGCCGACGATGGTTCCTTCGCGCATGACGGCGATGCGGTCTGATACGCGGATCAGTTCGGGCAGCTCGGAGCTGATCACGATCGCGGCTCCGCCCTGGTCCACGAATTCGTAGATCAGCCGGTAGACCTCGGCTTTGGCACCGACGTCGATACCCTGGGTCGGCTCATCGAAAATAATCAGGTCGGGCTCGGTGAAGAGGCACCGGGCGATGATGACCTTCTGCTGGTTCCCGCCGCTGAGGTTGCGGATTTTTTCCTGCACGGAGCTCGTTTTCACCCCCAGGTCTTTGACATATTTTTTGGCGGTCGCTGTCTCTTGGCCGCCGCGGAGGAACAGTCCTCCCGCGGCTGTCCTTTTCAGATCCGAGATCGTGATGTTCCTCTTGACCGAGAAGTCCCCGAGAATGGCGTGGGTTTTGCGCTCTTCGGGCACGTAGGCGATGCCTTTCTGTCGAGCGTCGCGCGGGGAGCGGATGACGGCCGGTTTGGAATGCAGGAGGATGCTTCCGGAGTCCGGGTGGTCGGCGCCCAGGACGATCATGGCGGTTTCCGTGCGCCCCGCTCCGGCGATGCCCGCCAGCCCGAGGACCTCCCCCCGGCGGACGGACAGACTGATCTCATGAAGAAGGGGGTGTCGGGTGACCGATTCCAGCCGCAGGACTTCATCCCGGGCTCCGGTGAAGCCGTGGGCTCGCCCTTCCTCGACGATGTCTTCCCGCGCGGCAAGGTTGGAGCGCCCGACCATGAGACGGACGAGCGAGTCCGCGGTCTGCTCGGCAGGGTCCACGGTTGCGACAAGCCGCCCGTCGCGGAGCACGGTTATGGTGTCCGCCAGACCGAAGAGCTCGTCGAGCCGATGGGTGACCCACAGAAGCGAGATGCCCTTTTGGCGCAATTGGCGCATATAGCTGAACAGTGTGAGGCGTTCGTGGTCCGCCAGCCCGGAGGTGGGTTCATCGAGGATCAGGACCTGTGTCCGGAAGGCCAGGGCTTTGATGATCTGGACGACGTGCTGTTTCAGGGCACCGAGGGCCTCGACAGGGACTTTGATGTCGTGGTCGGTGAGGCCGAACTCGTGCGTGAGTTCAAGGACCCGGGTGCGCATTTCCTTTTCGTCGAGGACGCCGGCGAGACGGTTCCTGCCGGTGATAATCTCACGGCCGAGGAAGATGTTTTCCACCGCGGTGAGATTCGGGGCTAGGGATTGTTCCTGGTGGACGGTTGAGATGCCGAGGTCCTGGGCATCGCGGGGAGTGGCGATGGTGACCTCGGAGCCGGAGACCCGGATAGTTCCGGCCGTGGGGGAGACGGTTCCGGAAAGGATGTTGATCAGGGTCGATTTTCCGGCCCCGTTCTCGCCGAGGAGCCCGTGGATTTCGCCGGGACGCAGATCGATGTCGACCTCGGCCAGGGCCACGACTCCGGGGTAGACCTTGCCGGTTCCCCGCACGGACACGATGGGCGGATCGGCAGGTCCGGCAGGGACGCTTTGAGAGTTTTCGTTGTTGTTCATTCCAGGTGACCTCATTGTCGAAACGGCTTCACAGCTGGTACCCCGGTAACCCGGTGGTCTGATAACTTGTAATGGTTGGCTGCCACCGGTCCAGTGGAAGGCTGCTGTCAGTCTGGGGCAGCAGGTGCTGTCGAGGACCTCGTCCCGCCGGAGGTCGGCGGGACGAGGTCCGCGCACCGCAGACAGTTCAGGCGGCGTCGATGAGTTCGAGGAATTCCTTGCTCGTGCGCACGTCGCCGTGGTTGGCCTGGATGTTGCGCAGCGCTTCCCAGTGCTGACCGTAGCCCGGCGGGTCGTCCTGGCCCGAGGGAATGGCGGCGGTGGTGTCGGCCAGGACAATAATCTTGTAGTCCTGGTTGGCGCCGTCGATGGCCGTGGCAATCTGGCAGTTGCCCGAGGAGAGTCCTGCGACGACGAGGGTGTCGGCCCCCGCGCGGCGCATGTACTCGCTCAGCGGGGTGCCGTAGAACGAGGAGAAACGGTGCTTGCGGATCACGGGCTCATCGTCGAGCGGCTTGAGCTCATCCACGAGCTCGTCGCCGCCGTTGCCCCAGGACCCGGGGAAGCTTTCAAGCTGACCTTCAAGGCCCCACTTGACGTCGGCATAGCCAGCGTCCTTGCCATCCGCGCGCAGGCCCCACAGCGACCAAACGACCGGGATCCCCTTTGCGCGGCAGGCTTCGAGCACGTTCTTCACCGGCTCGATGACGTCCTTGCCCTCCGGGGCACCGCCGACGCTGGGAATGTACATTGCCCCACCGGGCTCTGCGCAGGCCTTCTGCATGTCGAGGACGAGCAGCATCGTCTTCTTTGGATCGATGGTCGGAGCAAGGTAGTGCGAACGGTCGATGACTTTATCAATGTTTTCGTAGGTGTAGTCCAGTGACGACATTTCTTCTCCTTGTTGCGGGTGCCGGCAGCATCGCCGGCGCCCATCGGTTTTCCGCGCGGCCGCGGACTTCAAGCCTCACGGGCCACCTGCCCTGCACAGAGAACTGGATGGCAGGTGATCCGGTGGTCTGAACACTACGAGAGGACCAAGATCTCTGTCAATACCTTTCCGTGATTTCTGTCACGGCGGCCGGGATGGCGCCTAACGTGCGCTGCTCGGTGCAGGGGCGGTTTCGTGTTTCAGGGTCATCCGGATGGAGTAGTTGCGCCGATTTTTTTGGGAAGCCGGAGGCGGGGGATTGACGGGAACGGGTTCCTGGGGAAAACTTTTGGTCAGACCACCCGATCATCGAACCAATAAATATGATCGGGGCGACCGTGACATAACGCGCGGTCCTAGTGCCGGAGGTAGTGGAAAACCGATGAAAAAATTCATGAATGAACCGTCTGCCGCGGTCGATGACTACGTGGCAGGGCTGGTCGGCGCGCACCGGGGGATCCTGGACTGGGACGCCGGCAACCGCGTGCTTCAGCGCCGGGAACTTCCCTCGCGTCCCAAGGTGGGCCTTGTGGGCGGCGGGGGGTCGGGCTGCGAACCGACGCATACCGGTTTCGTCGGCTACGGAATGCTTGATGCCGCCGCACCGGGGCAGATCTTCACATCTCCGGTCCCGAATCAGATCGTGGCCGCCACCCGCCGCGCCGACTCAGGAAAGGGCGTTCTGCACATTATCAAGAATTTTACGGGCGAGGTCATGAATTTTGGGATGGCCCAGGAGATCCTCTTTTTCGAAGATATCCAAGTGGCCCAGGTTGTCGTCAATGATGACGTATCGATCCCCGACGACGGGGAGACCGCCGGCCGGAGGGGCCTCGGGGCCACGGTTCTTGTCGAAAAGATCGCCGGGGCCGCCGCCGAGGAAGGCTCGGAGCTGGCCGAAGTGCTGGCCCTTGCCCAGAAGGTGGTCTCCCGATCCGGGACGTTCGCGGTCGGATTGTCCTCGTGCACTCCGCCTGCACGCGGAAAACCAGTCTACGAACTTGCCGATACCGACATGGATCTGGGCATCGGCATCAGCGGTGAACCCGGGCGCGAACGGGTCCCGATGACAAGCGCACAGGAAATTGCACGGTTGATGGTCAACGAGGTCTTATCCGACATCGCGCCGGCGGAAGGCGCCGAGCTGCTCATGCTTGTCAACGGGATGGGAGCCACGCCGCACCAGGAAATGTATCTTCTGGCCGGTGAACTTGCCGCGGCGGCAGAAGCCCGCGGCGCCCGCGTCACACGTCAGCTGGTGGGAAATTTCGTGACTTCCCTCGATCAGGCCGGAGCCGCCGTAACCTTCCTGGAACTTGACCCGGAGCTGACCAGGCTTTGGGATGCTCCGGTCCAGACAGTCGCACTGAGATGGGGACGATGAGGATGAACACCACGGATATGAGCCTGACCAGACCGGACCTGGAGCGCTGGATCCTGGACTTTGCACACCAGATCATCGAGCAGCACGTCGTCCTCAGCGATCTGGATGCCGCCAGCGGCGACGCAGATCACGGTTCGAATATGGAGCGCGGGATGTCGGCACTGCTGCAGTCCGTGCCGGGTTGGGACAGCACGGCGCTTCCCGGGGAGTTCCTCAAGCAGGTCGGCCTGCACATCGTGTCCTCGGTCGGCGGATCCAGCGGAGCCCTCTACGGAACGATCTTCCTGCGGATGGCCCGTACCGTGGGCGACGCGCCGTCGATCAACGCCGGGCTGCTGTCAGACGCCTTCGAGGCGGCCGCGCAGGGCGTCGTTGAGCGCGGCAACGTCAAACAGGGGGACAAGACCATGTATGACGCGCTGGCACCCTCCGTCCAGGCGCTGCGGGCGCAGTTGACGGCGAAGAAGTCCCCGTCGGAGGCCCTGCAATCCGCCGCGGCAGCGGCTGCGGCCGGTCGTGATGCGACCGCCGACATGGTCGCCCGTAAAGGGAAATCAAGTTACGCCCGCGAGAAGTCCCGAGGGTTCATCGATCCCGGCGCAACCTCCGTTGCCATGCTGATCCGGTCGGCAGCCCGAACACTCGGATAAGCCACGCATTTTCTACAAGGAGAACTTCCCGCGCCCCTGTCCCACGCGGATCGGACGGGCCGCTTGCAAGCTGCGTCCCGGGGCTATGGCTCCCTGGGAACGCCCGTCGTGCATGGGAGCACGTGGTCTGCCGCGGGATTTAACGAGCGCAGCCATCCGGCCGCAGACCATTTCAAACCCTTGACATCGATATGCAAATACGGCAGAGTTCAGACCACCTGATGACCGGATGATTGGACGCGAAGGGCAGGGAGAGGACCGGAACAGTTTTCCGGCATTCACCGGCCGTTCCGAAACTGTCCGGACCCCGGGTCTGCATGGTCGGGACGCAGAAGCCGCCCCGGATGGGCGGGGCCTTAACCCCCGTTTTGAATTCACACAATGAGAAAGGTAGCGACCCCATGAGTTTGCATGGATCCAAGATTGCGCTGTTGATCGAAGATGAGTACCAGATCCTGGAAGGCTGGTACCCGCTGCTCCGCCTGCA